>CAZPUJ010000203.1:0-5332 GCA_964589725.1 uncultured Planctomycetaceae bacterium
CACATCCCGGACGAACTGACGGACGTGATCGACCGGCTGCTCGAAAAGAAACCGAGCCGCCGCTTCGCCTCGGCCACCGACGCACAACACGCGCTGGCCGCTGCGCTGAGCAACCTCCAGCAACCGCGCCGCTGGCGAACACGCCGCTGGCTCCGCCGATTGAGCAGACACCGCTGGCCTCTGCTGACCGCCGCGGGAGTGCTCGCCGCGGCGGGTACCGTCTGGTCATCCGGCGGGTTCCGTCTTGCGAATTCATCCATCGACCATCCAGACGCGGTGAGTTCCACAAACGCGATCCCGCTCCGTGCCGACAACGTCGCTCTCGAAAGACTCACGGTTCAGCCCGAGTTTGCGAATGAACTGTCCGCGATCGACCATTCCTTGATGAGCATCGCTGGCCGTCCCGATCCGGAATCCAGCTTGCTTCGTGCCGCTCACGATTCGTGGACGAGTGAGTTGCAGGCCGCGGATGCCGCAGTCACTCGGCTGGAAAGGTCGTGGTCTGTCGGCCCCGATGACAATTCGACTTCCAATTCCTCGAAAGGAGAGAACCCATGAAAAAGTATGTGTGGCCAGGAATCGCGTTGGTGTTGGCCGTCTTGCTCTTTCTGTCGTTGAATATCCGGAGCGAGCAGCGCGCACTCTTGCCCGAGGATCACCCACTCGAACTTGCGGCGCTGAAGCGTGAGAAGCTGCCACTTGATTTAATCGAGTTCAAACCCACCCGCATCGGCAATGAGCCCGCAAAGTCCTTACCGGACACTTCGGCTGCACCGGACGCTGCGGGCAGCCTGAACAGCACCAAGCGGGACGTGCTCGCAGAAAAAGCAGTTGTCGGCGGGAGTGACTTCATCCGTCAGCCACCATCAGAGATCACGCAGTTGATGACGGAATTGCGCGAGACGAACGATGCTGCGAAGAAGGCCGACCTCACGAAACAGTTGGATGCCGCCATCGTCGCGATCTTCGACAAGGACATGTCGACGCGTGAGACCGACCTGAGCCAACTCGAAGAGCGACTGACCAAGCTCCGTAATCAACTGAAACGCCGCAAAGAGGCCAAGTCGGAAATCATTCAGCTCCAAATCAAACTCATGGTCAACGAAGCCGACGGACTCGGCTTCTCTGGCACGCCAGCGACCAACGGCAGGCAATGACGGACGTCCGACCAAACTCCATTTCGCGAAGCCACTCGCTTGTTGCGAACGTGGGTGGCACACGATTCATGTCCGCTCCGCATGTCGGAATTGTTCGAGTTCCTTGCGCAGCGGTTCCCAGTACGCGCGATCCTTCGCCTGCTCGGCCCGCACCTCGGCATCCAGAGCAGTTCGCAGCGCATCGAGGTCGCCGTCTTGAGCGATCTGCAACAACGGTCGCCGATCCGTGAGTGCGGCAGACTCTGTCGCGAATCGTTGGCAAAGCTCCGCGAGCCGCTCCGGGACTCGCATCTCCGTCAGCCAGAATTCGATTCGGTCCGCGGTCGCCTCATCGTGAAGCGCGTGGTAATGGTTCTCCACCAGCGCCGTGATCATGGGCCAGTCCTTCTCACGCTGCGTTTTCTTTGCTTGAACCAGATCCGCAACAGACATGATTTCGTAGGTGGTGCCATCGGCGTCTTCCAATGTCGTGCGACGATCCCACAGAGTCGCGAAGTCCGGCAGGCCGCGCAGCCGAGTCATCACGTCCACTCGCAAACCTTCGACGCCGGTCGCTCGACATCGAAAATGGACGGCATGTCCGCGCTCCAAGATCGCGGGATCGAATCGAGGCACGGCAATCCGTTCGGCTTGTAATTCTGCCAGCGCGGCGTGCAGGCGTTGATAATTCGCCTCCTCGCCCAGCAACGTGAAGTCGATGTCCTTGCTAAATTGCGCTGCGCCGTAAAACACGCAAGCCTGCCCGCCCATAAGCAGGGCCTGAACTCGATGCTTCTGCATCGTCGAAAGGACTTGTCGGATCGGGGTCGGGATCAAGGCTGCCTCCCATTGCCAAGTATTGAGCGAACAACTCCTCACTGCGACGGAACCGTTCGAGCGGCGTGAGATCCACCCATTCCTTCCATTCGTCCGGCAATTGCTCGTAGGTCATGACAAAGTTCCTGAGATGCGATCGCGAAGAGCTGCCACATATCTTGGCCAACGGCGACCGATTGAACAACAACGAACTCATGTGATTCGCGATGGATCGCTTCGACGGTTGCGAGCGAAATCATTCCGACGAATCGCTCTTCGCAATCGCGGCGCGGCAGACATGGTCAACGAAGCCGACGGCCTCGGATTCTCCGGCACGCCAGCGACCAACGGCAGGCAATGACGGACGTCCGACCCAACTCCATTTCGCGAAGTCGCCACGCTCGCCAGAGCGTGGGATGAGTCCAGCATCTCGCCCACGTTCTGGCGAATGTGGCGACCACAACAACCCCTGCACATTCCCGGTGGGGCGCTCGTCGAGCACGGCCACCCGCGCGTGAGCTGCCCGATTCTCGCCGACACGCCAGCGTGAGGATCTTGGAGATAGGCCGCGCGCCGCCGATCACGGCGAAACAACCTGCTCATTCCTTCGAGTTTGAATTGGCAACTTCTTGCAGTCGCGGTATTTTGCTACGGCATGACACGAGCTGCGCCGGTCGCTAAAGGCCGCGCGCGGCTCACATAACTGTTGGGCGATTAACCACAGAACCGCTATGAACCGCAAGTCGTCCACATCGACCAAGAGTGGGACCTTTAGACCAGATGCTGCCGTCCTTGTGGTAATGAATGTGTTCCTTCGATTTGGCTTTCTTCTTGGCCATCGTGTGCCTTTTCGATTCAAGGAGAAAAAGGAGGCTGTCGCAGAGTCAAAGGAAGTAAGGCAGGCGATTCGACTTTCCGATCCAGCGGATGATGCGACTCTGGTATTTCGCGTCCACGAATTCAAGCATGCATCGAAGGGCGACACCTGTGGCGCAGCTTTTCGAATGATCGCTCAACACCTAGATTACGCCTGTAGCGTTGGCCGCCTCTTTCGCGGGCCTCTTGATCTCAGACTACGTTAGTACGCGGTACTCGCCACTCAGAACTCGGAACTCACATGATCGTCAGTTGGAATTGGCTGAAGGACTACGTCTCGCTCGATGCGACTCCTGCCGAAGCGGCCGAGCGGCTGATGATGGCCGGGCTGAATTTGGAGTCCATCGAACCGCAGGGCGACGACCAAGCCATCGACCTCGAAGTCACCAGCAATCGCCCCGATTGTCTCGGCCACATCGGAATCGCGCGCGAGGCGAGCGTCCTCTTTGACAAACCGCTGACGATCCCCTCGGCCAACGTGAAGTCCAACGGCCAGCCGATTGAGAAGGCGACGAGCGTAGCCATCGAATGCCTCGATCTTTGCCCGCGCTACGTCGCCCGGCTGATCCGCGGAGTGAAAATCGGCCCCAGCCCCAAATGGCTACGCGACCGGCTGGAAGCCATCGGCATAACGTCGATCAACAACGTCGTCGATGTCACCAATTACTGCCTGATGGAAAGTGGGCAACCGTTCCATGCGTTCGATTTCGACAAGCTGCGCGGCGGACGCATCGTCGTGCGGCGAGGCAGGGCAGGGGAGAGAATCAAAGCGATCGACCACAACGAGTATTCGCTGATTCCCGAAATGTGCGCGATCTGCGACGCCGAACGCCCCGTCGCCATCGCCGGCGTGATGGGGGGAGCCGATACTGAAATTGGCTATTCGACCAAGAACGTGCTGATCGAGGTCGCTGACTTTTCTTCGATGTCGATTCGCGCGACGGCACGCAAGCTGAATTTGCACAGCCCTTCGTCGTACCGCTTCGAGCGCGGCGTCGATTCCGCTCAAATGGACTGGGCGTCGCGCCGCTGTTGCGAGCTGATCTTGCAAGTCGCTGGCGGCGATTTGCTCGACGGTTCGATTTGGGCCGGCGAACTGCCAATCACCCTGCGTCCAGCGACTGCTCTGCGGCCCGCGCAGTTTCGTCGCGTCTTGGGCATTGACGTTCCGGCCGACGAAGCGCATCGCATTTTGACCTCGCTTGGCTGCCAGCCGACTTGCGACAAACCCGATGCGGACGGCACGCGGCATTATCTGCCGCCAAGCTGGCGACGCGATTTGTCTCGCGAGATTGACTTCATCGAGGAAGTCGCCCGCATTCACGGTTACGACAAGATCCCCGAAGACGTCTTCGTCCCGCTGTCGCTGAGCGAAAGGACACTTGTCGAACGAGTTGCCGATCGCATTCGCGACACGCTGACCGCCGCCGGCTTCTTCGAAACGATCACGCTGTCGTTTGTCAGCACAGAGTTGGCGGATTTGATTTCACCCGTAGCTGAATTCGCAAGAATTCAGCCGAACTCTTGCGAGTCCGGCTACATTCCCTCTCGGCTGAGCGTTGATCACTCGTCACGGCGGCAAGAGAACGTGTTGCGGCCGAGCTTGATTCACAGCTTGTTGGTCGTGCGACGAGACAACGAACGGCACGGCAACTTCAACGCGAAGCTGTTCGAAATCGCCGCCGTGTTCCTGGCCGCCAAGCCCGGCGAGCCGTCGGCCGAGCCGCGTCGCGTTGGACTCGTCACGGGCGCGTCATTCGTGGAAGCCAAGGGTGTGATCGAGTCGCTCGCCAAGCGAGTGAACCCGCAGGCCGTCGTCACCGTCCGGCCGAGTGATCAACCGCACTTTGTCCCCGGCCGAGGAGCTGAAATCTTGTTGAACGGCCAATCGTGGGGCTGGCTTGGCGAGCTGTCGCGAGACGTCACTGACAAGCTTGACCTGCGCGACGCGGTGATCGCCGCGGAACTTGATGTCGACGTGCTCGAAGCGAAGCCGAACCTTGTCCCTGTTTTCGTTGAGTTGCCGCGATTTCCGAGCATCGTGCGCGACCTCAACTTCGTGCTCGACGAGGCAGTGACATGGGATCAACTCAGCGAAGTCGTCCGCGCGACTGCCGACTCGACGCTAGATGTCGTCTCCTTTGGCGGCCAGTACCGAGGCCAGCAAATCCCGGCGAACAAGAAGTCGTACTTGCTGACCGTCTCGTTTCGCGCGGCCGATTGCACGTTGACCAGCGAAGAAGTCGATGCGGCGGTGAAGTCGATCATCGACTCGTGCGGCACGAAGTTGGGAGCGACGCTACGATAGCTTCCGGCTGATAGAATGATTGCTGATCCCGTTGCTTTCCAATCTCACGCTCGGAACGCTTCTCATTCACGCATCTTCCAGAAGCCAGCACGCCGCGGAATGCAGAGTGATGTTGTTTGGCAGTCCTTTGACGGTGTCGGCGGATAGCGTCAGCAGGTGCTGCGCCGCTTGGAGACAATCCGCCTGAGCGACCGAG
>CAZPUJ010000204.1:0-5635 GCA_964589725.1 uncultured Planctomycetaceae bacterium
GAATGAGTCACTGCCGTTGAAATCGGCATTGGGCGTGTAGGTCACGCTGCCGGTCGACACGAACGTCACCGTGCCGATGGTTGCTTGAGTCACGCTACTGATCGCCCGCGAACCGCTCTCGAACGTGTCTGCCGTCGCGGCGTTCGTACCGCTGATCACATTGGCCGTGACCGCCGAGTCTTCGTTCGTCGTCAGCGAATCGTTCGTGATGTCCGCCACCGCGTTGATCGTCACGTTGACCGTCGCCGTCTCGGTGACGCCGCCGCTTGTGACCGTGTAGGTGAACGAGTCACTGCCGTTGAAGTCGGCATTGGGCGTGTAGGTCACGCTGCCCGTCGACACGAACGTCACCGTGCCGTTGGTTGCTTGAGTCACGCTGGTGATCGCGGCGGAGCCGCTCTCGAACGTGTCTGCCGTCGCGGCGTTGGTACCGGTGATCACATTGGCCGTGACTGCCGAGTCTTCGTTCGTCGTCAGCGAATCGTTCGTGATGTCGGCCACCGAGTTGATCGTGACCGTCACGTGCCCCGTGTCCGTCAGGCTGCCGTCGCTGAGCGTGTAGTCGAAACCCGCCGTGCCGTTGAAGTCCAGCGTCGGCGTGAAGGTGATCGTGCCGTCCCCGTTGAGCACCACAATGCCGTTGGCCGCGTTCGTAACCGCCGTCACTGAAAGTTGCGCGTTCGTGTTATCCACATCCGTGTCGTTTCCTTTCAGGTCGGCCTGCGTCAGCGTCAGGCCCGTGTCTTCATTCGTACTGGCCGTGTCGTCCACGGCCACCGGCGCGTTGTTCACCGTCACTGTGTCGTTGTCCGACGCCGGTGTCACCAAGTTGTTTCCGGTCACATCGCTGATCACTGCCCCCGAGGGAATCCGCAGGATGAGAGTGCCGCCGCTCGTTGGGGTCACCTCGACCGTGAACACGCCCGATGTGGCGGTCGTCTCGGTAATCGCGCCAATTGTGATCGTCGCCGAACCCGCGTTGTTGAAGTCTACTGCCGTCACCGTCGCGGCGTTGATGTCCTCGTTGAACGTCACCGTGTAGGTCTGCGTCGCGTTCACTGGCACCAGATTGTCCGCGTCCCCGTCGTCAATGCTCGTCACCGTCGGGGCAGTGACGTCCTGGACAATGACACAATTCGACAGCGTGAACACCAAGCTGAAGCTACCGGTCCCATTGCCAGAATCCTCGTTGTAGGCGACGAAATACGCGTTGTATGTTCCACCGGCCGTTGGTGCCGTGATGCTGAAGGTCTCGTTGGAGGTTCCGGCAGCGTCGTGATTCGCGTGGTCAACGAGCATGCCTTGTGCCACCATATCCGTTGGTGCGGTCGATGCGATCAGCCAGCGTGTCGATCTCCACCGAGCATTGGAACCGGTTCCGGTTGTCGTGACATCCACTTGGGCACTAATCGAGGCTCCCCCGCTGACGGTCACGGACGCCATACCGTTTAACAAAACGAAATTGATGATTTGACCATCCGTAAAGGTCGTCTGCGCGAGCTCGTGTGACGTGAGTCCGGTGGCTGTGAGTTGGAAGGTGCTCCCAAAAGAATCATCCGGGTCCACGTACCAGGTTGTTTGAATGTTGCCGTCGGCCACACCGTCCAGATCGTCAGAACTTCCATCGACGACCTGCCACGGATCGTGCCCACCACCGCTGTTGGGTGTGCCGTCGATATGCAGCACTTGGAATTCCACGGTCTCACCGCTCGCGAACCCCTCCGCCGCGATGTAGGCAGTTGCCCCCGGCGCATAGTCCGCCAGATCGGTGGTCACGATCGCCGACAGCAGCGAGCGGTCTTCCAAACTCTCGACGTTCTCGAACAGTCGTCCATTTCCCAAGCCAGAGGAATGCAGGCCGATTAGTTCGCTGACGTGCAAGCGAGCCATGCGACTGCTGCTGAGGCGAGTTCGCGAACGACGTTGAGACCGGCAGCGATTCCACAGCGACTTCAGCCAAGCGTTCAGAAACATGAGCTTCTCCGATCAGGAACAAATGGTGGCAACACAAACTCAAAGTGCGCGACATAACGCTGGAGGACGGTCATCTGACAGCGGCATCGATTTGGGGATTTGATCCGCTGGACCCCATGACACAGCCTGAGGAGAATGGGCAGGCGAGGGCTACATTTCCGTCGCGGCGAATATCGCCCCACAATCATGAGTTCGCCAGCAGACTTGCGGGAATTCCCGAAAAACAACTTGAGTTAACAACGACTTCAACGTTGGCATCGGAACAACTCATCCGCACGATCAATCCCCGGAAACCCATACGACCGATACCACCCGTCCTGTCGTGAACACCGGTTTTGGTTGCCAAGAAGAACGGCAGCCTTCAGACAACTTTGCGAGTCAAGGCCTCGAAGTGCGGAAATGGTGTCAACGCCAAACTCATCCGACGGCTTCGGTGTAGGAACATCCGCAGCCCCATTCTTGCGAAGGGGGTGAGCCGCACTTATCTTCATCGCCGCAACCCACTCAAAAAGATGTTCGCAAAACAAGGCGGTCTTGCCGTGGTGATGGGAATGGCCATGAGGATGCGCTGGCTGCTGATGGCGACGATGGTCGTCGGGCTGATGCTCGATCCGCGCGACGGTGCCGGCGCGGCAGAGCCGGTGCAAGAATTCCTCGACGGGCTGCGGCAGCGACAGTATTTCGATTGGGCCATGATGTACTTGGAACAGTTACAGGATCACCCCGATCTGCCGCAGGACATTCGAGCCATCTTGCCGTATCAGCGAGCCATGACGCTCAGCGAGTCCGCTCGGCATTCGGTCAGCCCGGAGACGCAGCAGCGGCAGCTCGATCAAGCGCTGGAGTTCCTCGAACAATTCACGCGTGAAAGCCCAAAGCATCCGTTGGCGGCGATGGCTAACAGCACACGCGCGAACATTCAGCTCAACAAAGCCCGCGTCGAGATCCTGCAAGCGCGGTTGCCGTCGAATCAAGAAAGCCGCGGCGAGTACCAAGACCGCGCGCGAGAATGGGTCATTCAAGCGCGCGACATCTTTCAAAAGGCTCACGACGGCTACAAGACCGCGTGGGAAGCGTTTCCCAAATTCATCGACAAAATCGCCGAGCCGTCCAAGTACGAGGCCCGGCAAAAAGCGGAAGTGGCTTACATGCGGGCGCAGTTGGACGTCGCGCTGTGCCAGTTTGAGGAAGCTCAAACGTACGACAAAGATTCAACCAACCATCAGTTCTACGCGAAGAAGGCGGTCGAGCTGTTTCGCGGCATCTTCACGAAATACCGCGCGACGGTCGGAGGTCTGCACGCGCAGATGTGGGAGGCGAAGTGCTACGAAGAGCTGGACGACCCACAGCGGGCACTGGGCATTTATGCCGAGTTGCTCACTCATCCGCCCGAAGGGCTGAAGGCGCTGCAAGACCAAGTCCGGCACTTCAAGATGATCTGCCTGAACCACGATCGCCGCCGCGAGTTCGCACTCGCGATCGTCGACGCGGACGAATGGCTCGCGAAGGCCAAGCCGATTGAACAGCGCAGCCAGGCGGGTCAGGGGATCCGTTGGGAGTTGGTGATCGCTCAAGAAAAGCTGGCCGACAGTTCGGGCACGTCGCCGCTTGAACGCGAGAAGCTGCTGCGGCTGGCGGTCACGCACCTCAAGACGCTGACGAAGTGGCCGGGACCGTATCGCGATCTCGCGCAGCAACGTATTCGCGATCTGTCACTCCGCCAACGCGGCAAGGATGGCTCGGACGACCCGCGCGAATTCGATACGGCTCTCGCACTCGGTCGTGATCTCGTGAAACGAGTTGGCGAGAAGAAGACGTCGCTAGACGCCGCGGGCAACGACAAGCGGCCGCGCGAAGAAGTCGACAAGCTGCGCGCCGATTTTAAGCAGCTCTTGAAAGAACAGATTCGCGTGCTGCGGCTGACGCTGAGCTTGGCCGACCGCAACGCGCCGCGCGCCGAAGTGCATCAGGCTCGGTACTTGTTGGCTTACGGCTACTACTTGGCCGACAAGCCGTACGAGGCGGCGGTCGCGGCCGAGTCGGTTGCATTCAGTCCGACGAAAGACAAACAAGACGAGCAGGCGGCTCTCGACGCGGCCTACCTCGGACTGGCGGCGTACATCAAGGGCTTCAATCAAGTCCCGACGGAACTGAAGCCGCAACGTGAGGTCGATGTGCAGTTGATGGTGCGGCTGGCGGAGTTCATCTCGAACAAATGGCCGTCGCACGGCAAGGCGAACGAGGCGCGCATGTTGATGGGCCGCACGTTCAGCCAAACCGATCAGCCGCGCCGCGCGGTCGAGTGGTTTCTGAGAGTCCCCGAAGCGGCGGAGAACTTTCCCGAGGCTCAATGCGCGGCCGGACAAGCTCTGTGGCAACAGTTCTTGATGGCGTCGCTGAACGAAGACATCACGCAGCGGACGTCGCTCGATGAGCTGACCAAGTGGCGAACCGATGCCGAGACATTTCTCAAGGCCGGTATCGAACGGACGCGGAAAAAACTGCCCGAAAGTGGCAAGACGCCGGATGAACTGGTCGCGGCGAAGACGGCTCTCGCCGAGATTTTATTGACTTCCGGACAATACCAGGCGGCGATCGACATGTTGGACAAGCTGCCGCATTCGGTGCTGGTCGCGGTCTCGGTCGACGACCAAACACGCCGGCCACAGCATCCGAACATTCGCAGCGCGCGGTTCGCCTCGCATGTGTACCAGTTGCTCCTGCGCGGTCGAGTCGGCTTACAGCAGCTCGACGCGGCGCGGGAAGTCATGGCCAACTTGGAACAACTCGCCGAGCACAGCGGCGGCTCGGACGCGGTCACCGCCGTGTACGTGCAATTGGGCCGCGAACTTGAAAAGGAACTCAATCGACTCAGGGGTATCGGTGACACGCAGCGATTCAACGAAGTCCGCCGCTCGTTCGAGACGTTTCTGGACGACATGTACAAGCGAGCCGATCAGAATTTTTCGTCGCTGACGTGGGTTGCCGAAACGTATTATGGACTGGCTCAGTCCACGCTCGACAACGCGCGCGAATCGACCATGTACTTTGAACGAGCCGCCGCCACGTACCAGTCGATTCTGGCTCATGCCAAGAAGGACAAAGAATTCGCCGACAAAGACCGCTTGGCCGGTATCCGCTTGCGGCTTATCAACTGCTTGCGGCGGCAGAAGAATTACGAACAGGCGGAAAGCCTGATCAAGACACTGCTAGCCGAACGGCCGAAAGCCACCGACGTGCAATTTGAAGCCGCTTACGTGTGGCACGATCAAGGACTCACGGGCAAGTCGGAGTTCTTGAAAAAGGCTCTCCAGGGTGGCACGCTCGATCGGGACAAGGTGCAAGTTTGGGGCTGGACCGATCTCAGCATGCGGCTGCAGCGACTGCTCTCCGATGGTCGCCACGAGACGAAAGAGCGGTACAGCGACAAGCTGTTTGAAGCCTGGTACAACACGGCCCTGTGTCGGCAGAAATTCGGGTTGACACAGTCGACGACCTCCAAGAAACAGGCGGAGTTGGAAACGGCCAAGCAAGTCATTCAGACATTCGTCCGCATCACGGTCGATTTTCCGGACGACTGGTGGAAGAAGTTCGATCGGCTGTATCAGCAGATTCAATCGGACCTCAATCAATCACCGCTGCCGCTGGAGCGTCCTCAAAA
>CAZPUJ010000205.1:0-12996 GCA_964589725.1 uncultured Planctomycetaceae bacterium
GTCGTGTCGCAGTCCATCATGAACGCGATCGTGCCGGTCGGTGCGAGCACCGTTGCCTGAGCGTTCCGATAGCCGTGCTTGCGGCCCGATTCGAGGCACTCGTCCCAGACTTGCTGAGCGGCGTCTCGCAGATACTCGGGGCAGCACGGGTCGATGCGGTACGCGGCTTCGCGGTGCATCTGCATCACGCGCAGCATCGGCTGTTCATTTTCGGAGTAACCGGCGAACGGCCCGATCGTACTCGCGATGCGACTTGACGTGAGGTACGCCTGCCCGTTGAGCAGCGCCGTCAAGGCCCCGCAAATCCCGCGGCCGGTGTCGCTGTCGTATGGGATGCCCCACGACATCAACAAGCTGCCGAGGTTCGCGTAACCGAGACCCAATGGCCGGAACAAGTGGCTGTTCTCAGCGATGGCCGGTGTCGGATAGCTGGCATGATCGACCAGTATTTCCTGAGCCGTGATGAAGATCGCACAGGCTCGGCGGAAGCTGTCGATGTCGAACTTGCCGTCCTCGCGAACCAACTTTCGCAAGTTGATGCTCGCTAAGTTGCAGGCCGTGTCGTCCAGGAACATGTACTCGGAGCAGGGGTTCGACCCGTTGATGCGGCCGGTGTTCGAACACGTGTGCCAGCGATTGATCGTCGTGTCGTACTGCACGCCGGGATCCCCGCAGAACCACGTACCGCTGGCCATTTCCTTGAGCATCGTGCGGGCGTCGTAGTCGGGGCCGGACCTATTGGGGTCGGTGACCCAGTGCGTCTTCCACTTACGACCCTCGATGGCGGCTTGCATGAACTCGTCACTGATCCGAACGGACAGGTTCGCGTTCTGGAACATGATCGAGCTGTAGGCTTCGCCGTTGAAGTTGGATTCGTACTCGCCGCTGTCGATCAGGATGCGAGCCTTCTTCTCTTCCTTGGTCTTGCACTGAATGAACTCCATGATGTCTGGATGCCAGTCTTTCAGACTTTGCATCTTGGCCGCACGGCGCGTCTTGCCGCCCGACTTCACCACGGCCGCGATCTGGTCATACACTCTCATGAACGACAACGGCCCGGAGGGTGTGCCGCCGCCTGACAGTTTTTCTTTCGAACTACGAATGGTCGAGAGATCCGTCCCCGTGCCCGATCCGAACTTGAACAACATGGCCTCGCTGCGAGCGAGCCGCATGATGTCTTCCATGTTGTCTTCAACCGACTGAATGAAGCAGGCTGACGCTTGCGGATACTCGTACGGCGTGTCGGGGCGGCGAATCGACTTCGTTTCGACGTCGTACCGATAGTTCCCTTGTGAGCCTTTGACGCCGTACTGATGATACAGCCCGACATTGAACCACACCGGCGAATTGAACGAGCCGTGCTGATGCAGGCACAGCCAAGCGAGTTCGCGATAAAACGTCTCGCCGTCGGCGGGCGTCGCGAAGTAGCCGTCCTTGATTCCCCAATCGGCGATCGTGCGAGCGACGCGGTGAATCACTTGGCGAACACTTGTCTCGCGCTCCGGCGTGCCCGGCTCGCCGTAGAAATACTTGCTGACGACGACGTTCGTCGCCAGCGCGCTCCAGTTCTTGGGAATCTCACAGTCGGTCTGCTCGAACAGAACTTTGCCGCTCTCGTCCTTGATCTGCGCCGTGCGGAAGTCCCACTCGACCGTCGAGAACGGATCGATGTTGGGTGGACAGAAATGCGGAGCGATCTTCATCGGAGTGGTCTGCGGCGTGAAATGCGGTCCGACATTCGAACTGCTTCGGGCGGCCTCGCGAGCGTGGCCGTTGCCGTTGTGTGACCGTGTCATTGAAGCGGAGAGATAATCAGCATCCAGCAGGGTGTTGGCATCGTGCATCATGCACTCCTTTAGCCAAAAAAGAACTGTGAGTGACGGGGCGTCATGACCCGCACTTACCGGCCTCGTGCCATGGACTTGCCGAGAGGAAGCAACCTACTTGCGGCAGAACAGAATGCGAGTGGAAGCGCTCTTAGACCACAATTAGCTGTGGGTTGGTGACGGGTTGACCCCATATCTAGTGATTTGGAACGGATTGCCAATATAAATCGGCAGTCCAGTTTGTCAAGCTGATGAATTCTTTCAGAACGGCTCCCTACCGGCGTCTCCTAGCCATAACTCGCCGACCGGCTGAAGGGTTAGCGAGTTCAGAGAATTTGAAAAAATCGTTAAGTCCAAGCATCACGAAACGCAACTCGCCTCATCGTGAGCTGACGGCCGCCGTATCGAGCGGATTCGCGCGCACGGTCTGTGGCCACTTCGCACACCGGTCCATTGGGCCGCACACTCGCCGAACAACGCTGGTTCATCACAGAAACCCGATGTGTCAGCGAGGGCGAACGCTTCGAAAGACGGTGACCTCCGCACTCCGTGAACCGATCGCCTTCGCTGATGCGGCCGGTGACTCGTGTTGGCATGACCTTTGCCTCGGACGATGAGCGAGCGATCTATTTCGTCGCGCCTCACATTCAAAGAAGCTCAACGGAGCGAAGGAGCCATCATCATGCCCTGGTCCCCGAAGAAATGCGTGGTCGTGCCGATCGACTTCTCGTCCGCGTCAGACAAAGCGATTCAGACGGCCTTGGACGTTGTGAAGCAACCGAGCGATGTCCATGTGATTCATGTGGCGTTGCTGCCTAACTTCGTCCCGTACGCGGGAGAAGTGATTGCGACGGTCGAGCCCGAGCGTTGGCTGGGCCTCGCTCAGACACATCTGACCGAATATCTGAAATCGCGTCCGCAGTTTACGGGAGTCTGCTCGAAAGTCGTGGAAGGAGACGCCGCCGCTCGCATTGCCGAGTTCGCGGGTGAGACTCGCGCGGACTTGATCGTGATGCCGTCGCACGGCTACCACGGTGTCAAACGGTTTCTGTTAGGCTCCGTCACCGAGATGGTGCTGAGACACGCCCCATGCGAAGTTTTGGTTCTGCGACGGTCAGAATAAATGAGAAAGTCCCCGCCATGAATGACGGCACTCCAAACAATGCGTTCGATCCCAGCCAAGTCGAACTCTTGTTCGTCGATGACGATGACGAGTTTCGCGTCACGGCCGCGCGGCGGTTTGCTCGGCGTGGGTTTCATGTGCGTGAGGCTCCGGGAGTCAACGATGCGCTGCGGCTGTTGCAGGATCGGCAGTTCGACGTCGTCGTGTCCGACATGGCGATGCCGGGGCTGACGGGCATCGACCTGCTGCAACGTGTCAAAGAGCTGTCGCCGGAATGCGAAGTCATCCTGCTGACCGGCGAAGGGACCGTCGAGACGGCGGTACAAGCCATGAAGCTGGGAGCGTACGACTTTCTCACGAAACCGTTCTCGCTTGCGGAACTCGAAACGCTCATCCAAAAGGCGTACGAGCGGCGGCGGCTCAGCCAACAGAATGTGCAACTCAAAGCGGCCTTCGAACGCAGCCAACCGAAGCTGCGGATGGTCGGCGAATCGCCGGCGATGCAGGAGGTCTTCACGTTGATCGCAAAGGCCGGTCCCAGCGACAAGGCGATCTTGATTCAAGGCGAAAGCGGCACTGGTAAAGAACTGGTCGCACGAGCGTTGCACGAACATAGCTCGCGATCGGGCATGCCGCTGACCTCGATCAACTGCACCGCCCTGACCGAGACGTTGCTCGAAAGCGAACTCTTCGGCCACGAAAAAGGAGCGTTCACCGGAGCGGTTGCCGCCAAGCCTGGCCTGTTTGAACTGGCCGATGGCAGCACGCTGTTCATCGACGAAATCGGCGAGATGCCTGGCGTCATGCAGGCAAAACTGCTCCGCGTTTTGCAGGACGGCTCAATGCGTCGTGTCGGCTCACTGCAAGAGCGTCGAGTCAACGTGCGAGTCATCACAGCGACGAACCGCGACCTCGCAGCCGAAGTCGCTGCGCATCGCTTCCGCGAGGATTTGTTCTATCGCATCAACGTCATGTCGCTCGACCTGCCGCCGCTGCGAACGCGAACCGGCGACATTCCGCTGCTCGTCAATCACTTCCTCGGTTCCGATTGGCAGATCGCACCCGACGCGCTGCGTGCGCTGGAAGCGTACAACTGGCCGGGCAACATCCGGCAGCTCATCAACGTCATCGAACGCGGGAAAATTCTCGCCGACGATCAATTCATCACGACCGACGAATTGCCGGCCGCGGTGCTGCACCCGACGACAGCGGCCGGAGCGGCGGTTTCCGCGATGTCGATCCCGGCCGCACTTGCCGATGATGGAACGCTGGCCTCGATTGAAAAAGCTCGCGTCGTCGAGGTCTTACAGAAGCACAAAGGCAACAAGAGCCGTGCGGCTCAAGTCCTGGGCATCTCGCGCCGGTCGCTATACCGGTTGCTGGAGAAGTACGGCTTGGATGGCATCGCCCCGGCATCGGAGTCACTCAGCCAGCACCCGTGATGGCTTAATCTCACGATCCAATTTGCACTTGCCAAACACATTTTCGCCTCGCACCCAGCGTTCGGCGGCATCCGGCGCGTCCAGTGCTGTCAACAGAGCACTGTTCAACTCATAACGCTCATCGTCCAAACCCGCCGACTTCAGCGCATTGATGAAACCCTGTTCGACTCCCCGTTCAACGGTTTCCTCGTGGTGCTTCCACGGAGCCTCGCCGTCGTTGCACAGTTCGATTCCCAGTTGCTCTGCGATTGCCATTGCATGCAGTGGACGGCAGCGCAAGGGGCGGTCTGGATAGACCACGCACACGCGGTCTTCGCCTTGCAGCGGGCAGCGCATGTTCGGCGGTGCGTCGTCCTGACGTGCCACGTTCGCGAGTGTTAGCGAGTTTCTCGCGGCGAGATCGTGAATCCGCTTGGCCTCGGCGCGGGGTAAGTGCTGCCGAATATAATCGGCGATCTCAAGCGCTTCGGGAACCGTCACGCCAATCCTCCCCTGTCCCACTTCCGGGCAGGGGACAACACATTCACGGTCACATGGCTCTGCCAAGGGTAACATCGCGCGCATGGCCCCTGCTTGAACTTCGGCTGCCAATTGCACGGGCGATTGTGCGGTGGGCTTTTCGGACAAGCGTCGTGTGACCAGCCGCTCTGTGGTCGCAGCCGCCCACGCCATTAAGTCGCTGCCGCGAGCGAATGGTGGCCGCCATGTGCGAGCCGCCCGACGCCGCTCGTCGAGGACGCCGCCACCCCGATGCCCAACGTCGAACCACATAGCGACAGCCACTAACGGCACCGCCAAGAGCACGACGACCATTGCGAAGATCGCAAACATCCACATCGCTGTCCCCTCCTCGATTCCGCTTGGTGATGGCACCGCGCGCGGGCATCGCGCCCCTCTCCACGTCGTTGCCGATCAACGTGTTTCTCAGAGTGCAATTCGTGTTCCTGCCGTGATCTCAGTGCCATCCCCACACCGCTGTGAGCTTCATAGTCACCGTCGGACTGACGGAGCGGATGTCCAGCGCGGAACGCGATTTGCTAACTCCATCGCCAGGACTTTGATTCGCGCATCGCGTGGCCCGCGCCCAGGATGCATGACTCCGCTAGGGACGGCAGGCTCTGAAACAAGAAACACCAAACAGGAAGTGAGGATTTCATGAAACCGATGACACGCTGCTGGCGCTTATGCGGAATGACGTTGTTCACGGTGGCAATGTGTGCGTGGTCGCCCGGTGAGCGTGCCGCGTTCGCACAATGGGGCCATGTCGAAGGGCTATTCGTGTTCGATGGGGACGTGCCACAACTGCCCTTACTCGTCAAGCAGGGAGACGCGTCCGTTAAGGACGCGGCGATCTGCTCGGCCGATCCCGTGCCCGATGAATCGCTGGTCGTGAACTCAAAAAACAAAGGGGTCGCCAACGTCTTCGTATTCCTTCGGAAGGCGGACAAAGTGCATCCCGACCTCAAGGTGAGCAAAGAAAAAGAAATCCGCTTCGATCAGAAGAACTGTCGCTTCCTGCCGCATGCGTTGATCGTGCGGACGGACCAAGTCTTCGTCTGTCTGTCGGATGATGGAGTGCCTCACAATACGCACACATTCCCGCAGCGAAACAACGGCGAGAACATGGTGATCCAGCCCAAAGACCGCAAAGGGACCGCCGTGCGGCTCAAAGCGGCTGAGGCTGCGCCGTTCGACGTGAAGTGCGACATTCATTCGTGGATGAGTTCCAAATGGCTGGTCATCGACCACCCGTACGGGGCGGTCACCGACGCCGACGGCAAGTTCAAGATCGAGAAACTTCCCGTTGGTCAGCACAAGTTTCGCGTGTGGCATGAAAGGGCGGGCTTGATCGAACGCGAATGGGCCGTGGACGTCAAAGAGGGAGCCAACACCATCGCTCCGGTCAAGCTGACAGCGGAGAAGCTCAAGCCGAAGACTTAGCGATCAGGATTCGAGTGGCCTCGTCGTCAATTCTCGAAGACGGCACATGGTGTGCTTTCGATAGCACAGAGGAATGGAAATCTCGAAGTGAGGTTTCGGACCGAAAGGGCATGCGATGCGATTCGCTCGGACCGATCAGCGAGGTTGGCGGAGAGGACGAGACCGATGGAGTGCCCCCCGATTCGCGGGCACACTCTTGGTGGTGGCCTTAGCGGCCGGTTGTGAAAACCGCAGTCAGCCGCGCCGCGCGGCGTCAGTCTCACCGGCAGAGTCTCCGAAGGCGGCGACAACAGCAAACGCCAGTTCCCCCGAGGAGCAACGACAGCGTTCCAATAATTTGTTCGTGTTGCATTGTGCCGGGTGTCATGGCGAAAAGGGGAATGGCGTGAGCGTGGCTAGCCAGTTCCTATTTCCGAAGCCGCGAAACTTTCGAGCGGGCCGGTTCCGATTGATCAGCACCGCGAATGGAATTCCCACACTGCGTGATTTGGAGAGCGTGCTGGTTCGAGGCATGCCTGGGTCGTCAATGCCGCCGTGGCCGCAGCTCAACGATGGCGACCGTCGGCTGCTGGCCGAACAGGTGCTGGAGTTTCGTCGCGAGGGAATTCGTGACGTAGAACGAGCGACCGCGAAGGAAGACGGCGATGAAGTCGACGTCGAAGAGATGGAAAAGTTGGTTCTCTCACTGACCACGCCGAGTGAACCGATCGAGGTTCCCGACCTTGGTCAGCCGACAGCAGAAATCGTCGCACGCGGCCGGCAACTGTTTCTGACCGTTGGTTGTGCGGCCTGTCACGGTAAAGAAGGTCGCGGCGACGGGCAACAAAAGATGATCGACGAGGAAGGTCTGCCGACTCGGCCGCGCGACCTCACGAAAGGGCTATTCAAAGGGAGTTTTCATCCACAGTCGATTTACCGCCTATTTCTCGCGGGGATGCCCGGCACGCCGATGCCCGCGCTCCGCAAGAACACGCCGCAAGAGTTATCAGACATGACGCACTTCGTGCTGTCACTTTCCGACGAAAAGTCGCGAGCCACCACGGTGTTGAATCGCGAGCAAATTCATGTGCGTCGAGTGTCGGCGACACCGGACGCTCCGGAGGCGCCCGCGTGGAGCGAAGCCGAACCAGTGCGGTTGCGAACCACTCCCTTATGGTGGCGAGATGAATTCCCGTCTGTGCTCGAAGTGCGCGCTGTCCATGACGGGAAGTCGATTGCGTTCCAACTCAGTTGGGGGGATGCCACCGCCGACCAGCACACGGGCAAAACGGAATCATTTCGCGATGCGGTGGCCGTCGAACTGTTCCGCGGGACGGCCGAGCCGTTTCTTGGCATGGGGTCGGTCGCGGCACCGATTGATGTCTGGCTCTGGAGCGCGGGACGCAACGTGCCGCAGGATCTCGAAGATGTGAACCCGAACGTCGTCGTGGACCTTTATCCGTTCGGTGAGCAATTCTCCGACACAGCTGAGTATCGCCGGGCGGGGACGCGAACAGAGCAGCAAGCTCCGATTTCGCTGCCGGCCCTCGCCAGTGGCAATCAAAACGTTCCGAGCAGTGCCGCGCGGTTTGGTGGTGCGCTCGAAACCGCCGGGCCGGGGACGGTGACGTTTCGGCCAGCCGTCAATCAATCGGTCGAAACGAAAGGCGTGTGGAACGATGGCCGCTGGAACGTGGTGCTGAAACGAACTCTTGCGGTGAGCGAACCGCAACAGGGCCTGACGTTGGAGGCCGGTCAACGCACCTCCGCCGCGTTCGCCTTGTGGGACGGTTCGCACCGCGATCGCGCGGCCCAGAAGGTGATCACGATTTGGCAAGACTTGGTGATTCAGGAATGAGCGCCGCACGTGATCAAGGCCAATGGGACGCATGGGACTGATGGGACGAATGAAAGATCAGTCGCATCGGCCCTATTCGTCCCATCGATCGCATGACAAACAAGCCCCAATCAGGAGCAACATCATGAACGTGACGCGCCGTCATTTCCTGGAATCAATGCTCGCCAGCGGAAGCGCATTGCTGGCATCCGGGCCGCAAGCTTGGGCGTTTAAGCCGGTCAGCGTCGAAAACCCGCTCGGCAGTTACCCCGATCGCGAGTGGGAAAGAATATATCTCGACCAGTACCGCTACGACGGCACCTTCACCTGGGTTTGCGCCCCGAACGACACGCACATGTGCCGACTGCGAGCGTTCGTCCGCAACGGAGTGATGCTTCGCAGCGAGCAGAACTACGACCACGACCGTATCGGCGATCTGTACGGCAACAAGGCGACAAAGGCCTGGAACCCGCGCGGCTGTCCGAAGGGCTACACGATGCAGCGCCGCATCTATGGGCCGTATCGGCTCAAGGGGCCAGTGCTTCGCAAAGGCTGGAAGGACTGGGCCGATGCCGGCTTTCCGTCGCTGTCGGACAAGCCGGAACTGCGGACGAAGTTCAAGTTCGATGATCGCGGCAACGACACCTTCGTGCGGCTGTCCTGGGAGGAGATATTCAAGTACGTCGCGGCTGGCTTCGAGGCGGTCGCTCGGACTTACAGCGGCGGCGACGGCGTTTCGCGGCTGACGAAGGACGGCTATGAAAAACTCATGATCGACAAGGTCGAAGGAGCCGGCACGCGCGTCATCAAGATCGGATCGAACTTGCCGCTACACGGTGTCGTGGGGAAGTTCGGCATCTATCGCATGGCCAACTTGCTGGGGTTGCTGGATCACCATGTGCGGGGCGTGCCGCCGGAACAGGCTCGCGGGGCACGCGACTGGAACGAATACACCTGGCGCGGAGATCAAGCGCCGGGGCACCCCTTCGTGCATGGCTTGCAGACGTCCGACATGGACTTCAACGACATGCGGTTCTCGAAGCTGGTCATCCAGATCGGCAAAAATCTGATCGAGAACAAGATGCCCGAATCGCACTGGCTTAACGAAGTCATGGAGCGCGGCGGCAAGCTGGTCGACATCGCTCCCGAATACAACTGCCCCGGCACGAAGAGTGACTATTGGATTTCCGTGCGACCCGGCCTGTCGGATACGGCGGTGCTGCTGGGCGTGACTAAGATCCTGATGGACGAAGGCTGGTACGACGCCAAGTTCTGCCGGCAATTCACCGATTTTCCATTGCTCGTCCGCACGGACACGTTGCAGCGACTGCGCCCGCAAGACGTCGCGACCGACTACAAGCCGAAGGACATCTCGGCCGGGCCATCGTTCAAGATTCAAGGACTGACGGCCGCTCAGCGGGAACGCATCGGAGACTTCTGTGTGTGGGATGCCGAGCAGAAGACAGTCGTGTTCCTCAGCCGCGACGATGTCGGCGAGAAGATGACGGTTCCGGCCGCGCTCGAAGGAACCTTCACCGTCAAGTTGGCCGACGGCAAAGACGCCGAGGTCATGCCGATCTTCGAGATGTATCACCGGCATCTGAAAGACTACGACCTGCAGACGGTCGAAGAGATTTCCGGTGCACCGCAAGACCTCGTGCGTCGGTTGGCCGAAGACATTTGGACGACGACGAAGGCGGGCGGGCCGGTCTCGATTCATATTGGCGAAGGAGTCAATCACTACTTCCATGCGACGCTACACAATCGAGCCAGCTATCTGCCGATGATGCTAACCGGCAACATCGGCAAGCACGGAGCCGGCGTCCACACCTGGGCCGGCAACTACAAAGGGGCGTTGTTCCAAGCGTCGCCGTGGAGTGGTCCGGGTGTCGGCAGTTACATCCACGAAGACCCGTTCGCTCCGGTGCTCGATGAGAACGCTCGGATCACGCATCACGAGATGCGGCATTGCAGCGACGGCGAAGACCCGTCGTACTGGGCCTGCGGCGAGCGGACATTGACGCTCGATCTGCCGAACGGTCAGCACAAATCATTCACCGGCAAGACGCACGTTCCGACTCCCACAAAAGTCATTTGGTACAACAACGCCAACTTCTTGAATCAAGCGAAGTGGGTCTACAACCTGATCGTCAACGTGCTGCCGAAGGTCGACATGATCATCGACCAGCAGATCGAATGGACCGGCAGCGCGGAGTACGCGGACGTCGTCTTTCCGGTGAACTCGTGGGTTGAGCAGGAAGACTACGAATGCGGCGGCTCGTGCTCGAACCCCTTCATTCAAGTCTGGAAGGGAGGCATCAAGCCGGTTCACAACAGCATCGACGACGCGGCCGTGTTCGCGGGGGTTGCTCGCGCGTTGACCGACAAGACCGGCGATGTTCGCTTCGGCGACTACTTCAAGTTCGTCACCGAGAAAAAGGCGAAGGTCTACATCCAGCGCGTGTTCGACAATTCGACCACGACGCGAGGTGAGGACGGGCCGTACAACGTCGACAAGATGCTGGCTGGCGACTACGGCGGCGAACCGGGCACGGCGTTGATGCTCTTCCGCACGTACCCGCGCGTGCCGTTCTGGGAACAGATTCACGACTCGATCCCGTTCTACACCGACTGTGGTCGGTTGGCCGGATACTGCGACATTCCCGAAGCGGTCGAGTACGGCGAGAACCTGGTCTCGCATCGTGAGTCGGTCGAAGCGACGCCCTATTTGCCGAACGTG
Source organism: uncultured Planctomycetaceae bacterium (assembly GCA_964589725.1). Classification (GTDB taxonomy): domain Bacteria; phylum Planctomycetota; class Planctomycetia; order Planctomycetales; family Planctomycetaceae; genus CAYSHJ01. The sequence continues at coordinate 10,889 of CAZPUJ010000205.1, forward strand.
ATCGTCTCATCGAGTCCCTACATTCGGCCGGTGGATTATGGCATCCCGCTCGACACGCTCGACGCCGATCTGCGCCAGGTGCGAAACCTCAAGCTGCCGTGGAGCGAGGTGAAGCAGACGGTCAACCCGCTTTGGAAGCTGGGCTATCGGTTCTTCTGCTCGACGCCGAAGAGCCGTCACTCGACCCACTCGTCGTGGTCCACCGTCGATTGGCACTGGATCTGGAGCGACAGCTTCGGCGATCCACATCGCACCGACAAACGCGCTCCCGGAGTGGGTGATCGTCAGATCCAACTGAACCCCGCCGCCGCCGAGGCGCTCGGCCTGAAGGAAGGGGACTACGTCTTCGTCGATGCTAACGATCTCGACCGGCCTTACATCGGTTGGAAGGACGACGACGGGCCGCGGCACGAGGCCTTTCGGTGCATGGTCCGCGTCGTGGTCAACGCGGGGCTGCCGTTCAACTTCACGATCATGAAGCACACCGGCTGGATCGCCACGGAGCGGTCGGTCAAAGCGCATGAGACTCGCCCCGACGGCCGAGCACTCGCGGCCGGAACCGGCTATCAGGCCAGCTACCGCTACGGCTCGCATCAAAGCATCACTCGCAACTGGATGATGCCGATGCACCAAACCGACTCGCTGTTCCACAAGAAAACCGGCTCGATGGGTTTTCTTTTCGGAGCCGACGTCGACAACCACGCGATCAACACGGTGCCGAAGGAAACGCTAGTCCGCATCACGAAAGCCGAAGATGGCGGCCTTGGCGGCGTCGGCCCATGGAAGCCCGCCAAATCCGGATACGGACCGTCGTCCAAGACGCCTCAGAACATGAAGTACCTGTTGGGAGAACTGACGAAAGTGGAATGACCCCACCGGGCTTGGGGACTGTCGATTTAATCGCCCCTGAGCTTGCCTCAGGGGTTCCCGCGCTTTTGCACTACTCGAAATCCCCGGGAAAAGCGTAGTGCAGAAGCGCGGGAACCACCCTGGCGAGCAAGGTGGCGGATTAAATCGACAGACCCCTTGTCCCGGTGGCTCGCGGGCTTTTGCACTATTTGTCGAGAGAAGAGCCGAGGTTCCCGGAGTCGTGCAAAAGCCTGAATCCACCGGGGTAAGCGCGGTGGGGGTGCAGATTTTTCAGGAGATCGTCATGACCAACGTCGCTCCAAAAGTCCATCCGGCCACTCGCGCCGTGGAACCCGAAGACCCGATGGACCTGCACGGCATCGAAGTCGATGGCGATCCGGAGATCATGCTACGCATGCTCGTCGAGGAATACGCCCGCATGGGCTGCGGTCTCGACGAACTGCTGGACCTCTGCCGGCAACCGTTCTACGTCGGCTTCCACGGACTGCTGCAATTTTACGGCGAGGCGGAACTGACGCGGCGAGTGCGCGGCATCTTGTCGCGGTGCGGTGTGTTCCGCGTTGCCACGCGAGAGACAACACCACTGTCGGATCAACTTGTGCAACTCGATGTCTCCCGGTTGCGGGACACGGGCAGCGATGCTCCGGGGAGTTGATCGGCCATGAACGACGAAACAAAACCCGATGCCGAACTCTTCAATTCGAGCTACGAGCGATGTCAGAGCAAACCGGGTTTTCTGGAACGGTTCGACGAGATCTTCCTCGGTTCATCGCCGGAGGTCGCGGAGAAGTTCCGGCACACGGATTTTGCGAGGCAACACAAGGCGCTCAAGGCCTCCCTCTACACGCTGATGCTGGTTGGCAGCGGAAAGCCGGAAGCTCTGCAGCACTTGGAGCGGTTGGCTCAACTTCACAGCCGGAAACAACTGAATATCCGGCCCGAACTGTATGACCTCTGGCTGAGCGGCCTGCTGAAGGCCGTTGGCGAATTTGACCGAGCCTTCGACGAGCAAACGGAGGGGGCTTGGCGGCGAGTGCTCCAGCCCGGAATCGACTACATGAAGGCGAAATACTGATTCTGCGGTAGCCACGCTCGCCAGGGTCTGTTGATTTAATCGCCCCTGAGCTTGCCTCAGGGGTTCAAGCGTTTCCGCACTACTCGAATTCATCGGAAAAAACGTAGTGCAGAAACGCGTAAACCGCCGAGGTGAACTCGGCGGCGGACTAATTCAACAGTCT
>CAZPUJ010000206.1:0-15109 GCA_964589725.1 uncultured Planctomycetaceae bacterium
CATCACCAAGTCGCGGATCGCGGCCGCGTCGCGCATGCTCCGCGACCCAAAACAATCCGTGGCCGAGATTGCACACGCCTGCGGCTTCTACGACCACAGCGCCTTCACCCGCGCCTTCCGCTCCGCCACCGGCATGACACCTTCCGAGTTTCGCACGCAACAGTAAGTCGAGCAGCAGAAGTGAAATTTCTGGCAATAGCCGCGCGGCGCTAGCCGCGGTTCAAACCGGACGCTAGCGCGTTCCGGTGATGCAGCCCGCCCGTTTCATCCGCTCATGGCATGGTCCCAACAGCCGAACGAGGCAACTTTCACCAATCAACGAGTCCTGACTCCTTTGAGCCTTTGAGTTGTCCCGGAGTCGACCCGGTTCGAAAGGATCTTACCCCTATCGCAGTTCGATGATTCTCACGCCGCCCGCAGGGATGGAGATAGTCGTCTCGGACTTCGTGTTGCCCGTGATCGGTAGTGACTCCTGGCTAAACCATTCGGTGGCGGATTGGAGGGGCTGGAGCGAGCGGATCTGCACCGTCCGTTCTTGGGAGTAATCGGTCGGCACGATGCCGTGTTGAGGCTTGTTGATTCCGGCGGGGTTGAGCAGCGTTAGCAACCAACTGTCTGCCGTGCGGTTGAGCAGCCATTCGACGTCGCCGAGGACTTCCACCGGCAGCAATCCTTGCCGCGAGTGAGCAATGATGAGCGGGACCAGCGGAGTGGCGGAGTCGTCGAGACCCAGGCCGCGTGGGATCGACAACATGACGAGACGGCCTTTGCCGCGATCGAACGAAGCGGCGATCGTGTCGCCATTCGTGGCCTTCGCCAGCGGAGTGCCGCCGGTAATTGGGCGGTAGCGGAAGCGCTGCGAGACCGTTTTGCGGTTGATCGGCAGCCATTCGAACGCGGCGTCCTCTGTGGGATTGCCGAGCGCTGGCAGATTCAGCGCGGCGGTTCCGGGGCCGGTCAGTTGGTCGTCGCTGACGATGACTGTGCCGCCGTTTTCCAGATAGCTCGCGAGCTTCGCGCCCCATTCGGCGGAGAGCGTGACTTCGCCGCCGAGAATCACGACGGGGTACGTGTCAATCGCGTCCCGGCGAGTCGGCGTGGTCACTAGCACGTCGAAGATGTTGCCGAACTGGCTCGGCAGAAAAATCTGGTTCACGCCGGTGTTGATCTCGGCCTCCTTCGGGCCATACGGATGGAACGCGACCTTGAACCACTCTTTCAAACTGCGCGCGTGGCGATCGGGGCCGAGCACCGCCGGATTGTTGTTTGGGTCTTGGCCGAACGCTCCGGGTTGATAGCCGTTGGGTTCCCAGCCGTGAGCTTGATCCAGCAGAAACGCGATCGGTGTGACCGGCGTTCCGCGGTCGGGGTGCTCGCGAGTCATCCGCAAGAATTGATCGACCAGCGTCCCTTTCGGCGAGAGTTGCAGCGGCTTGAGATTGATGGACTGACCGCCTGGTTGCCAGAACTCATCGTGGCCTTGCTCGTGATAAGTCATCGCCGCGCCGGACATGTATTGGTGCCAGATGTCGAACTTGTACCAGGTGTTACCAGCTCCGGCCCACATGTCGTACTGGTTGTCGTACGCGAACTGCGGTTGAGCCGGATAGAAGTAGCCTTGCTTGGCGTAGATGGTCGCCGCGTCGCCGAAGTTGCACGAGCGATACGTCGCCCACATCCCGCCGTATTGACGAGCGCTCCCGCGCAGGAACGCCATCCGCATGCCCAGGCCCGGCATCACCGCGCTACTCTCGAAGCCGACCGTCGTCGCACCCCATTCGCGGCAGAGATGCGCGTGAGCGGTCATTTCGCAAGACAGGCAGGAGATCGCCGATTGATACGGGTTCGGGACGTCGGCTCCGAAGATGGTCTTCTCGGTGACGGCTTTGCCCGCGAGATAAACTTGCCCTAACGCGGCAGCGACGTCCGCTCGTGACTTCGCGGCCTTCAGCTTCTCCGCGAGCGCGGCGTTGTCCCAGCTCAGCACGCCGATCCCCTCGCCCGCGATGTTGCCGACGTAGCGGTCACGGAACTTGGGCCAGTTTGCTTTCGCGCGATCGGTCATCGCGACAGGCGTTGTGTAGTTCATCAAGTTGCCCCACGCCCGATCGGGGTTCGCTTCGAGCCATTTGACGAAGTGCTCGTTGTCGAGAATGTTCGGACCTGCTCCGTGAACCGTCGGCACGATCCGCGAGTCGCCAAAGATCGGAATGTCCGTGGTCTTGCCGCCGTAGAGCTTGCGAAACTCCTCGACCAACGGCACATCGACGTTGAACGGCACGTGGATGCGATTCACGGCGGTCGACGCCAATTCGTCCTGCCATTGCTGCCCGGCGTTCCAGAGATAGACGAATCCGTTGTCGCGATAGGTGCGCAGTTTCCAAGCCTCCGGAATCTCGAACTGCCCGGCCCGTGCGGCGAGCGGTTGCGGGGCGACGGTTTGAGTTGCGTTCGTTCGCAATTCGTCGAGCAGTTTCCACGTCAGATGCTTCGGCTTTTCGCGATGTCTTGGCCGATACGCGGCGTCGGTCGTCAGACACAGGGAATCGACTTGCCGATGTCCCGGCTGTTTAACGAGCGACAGCAGCGTGAGCTTCGCTGGTCCCTTCACGAGCTTCACGCTCCGCATGTCCCAGGCGAAAGCCCATTTCCAAATCAGTTTCAACTCGTCGTTCTCGTCGATGACCGCCTTCTCGCCGAACGTCACTTGCTGCGGCGGCTGGCCGGTCTGCTCGATACGCACGGCAAACAATTCCGTTTGCTCGCGCCAGTCGCGATAGCGCACCCACAACCGCCATTCACCGGCCTCCGGCACTTCGCAGTCGCGACTGGCTGCCGCTTGCTCGTCCTCCGGCGCACAGGCGATGCTTAGCCATTCGCTCTCGGCTCCTTGAGTCCACTCCGGAGCAATCCCCGGCCCGGAAAGCGCCCAGTGCCCGGCGGTCTTTTGATCGAAGTCCGGGAAGCACGAGCCGCGAACCCCGTGAAGATGCTCCGCCTCAAACCAGATCGACTCTTGAGCGAACACCCACGTTGCAGACAATGAAGGAATTGAAATCCCACAAATCACCAATGCCAGCATTCGAGCAAGTTTCATCGACCGGGCCTTTCGATTCGAATGGAGTGATCGTCTTCAACGCGATCAGTAGCATTCCGTGTTCACACTCCGGCAGCAAGTAGGTCGGGTCTCTGCCGCACGGCGTGCGAGTTAGTGAATTTGTAAGTAGCCACGCTCGCCAAGAGCGTGGGGACTTCGCTCAATCGTGCCCCCCACGCTCTTGGCGAGCGTGGCTACTACGGTTTCAGAGTCCCAACTTACGAACGAAATGAATCAGCCAATGTCGTCACGACTTTTCTGGATCATCGCGTCACTGAGTTTCTCCAACGTATTCGCTCAGGAATCGCCGCGTCCGTCCGAGCGGATTCCCAACCTCGCGGTGGTGACGACCATCTACTCCCCAAGCTCGCACGCGGACCTGATCGCGGGCCGGTTGCTGGAGGGGAACAATCTCGACGGACGCGAGCCGCGACCGAAGATGAAGCTGGTCTCGTTGTTCGTCGATCAGTTCCATGACGCTCCCCCGCATCGCAAAGATATAAGCCGCGCTCTGGCGGCAAAACACGGCTTCCGTCTGTCGCCGTCGATCAGCGACGCACTGACGCTGGGAACGAACAAGCTCGCCGTGGATGGCATCTTGTTGATTGCCGAACACGGCGAGTATCCCGTCTCGGAAACGGGGCAGACCGTGTATCCCAAGCGACGCATGTTCGACGAGATCATCAAATTCTGCGAAGACAGCGGCCGAAGCGTGCCGCTTTTTTTTGACAAGCACCTGGCCGACAACTGGGCCGACGCGAAGGCTCACTTCGATACGGCCAAGCGATTGCGGATGCCGTTGATGGCGGGTTCTTCAATCCCGGTGACGTGGCGAACTCCGGCGGTGGACGTGCCGCGCGGCGCGAAACTCAAGCAGATTGTCGCGACGTCGTATCACACGCTCGACGCGTATGGCTTTCATGCCTTGGAAATGGTGCAGTGCCTCGCCGAACAGCGAGCCGGCGGCGAAACCGGCATCGCGGCCGTGCAGTGCCTGACCGACGCAGAAGTCTGGAAGGCGGAGTCTCGCGGCGTGTACGACCGCAAGCTGCTGGACCTCGCGCTGACGCATTTGGAGTGGACCAAGATCCCCGCCGGCCAGCGTGTCGAGGACTTGGCTCCCAACCCCGTGCTGTGGGTCATCGACTATCGCGACGGCCTGCGAGCCAACATCTTCACGCTCAACGGAGCCGTCGGCGATTGGTGCGTCGCCTGGAACTACACCGACAACGAACGCAGCGATTCGACTCGCTTTCAGATGCAACAGTTTCTTCCGTTCGCACACTTCACACCGCAGTTGGAAGGAATCGAGCAGATGCTGCAAACCGGTCAACCGACCTGGCCAGCCGAACGCACGCTCCTCACCAGCGGACTGCTCGACGAACTCCTGCTGTCGAAAAAGCACGGCAGCGCCCGACGCGAAACGCCACACTTGGCAATCACCTATCAAACCAAATGGCGCTGGCGTCAACTCCCCGCGATCCCGCCAGAAAGGCGGTCAGAAGTCCGTTAAAGTCCTCGTCCGAAACGGCGACGGCGGCAGCCCGTCACGATTGTAAAGGTTGGCTCCGGCCGGATTCCTGCTGAAGGCGTAGCGGACCGCGACTGGCTCCTTCACATCGGGATGCGAGCAAATGACGGAATCGCCATCAATGCGAGCTTCCGTCCAGCGGCATTAGTTTGTCGGCTCCGACGATGATCTCTTTTCGCGTGAGGGACTCGTTAGACATTGCAGGTACTCAGGATAACCATTGAATAACCGCGCGTTCCTCGCCTGCCCGTAGTCCCACGTCGTTCGAAAGACGGCGCAGCGGAATTGCGACCAATCGACATCGGGGCTGGCCCAGTCAATCCGCACCGAGCAGATTCCGTGACACGACAAGGCCGATTCCAGCAACTGGTCATCGCGAAGGATGTTATCCAGATACCAATCGCCTTCGGTAGCAACGGAAGCCGTGTAACGCTGCTCGGTGGGGAATGCCACAGTTGAAAGTAACTGCTTCGAGCTGATTGACCGACTGCATTACAGACGATTTCAGCGTCCCAGGTTTTCAAAGTAGTACAACCCTGACTTGCCGGGGCAGACGAGATCGAGGTCTCCGTCGCCGTCGATATCAATGGCGGCCATTTGCAGGCCGGTGCCGGCGCTGCCGCGAGGGAAATCTTTCAACGCCCATCGGTCTTTCGCCTGAGCGGGAACGTTGACGGCGGGATCACCGTGGAAGATCTCACGCTTGATCCATTTCGATGTCGCCCGATCGAATTTGTAATAGAAGACAACTGCAGGATCGGTGTCGCCCGGTTCGACCTCGTGGGCGTAGACCCGTTTGCCGGTGACCAGTTCTTGGTCGCCCTCACCATCGAGGTTGGCGAAGAGCAGCGTATGCACCTGCGAGAACGTGTCGTCAATGACCTGCTTCGTCCAAACTCGCTTGCCGTCCAGCCCGGTTGATTGCTTCAGCCAGTACAGGCCGAAGCCGTGGCCCATTCCCCAGATCACGTCGGTCAGCTTGTCACCATCGACATCGCGACCGTGGATGAAGATCCCGGCTGCACCCAGTTGGAACTCAGAGTGGAACGGCCACTTGTCGGAGGCTGTGGCTGGTTGTTCGTACCAACCTTTGGGCGTGATGATGTCGAGGCGACCGTCGCGGTTGATATCACCAACTCCGATGCCATGTCCGGCTCCTTCCTTGCCGAGGTCGTGCTTCGTCCAGACGACGGTCGGCTTCTGTTGAGTCAGCTCATACCAGACGACGACGTTGCCGGTGTTTGGTAGGTAATTGGGCTTGCCATCGCCATTGATGTCGATCAGTTCACCGGTCTCCATGCTGCCAGGCGTGTCGATCTCATGCTCGATCCACGTCTGCGTCGCATTGCCGCCGGGATTCTCGACCCAGCCGACTCGCTTGCCGAAGTAGTTGCACGTCACGATATCGGGGCGACCATCACCGTTCACATCCAGCGGCGAGTCAGCAAAATCTTCGTAGTAATGCGGGTTCGGAGCACTCGCAGGGACATCGCGGACTTTGTGCTTGGTCCACTTGGGAGCTTCGTACCATGAGTCGCCGCTGAAGATGTCGATCTTCCCGTCGCCGTTGAAATCCGCCGCTCCACAGCCTTCGTAGGGCGACTGGTCGTTGATCGTGTGCTTCTTCCAGCGCACGTCGCCCGACTTCTGCTGGGTGATCGCGCTCGAAGCCCAGAAAATTGAGCCAAGCGCTGAGAATCCCAGCAGCAACCAGCGCGTCATCGGATCACAAAATCGTCGCAACAAGATTGGACTCCCTGTTCATGGCATTGTCTGTGAGATGTCAGGATTTTCTGAATCGCAGGAACCCGAAGTGATCGTCAGACATTTTATCCGAGAAGACGGCGACGTTTTCCAGAAAGTACCAAGTCGGCACGTTCGCGGCAGCCGTCGGCCAAGATCTCGAGGGAGTTGAGTCGGTCGTTCGTCAGCGCGCGATGGCGGGCTTCTTCCACGGTCTGTGAGATGCCGCAGGCTAGATGTCGCAACGTCAGACGCTCGGTCGCAACGTCGAGAGCGCAGTCGAGAAAGACTCGCAGATCAAACAGGCGTTCCAACTGCCAATTGCGCATCAAGACGTAAATCCCCTCGACGATGACCAAAGGCACGGAGGGAGTCACTCGAATCGTGTCGGGTTTGGGATCTTTCTCAGCGTGATCGAAGGTGGGAAACAATCCCGATCGTGTTTGTTTCAGACGTTCCAGATCCGATCGACACCCCGCAGCATCAAACGTGTATTGTGCGCCGCGGCGTCGCATCCCCTCGGCATCCAGCCGACACCGAGGCAGATGGTAGCCGTCCATCGGTACCACCACGGCGTCGGGCCAACGGCTCTTGAGAACCTCGCAGAGTTTCGTCTTACCAGAACCGGGGATGCCGGCAATCGCGATCAAATAGGCATCGGGGCGTTTCCGCAGCGATTCGAGAATGGTCTCCGCGCGAATCGTTGCGGAGGCAACTGGATCAGACACGTTGGTCGGGTCAGCGAGAGCCATGAGATGCCCGTTTGATGTAGCCGAATTCGTGAGAATTCGGATTATTCTCTCCGCGCCTCCGAAGTCTCACGCCTTCGGCTACGACGATCGGCGCCGAATCTTGTCGAGCAGCACCGCTCCGAGAATCACGCCTCCGAGGACGACCTTTTGCGTGTAGCTTTCGACGTTCGTGAGGTTCATTCCGTTTTGGATGACGGCGATCGTGAAAGCTCCGATCAGCGTGCCGAACATTTTTCCTTCGCCGCCGCTGAGACTGGTTCCGCCGACAACGACCGCGGCGATGACATACAACTCGTACATATTGCCGTAGGTCGCCGAGCCGCTTTTGAGCTGCGACGCCATGATCACTCCGCCGAGTCCCGCCAGCAGAGCACTCGCGATGTACGCGAACATCAACACGCGCCACACCGGGACGCCGGACAGCCTCGCCGCCTCGCGATTACCGCCGACCGCATAGAGATGCCGGCCGAGACGCATCCGCGACATCAGCACATGCGCGGCTCCGTACAGAATCAGCATCAGCAACACGGCGTTCGGAATCTTCCACAGCCCTTCGCCTCGACCGAGCCACACGAAAGAATCGGGAAGCTGATAGATCGACTGACCCGCCGCCAGGATGTAAGCCAATCCGCTTCCCACCAGCATCATCGCCAGCGTCACGATAAAGGGCGGGATGCCGAACACAGTGATCATCCCACCGGTAAACGCTCCGATCAGTCCGCAGATCAGGACGGCCACGATGCCGGCCAGCGTCATGCCGAGCACGGACGCTTGCTCCGCTCCGGCGTATTCGCGGATGAACCACGAGGCCAACACGGCCGACAGCGCGATCAAGCTGCCGACCGAAAGGTCGATCCCGCCGGTGATGATCACCATTGTCATCCCGATCGCGATGATCGCGATCACCGCGATCTGATTGGCGATGTTGACGAGGTTCTCCGACTTCAAAAAGTTCGGCCATTTCTCGGTCCTGGGCTGCACCAACTGCGGATCGCCGAGCATCGGGAAGTCGGCCTTCAAATCCGCGAAGACCAGCCACGCCGCTGTCGCGCGTGTGCCGGCGATCGCATCGAGCGTCTCACCATCCGCCACGATTTTTAGGAGGGCCGCGCGAGCGTCCCTCGGCTCTCCTTTCACGACGGCCAACACTTTCGCGCCACTGGCCGATAGGGCCGCTTCGAGCTTGCTCGCAAACAACGCCTCGTCCACTTGATCGCGAGCCACGATCACCACGCGCGGAGTCTTGCCGAACTTTGAGTCGAGCGTCTTCACGACTTGCCAAGCCGCCGCTTCGCCGGTCGGAGATTGCTCGCTGAAGGTCGCGACGCTGAAGAACGCGCACAGCAACGCCAGCACGAAGATCATGCCGTAGTCGGTTAGGAATCGGGACAGTGTGCGAGTCATGTGTATCCTAACGCGGCTCCGGCTCCCTCTCCCGCGCATCGGGGGAGAGGGCTGGGGTGAGGGGGTTCATGGCTTGGTGAAACGCTCGGCCCCCTCACCCAAACCCTAACCCTCTCCCCCGCATCGGGGGAGAGGGAACCAATCACGCAATCGCGAGCTTCATAATCTGTTCCTGCGTCGCACTGCGAGCGTCCGCGATCTCGCCGGTCACGCGGCCTTCGTGCAGAACCAAGATCCGGTCGGCCATTCCCAGCACTTCCGGCAATTCGGAGCTGATCATGAGGATCGCCTTCCCCTGCGCGGCCAGCTCGTTCATCAGCAGGTAGATCTCGTACTTCGCTCCCACGTCGATGCCGCGAGTCGGTTCGTCGAAGATCAGCACGTCGCAATTGCGAGCCAGCCATTTCGCCAGCACGACCTTTTGCTGATTCCCTCCCGACAGAGTGCCGGCTCGTTGTTCGCCACTGGAAGCTTTGATCCGCAGCGTCGCGACATACCGCGCGAATTCGTCTCGCTCGCGGCGAAGCTGCACGAATCCTCTGCGAGACAGCCAATTCAAGTTCGGCAGCCCGAAGTTCTCGCGCACCGCATGGCCGAGCACGAGTCCTTGCAGCTTGCGATCTTCGGTGAGCAAGCCGATGCCGGCGGCAATCGCGTCGCCCGGCGACCGAATCGCCAGCAAGCGGCCGTCGATCCGGATCTCTCCCGCTTCGCGCGAGTCGGCTCCGAAGATCAAACGCACGGTTTCCGTTCGACCGGCTCCAACCAATCCGGTCAGAGCCAAGATCTCACCGCGCCGCACCGAGAGCGACACGTCGCGCACTGCCCGTCCGCGCCGCAGGCCGCTGACTTCCAATCGCGGCGGGCCGATCGTGGTCGAACGCTTCGGAAACTCATCGCTCAATTCGCGGCCGACCATCAGCTCGATCAACTCTTGCCGAGTGACTTGTGCAATCGGCCGTTCGCCGACGTTCAGGCCGTCGCGCAGCACCGTCACTCGGTCGGCCACCGTGAAGATTTCATCCAGCCGATGACTGATGTAGACGACGCCGATCTTTTGCCGCTTGAGTTCCTCGATGATTGCAAACAACCGGCTCACCTCGTGCGATGTCAGCGCGGCGCTTGGCTCGTCCATGACGATGATGTGTGCTTGAAACGCGAGGGCCTTCGCGATCTCGACGAGCTGTTGCTGCGCCGTCGTCAGCCGCCGGCAAGGGGCGTCGAGATCGACTTCGACTCCGAGACGTTGAAAGAGCTCAGCCGCTTGTCTCCGTTCCTCCGCCTGCGCGACAAAACCCGCAATGGTCGGCTCTTGTCCCAGAAAGATGTTTTCGCAGGCGGTCAGGCCCGGGACGAGATTGAACTCTTGATAGATAACCGCCACTCCGGCACGGCGCGAGTCCTGCGGCGAGGCGAAATGCTGAACGGCTCCGTCGATCTCAATCGAACCCGCGTCGGCTCGGAACGCTCCGCCGAGCACTTTCATCAGCGTGCTTTTTCCGGCTCCGTTCTCGCCCAGCAACGCCAGGACTTCGCCGGCTTTCAGCGAGAAGTTTACGCCGCGCAGCGCCTGCACTCCGGGAAACGACTTCACGATGCCGCGCATTTCCAGCAGCGGCGCGGAAGCAGTCATAGTCGTCATCCCGAAAGTAGACGAGTCACTCCGTGACTCGAAGATTCCGGTCACGGAGTGACCGGTCTACGTTTTTTCCGTTCGCTCTTGGCGAGCATGGCTACCCAGAGATCACGTCATAGTCCCAGTGCCTGTTCCAAAGCTCGTCGCATCACCGCCGCATCCGGCTCGATGCCGGTCCAATACTGCACGCCGACGATCCCTTGATTGACCAGCATTCCCAATCCATCGAGCGCCGTGCAGCCACGCTCCGCCGCGTCGCGAATCAGCCGCGTGCGCGGCGGATTGCCGATCACGTCCGCGACCACCATCCCTGGCTTCAACGAACTGACCTCCAAATTCAGCCGAGCCTCGGCGTCGTAGAGTCCGATCGACGTCGCGTTGATCACAACGTCTCTCCCGGCGGGAATCGCATAGTCTCCGGACCATACGACCAATTCGGCGTTGAGCTTCAACTTGCTGCGCAGCAGTTCGACCAATTCGGCACCGCGCGATTCGGAGCGATTCACCACGGTGATCTGCCGGATTCCGGCCAGTCCCAACTCGACGGCAATCGCTCGCGCGGCACCGCCGGCTCCAAACATCACCACCGATTTGCCGCGCGGATCGGCAACTGACGTCAATGATTTGAGAAAACCTTTTCCATCGGTGTTCTCGCCGATCAAATTGTCGCCACGACGGACAACGCAGTTGACGGCTTCCATCACCGCGGCCGATTCCCCGAGTCCGTCGAGGTGCGAAATCACCGTGACCTTGTGCGGCAGACTGCAATTGAATCCGCGAAAGCCCATCGCGCGAGCACCTCGCACGGCCGCCGCCAAATCTTCGGGCGTCACCTCCATGTTGATGTACCGCCAGTGCAGTCCGTGGTGAGCAAACGCCGCCTCGATCATCGCCACCGTCGGATTCCCCGCCGCTCCCTGCGACATCGAGCCAACCAGTTCATGCAAAAAGTTCTGTGGATCGCTCATGAGAACCATTTCTGAAATCGAGGACGGACGAACGCTTCGGGGCCGTGCAAAAAATAGTTCCGAGAATCGATCTCCCTCTCCCCCTCTTCGGGGGAGAGGGCCGAAGTGAGGGGCTTCGTGCGTCGGTGAAGCGTTCGACCCCCTCACTCTAACCCTCTCCCCCGAAGCGGGGGAGAGGGGACCGGACTACTTAAGTTCGGGATCAGACTCGGCGTCCGCTTTACGATACAGGCTTGTCGGAATCAACATTTGCGGCGGGAGCGTCTCTCCCTTCGAGTGCTTGACGATCGCCGCGACGATCTCGACCCCCATCTTGTCGGGAAACTGAATCGGGTCCGCGTAGATCTTCCCTTCCTTGATGGCTTGCTTCCCTTCCGGTTGACCGTCGAAGCCGACGATCAAAACTTGATCCGCTTTGCCAGCCTTCTCCAGTGCGGCTCGCGCGCCCAGCGCGGCCGGATCGTTGATCGCGAAGATGCCTCGCAAATCGGAATGAGCTTGCAGCGAATCTTCGGCGGCCTTGTAGCCCATGTCCTTCGCTCCGCCGCTTTCGAGTTCGGTCACGAGATCAATCTTCGAGGCCGCCGACTTATTGTGTTCGTCGATGACCTCGCGAAAACCCTTCACGCGGAGCAGACAGGATTCCGCCTGTTTGAAGTGCAAGATGGCGACCTTGCCTCCCGCTTCGCCGAGCGCCTCAATCATCGCGTGCCCCGCCTCCTTGCCGCCGCCATAGTTGTCGGTCGCGACTTGCGTGGCGATCTTCACGCCCGGTTCGTTGCAGGGGATGTCGACGGTGAAGACCGGAATTCCCGCTTCGTTTGCCTCTTGAATGACGGGGATGATCGACTTCGAATCGCACGGGCTGAGCACGATCGCGCTCACCTTCTTGACGATGAAGTCCTTGATCTGATTGCTCTGCTTGGCGACGTCCTTATCGCCGCTGACCACGATCGTTTCGTATCCGCGCTTCTTCCCCTCGGCGGTGATGCTGTCGCCGATGACCTTGAAGAACGGGTTATCGAGCGTCAGCAGCGAAACGCCGATCGTTCCCTTCGATGTCGCGGAAGTAACCGCGGGCGGTTTCGCGCCTGACGGCTTGACGGCATCATCCGACTTGCCGCATCCCAGCGTGCTCAGCAACGTACTCGCGAGCAAAAACCAAAGTGTGTTTTTCATGGTTGCCCCGTGTTTTGGAGAGGTCTTTCGTCGCCCGTCTCGGACGTAGCCGCGTTCGCCAGAACGCGGGTTTCACGATATTCGCCCGCACTCTGGCGAGTGCGGCTACGGTCTACAAACTGTTACTACAGCTTGCCGGTTTTGAGGAACTCGTGTCGCACCGGCGCGGTCACTCGTTGACCGGTCGTCGAGATGAATATCACCTGCCCGGGAGCAAACTCGAGCGTCTTGACCATCTCGAACCCGTTGGGAATTTTGACCGCGCCTTGGATGTAATTCACCGTCGTCGGCTGCGACGCCTTCAGTTCGATCGAGGTGGCGATGCCCTCTTTGCTCAGAATGTTCTCGCGAGTTGAAGCCGCCAACCCGTCGGCAAAGTGAGCCGTGACATCTTCAAGTCCGAGACAATTGTTGCGGCCGTTCCAGGGATGTCCGTGACGACCGCGATTCTCGATCCAGAACACCGTGCTGCTCAACACGGCCGGATCTTTCAGGGAAAACCACAGGTATCCCGACTCGGCAAACGTGGCGGCCATCCACGCGGGGCCGTTCGTTTTCTCCCACGGTTCATTCACGAGCTGAATCAGATCGGCATGCCCCTGCCGAGCCGGCAACTTGCTGAGATCCGCATCCGGCTCGCCTTTCCAAGCCACTGGGACTTTAGTCAACGTCGTCCATTTCGCACCCGGCAGCAGCGATTGATACTCCCGCTGCTTCGGATCGCTGAACGTGCCGGGATAAGTCATGCCGAATCGAAACGGACTGGCCGCGAGCCGCACTGCCCCCTCTTTGTCGGGCATCGCGAGCGTCGCGTGATGTCCGAGCGGCACGCGACCCGCAAAGCCGTCAATCGTGTGCCGCGAGTAGATCACGTTCTGAGCCTCGATCAGCGAGAGTTCCTTGGTCACCCGACCGCGACGCACTTGCGTGTCGATCGACATCGTGAGCGTCGTCACGTCGCCCGACTTCTTCGTGCCGATGTGTTTCCATTTCGCGCCGACGATCTCGCCATGCGGCGGATGTTTCTCGCCGGCGACCTCGTCCGAGTTTCCTCCGAACGGTATACAGAAGAAGTCGCCCCGCAACGGAACCAACACCGGAGCCGGCATGGCCGACGGCGTCTCGTCCTGCCACGGGCTGACATAGTAAGGCCGCACCGGCTTGTCCGAGTCGCGGAAGAACGTGACCGGAGCCATGTGCCCGCCCAATTCGGTGACAGCCAGCTCCACCTGCTTCGTCGAAACGACATAGCTCGGCTGCGCGTGAATCATGCGAACATTGGCGTCATCGGCGAAGCAATCCGTCATGGCGAATACGATCAACAAAGTCAGAACCTGGCGACCTGTCAGAAGCAAATTCATGGAAACGATCCTCGATACGTCATGCAGAAGGTCCGGAAACTAGAAGGACGAATGATAGTTGTTGTTTCGAAATTGCCCAATGACGGACCCGACGGATCGAGCGAGCCTAATTAGTCGCCATCGCTATAGAGCAGCCGAGCGAACTCGGCGTAACCCGCCGCAGGGAAATGGCAACCTCCGGGCGGTTTAATGCCGAATGTCGCACAGTCTCGCGAAACCCGCCGCCGCATCCTATTCCTCGATCTGATAGGCAAGCGGCTCGCCGGTGCTGGAAGAAAACCGCAGATCCTCGCCGTTTGCCTTCGACTGTTTGAAATCGAGGACGTTCTTGTGCAGCCGCATGAGCAACGGAAAGCCTTCGACCAACGCCGTGGCCGGCAGGTCAGCACCTTCGGGCGTCGTGATCACAAAGACGGAACCGGAGTGCTTCCAGTTTTTGTTGGCTGGCGACGAGTCGGCAGCAAACGCCGCGATCGGCGGAGCGAGCCACAAGGCGGTCAAAGTGAGGATGTGTTTCACGGCGGTTCCGTTCTGCGGGTGAAGTGAGAAGCCCTGTTTCAACTGCGGAAGCATTGAACAGGCGCGCATTGTGAAGTTTGCGGGGAAGACGCTCGTCGGGACGCTCTGCATGAAGCACATCGCGGAAAACACCAACGGAAGCCGAGCAATGCTGCGGGTGAACGAAGTCAGCCAAAGGCTTAGGATCAGCAAGTCGTAAATCTACGAACTCATCGAATCGGGCGAGCTGCAGCACTGTCGCATCGGTGGCGCGATCCGGGTTTCGGAGGAGCAAATGCGCGCGTACTTGGAATCGTGCCAGAGCGTCGTCGTGGATGATCCATTACCGACTCGAAAGGTTCGCCTCAAGCAACTTCGGGCGTAGCCTTCCTGGCCAAAGACAGCATGTACGCGGGGTCTTGAGCGAGATCCTGATAATTTCGCAAAAGCGTGGCCGGGGCAGAGTGTCCCATGAGCACACTGACCGCCACCGCGTCCATGCGCTTGAGCGATTCCGTCGCGAAGGTCTGTCGGAGGTGGTATGCACAAAAACGACCGCCGACCGCTTCATCCAGTCTGCGGAAGCGGCGTTGAATTGCGTTGCGGGTCCACGGCTTGTTCCGAGAGTTCAAAAAGAGATTGCCGGTCGGATGCTTCTGAGAAGGTTCTTGGATGATCGCACGCGCTTCGTCGGTCAACCATCAAAACGCTCTGCGGATCGCTTGCACGGCGCAACTCTTCGTGGACTTCGACCACTTCGGCTTCGTCGCAATCCAATCCGTGACGTGCCCCGGAATCAGGGCATCGACCGAGAGCGCATCAGAGATCGTCGCCGCGAACGAATCGAGAAAGTTTTGATGCCGCGCGCGGCAGTGGTCACAGCTTGTTCGCGATACACGAAGACGAGGAAGTAATCGGGCTGGCGGGATTTGAACCCACG
>CAZPUJ010000207.1:0-3465 GCA_964589725.1 uncultured Planctomycetaceae bacterium
CTGCGTCATCACCGGCACGACGCCGGAACTGGTGCCCGCCGATCGCCAGTTGTACGCGCTGCGCGACGTGACCGCGACGGTCCCCTCGGTCCCGCTGATCACCGCCAGCATCATGAGCAAAAAGCTGGCGGAGGGTCTGAATGCTTTGGTGCTGGACGTGAAGTTCGGTTCCGGCGCGTTCATGAAGTCGCTCGAAGTGGCTCGCGAGTTGGCCACGGGAATGGTTGCGGTCGGCCGACGGATGGGAGTCGCCACGACCGCGCTCTTGACCGACATGAATCAGCCGCTCGGTCGCCTGGCGGGCAACGCCGTCGAGGTTGCCGAGTCGCTCGACATCCTTCGCGGCGGCGGTCCGTCCGATGTGCGCGAGCTGGTGCTGGAACTCGGCAGCGAGGTCTTGGTTTCCGCGAAGGTCGCGACTTCGCGCGAGGCCGCCCGATCGCGATTGGTCCGCCAACTCGATTCTGGCGCCGCATTCGCGAAGTTCGAGCAGATGGTGGCCGCTCAAGGCGGACAGCTTGACGCGCCGCGTCCGATCGCGCCGGCTCACGAACTTCGCTGCGAGCGTACCGGCTACGTAGCAGTGATTGACACCGAAGTTCTCGGCTGGACCATCATCGACCTCGGCGGCGGCCGGCGGCAGCTCACGGACAAAATCGATCACAGCGTTGGCCTAGAGATGCTCGTCCAGATTGGCGACTCGGTCGAATACAGCCAACCGTGGGTGCGAGTGTTCGCGCCGCAAGACAAGTTCGATCTCGTCGCCTCGCGCCTACAAGCAGCAGTCACGATCGCCGATCAACCCGCTGACGCGCCGCTGTTAATCGCCGAACGGATTTCGTAAACTGCCCTAGTTCGAGTGCTTTGGCCGAAATCGGCTGCGGCTCGTGTCATTGGGAGATCGCGGGCGTTGAGAATAACGGTTCCCTTCACCTTTCCATCCCCTCCCGCAACACTCAGCCAGTAAATCGCAGAGTTCGTCATGACGATCGATGAACCATGCCGACCGCGCAAGAAGATTTGGGTTGCCTGTGTCGCACTGCCAATGATGTACGTGCTCAGCATTGCTCCAACACTCTCAGCGCTCGATTATTTGGACAAACGAGATTTCTTGTCATACGAGTCAGAAACCCAACTGTGGGATGCTTGGCGCACATTTTACGTCCCATTGGATTGCGTCTCTGAGCGTTCGGAGTGGTTCAGTCAAGCTATGGAATGGTACGTCTACTCGTTCTGCGGACTATTCTGACCAACGCCCAAGCCAGTCACTAGAGAGCGCAAAGGGGGCGCCGCTCATTTTGCAAAGGTCCCGATCATGTCACCGCGACGGTTGCCTCGATTGTCGTGCATCGTCCTCGTATGGCTGGCCGTCGCGCTGCTGGCGGACCGCGGTGAAGCTCGGCCGAGATACAAAAGTGTTTTCGACGAGCTCTATCCCAAAGTTCGCGAGAACAGGAAAGTCGATTGCACGGTGTGCCATTGCCGGGGCACGAATAGGAAGAAATGTAATCACTATGGCGAAGCACTGGCGAAGGAACTCGGCAAGAAAAATGTCACGGACGAGAAGATGATCGTCGACGCTCTCAAGGCGATCGAAGATGGTGAATGTAAGACCGGCAAATGGAGGCCGCGACTTCAAGAAGGACTGTTGCCGTGCACCTGTGGATGCAATATAGACGACGCGAACTCGCACATCAGCCGCTTGCTGGAACGCGATCGGATGGAGTGACGCTGCCGAGCCGAGTGACTTGCGCGGTGCCTCGTCTCACGTCGTCACGTCGAACTGCACACCCTGGGCGAGCGGCAATTGTGAGCCTCCGTTGACGGTGCAGGTTTGGCGGCGCATGTAGGCTTTCCAGGCGTCGGAGCCGGCTTCACGGCCGCCGCCGGTGTCTTTCTCGCCGCCGAACGCGCCGCCGATTTCGGCTCCCGACGTGCCGATGTTGACGTTCGCGATGCCGCAGTCGCTGCCCGAAGCAGACAAGAATTGTTCGGCCTCGCGCAAGCGATCGGTGAAGATCGCGGATGAGAGTCCATGATCGACCGAGTTGTGAATCTCGATCGCCTCGTCGAGTTGGCGATACGGAATCACGTACAAGATCGGAGCGAAGGTCTCTTCGCCGACGATCGACATTTCGCGCGAGGCGCGGACAATCGCTGGCTCGACAAACCAACCGGGACGGTTCAGTCGGTGGCCGCCGCAGAGGATGTCGCCGCCTTGCGCGCTGGCGGATTGCAAGGCGTGTTGCATATGCTGCGCCGCTTGTTCGGTGATCAGTGGGCCGAGCAGCACGCCGTCTTCCCAAGGGTTGCCGCTGCGAATGCTGCGATACGCGTTGATGAGCCGCTGCGTGAGTCGTTCCACCAGCGACTCATGAACGATCAGCCGTCGCAGTGTCGTGCAGCGTTGTCCCACCGTGCCGACGGCAGCGAACACGACAGCGCGGACAGTGAGTTCCACATCCGCCGTCTCAGTAACGATCACTCCATTGTTACCTCCCAGTTCGAGCAGGCTGCGGCCGAGTCGTTGAGCCACCACGCTGCCGACGCTGCGGCCCATCGCGCAGCTACCCGTTGCCGAGATCAGCGGGAGACGTCGGTCTTGAGCCATCCATTCGCCGACCGCTGTGCCAGCACCGATGCACAGATGGAAAACCGGATCGATGCCGACATCGGCGGAGACTCGATTCACAATGTTCTGCACGGCAATCGCCGTGAGCGGGGCGAGCGGCGACGGTTTCCAGACGCACGTGTCGCCGCAGACCGCCGCCAGCGCGGCGTTCCATGCCCATACGGCAATTGGAAAATTGAACGCCGTCAGGATGCCGGCGACGCCCAGCGGGTGCCATTGTTCGAACAGTCGATGTTGAGGACGTTCGCTGGCCAGCGTCAGGCCGTAAAGTTGGCGAGACAGTCCGGTCGCAAAATCGCACATGTCGATCATCTCTTGGACTTCGCCCGTTCCTTCCGAACGAATCTTGCCGACCTCCAAGGTGACTAGCAGTCCGAGATCCTGTTTGTGTTCGCGAAGCGCGTTGCCCAAACGGCGAATGAATTCGCCTCGTTGTGGCGCCGGCACTAGGCGCCAACGTTGAAATGTCTCTTGAGCGCGGGTCACAGCTCGCTCGTAGTCCTCGCGAGACGCTGTCAGCACGCGAGCGATCGGTTCTCCGGTCGAAGGATTGAACGAGATGAGTTCGCCACCCGACGGCGACTTGATCCATTCACCGGCACACACACCGCTGTTGAGGTCCGCGATGCCCAACCGGTTGAGCAGGTCTTTGAACATGGATGTCTCCTGCCTGATCCCCTCTCCCCCGCCGCGGGGGAGAGGGTTAGGGTGAGGGGGCCGAGCGCTCCACCGGCCCATGAATCCCCTCACCCCAGCCCTCTTCCCCGATGCGAGAGAGAGGGAGCAAGGTTGCGGGCGAAGCCCGCGTTAAGGTGAGGGATACGAACGTCGAT
>CAZPUJ010000208.1:0-2668 GCA_964589725.1 uncultured Planctomycetaceae bacterium
CATCCTCGAAGATCCGGAAGAGTTTCCGTACGAAGAGTTGGCGAGAAAAGCGCAGATCGCGGCCGTCACGCTGGAAAAGACGTTTCAGGAATTCGGTCTGAACGTGAAGGTCAGCGAAATCGACACCGGGCCGGTGATCACTCAGTTCGAATTGTCGCTGGAAGCGGGTCTGCGTTTGAACAAGGTTGTGGCGTTGGAGAACGACCTCGCGATCGGACTGCGCGTGCCGGCGGTGCGCGTCGTCGCACCCATTCCCGGCAAGAACACCGTCGGCGTCGAAGTCCCGAACGAGACGCAAGTCATGGTCCGCCTGCGCGAGCTGATCGAAGCCTGCCCGCAGGACATCGAGAAGAAACGGATCCCGCTGTTTCTCGGCAAGGATGTGTCGGGCCGCCCGATGGTCATCGACTTGTGCAAGATGCCGCACTTGCTGATTGCCGGCCGCACAGGGACGGGCAAGAGCGTGTGCCTCAACGCGCTGATCCTGTCGATCCTGATGACTCGCAGCCCGGACCAAGTCAAGATGCTGATGATCGACCCGAAGATGGTCGAACTGTCGCCGTACAAGCGGATTCCGCACTTGATGCACCCGGTCATCACCGACATGAAGAAGGCGGAGGCGGTGCTGGCGTGGGCGGTCGAGAAGATGGAAGAGCGATACGACCTCTTGGCTCGTGTCGGCGTGCGGCACCTCGACAGCTACAATCAAATGCCACGCGCGGACGTGCTGCGCCGCTGCGGAATCGACGCGGAAGCCGACTCGGCCGAGGCGGATCTGATCCCGGAGCACATGCCGTACATCGTGATCATCGCTGACGAGATGGCCGACATGATGATGACCTCGGGCAAGGACGTGGAAGGGCACATCATTCGCCTGGCCCAAAAGTCTCGAGCGGTCGGCATTCACCTGGTGCTGGCCACCCAGAAGCCGACGGTCGATGTCATCACCGGCCTGATCAAGTCGAACTTGCCGGCCCGCATCGCGTTTCAAGTCGCCAGCCGCACGGACAGCCGCGTGGTTCTAGACGAGAACGGCGCGGATCGGCTGCTCGGCAACGGCGACATGCTGTTCCTTGTGCCGGGGACCAGCAACCTCATCCGCGCGCAGGGCACGTACGTCAGCGACAACGAAGTGAACCAGATCATCGACCACTTCAGCGACCAATCGCCGCAGTACAGCGCCGAGCTGGCTCGAGTCGCCGCGAAGAGCGTGCTCAGCGGCGACGGGTCCGGTGGCGCGGACGAACGCGAAAAGGACAACCTTTACGACTCGGCTGTCGAAATCATTGTTCGTGAAGGCCGAGGCAGCGTCTCGTTGTTGCAACGCCATCTGGGCATCGGCTACGGCCGAGCCGCGCGGCTGATCGACTACATGGCCGAAGACGGCATCGTCGGCGACTACAACGGCAGCCAAGCCCGCGAGGTGCTCTACAACCTCGAACAATGGGACGCCATCAAAGCGTCGCGAGTCCCGGCGGACGCAGCGGTGTGAGCATTCATCACAGACGTAGGGCAGGCTGCCGAGTCCGAAATCGCGAGTTGAACGGCAGGCGAGAATCGGCCCTACTCTACTGGACTGCCTTGTTCGGATTGCGGTCTTCGTCTGAGTTTAGAGCAAAGCACTAACGCCAAATCAGGATAGCCGCGACCGAGCAGCACGTGAGGTAGCAAAAAGAAACTCGTCGAGATTAAGAAAGTCACATACTCCGAATACGAACTAAAGTCCTGTGCCGGCTGCAAGATCTGGATTTCGACGATCGTACCGATGAAGAAAACGCTAGGCATGCTTCCAAAGAAGAATCTCCAAGCAAAGGAGATTCTTCGCCCAAAAAAACTGCTCAAAGAAGTCGCGCACACTGCAAATGCCAATAGGAGACCGATCCCTTCGAAGCCATGCATGATGGTGGATGCGGCTCAAACTTCGTCAGGGGCACTGAATTGGATAATCACCTTGGGAATGATGGCCCAAGCCCAGAAGCAGACAAATGCCAGCAGCACGACGTTCCAGACAATTCTTGCAGCGCGTTTCACGGATCATCTCCGCAACTTCAGACGCGCTGCGCCAAATCGGTGGGCGCAATGCGAGCCGATGCGCCGCAGCCAAGGTTGGGCCTGTGGCAGCCGCGCTCGCAGACGGTCGCACGCCGCCAGCTCATTGCCATCAATTTCAAACTCTGCGGTCTCAATGTCGATCACCGCGAACTGACCGTTGTGACTGGGTTCGTAAGTGGGGCGAATGATTTTCTCGTACAGCGCATCACCGCGACGAGCAAACTCCTCTTTGCTGTAGCGAGGCTTGACGGCCGCCATCATTGCTCTCCATGAGGTGGTCGAATCTCTGTGCCCTTGAGATTGTTGTCGGATGTCATGATTTGCGACAGTCGAGGTTTTTGACGAAATTTGCGGTATAGGCGTTGCCGAGCTACTCGCCTGGTCGACGACATGGCCAAAGACGGCATCGTCGGCGACGACAACGGCAGCCAGGCTCGCGAGGTGCTCTACTATTTCGAACATGGGAAACGAGCAAAGCCGCGCGGTTTCCGATGGACGCGGCCGTATGAGTGTTGATTCCGACGACGGCGTAAAATTTTGCAAGAATTTGATTTGCAACTCAGCGAACTGCCGATATATTTTCTTGCTCTTGCAAGAGGAGGTCGAATCATGGCAC
>CAZPUJ010000209.1:0-3649 GCA_964589725.1 uncultured Planctomycetaceae bacterium
GATCCCGATCGTGGCCATGACGGCTCACGCCATGAAAGGGGACCGCGAACGCTGTCTCGAGAGTGGCATGAACGACTATCTCTCGAAACCGATCCGCAACCGCGAACTGGAAGAAGTCTTGGCCAGCTTGTTCACGCCGGAATCGGAGTCGGCTCCGTGCGAGGAATTTTCTAGCACGTCGCCAGGAGTCCTCGACTGGTCAACGGCGCTCAGGTCCGTGGATGGCGACGTCGAATTGTTGCGGGTGGTCGCTCAAGCGTTGTTGGATGAGGCCAGTGACAAGCAGGCGGAATTGGCCGCTGCCGTCGCGAGTGGCGATGCCGCCACGGTGCATCGGCTTGGGCATTTGTTTCGAGGGGTGCTGAGCACTTTCGGCGCCGCGTCCGGCCGCGATCTAGCCGAACGTCTGGAAACAATGGGTCGGACAGCGAACCTCCTGGCAGCAGCCGATTGTTGGCAGGCGCTGCAGGAGCAACTCCGCCAAGTGACGGACACGTTGGCGGCCTTCGTCGATGGCCGCATCGATCCCCGTAAGTTAGTTGGAAAGGTTTGATCGATATTCCTCGCACGGTTGAGTCTGACACTAACCCGAAGCGTACGCGAGGGCCTGTTTCCTCTGCCCTCGCGTACGCTTCGGGTTAGTGTGGCGCACTCTCAAAACGTGTTAGGTGTCGCCGAGCGAGGAAGACAGAAACACCCGGAGGAGATCGTAGGAGTTCGGTGACATGCTCGGCGAACTGATTCCATGTGGGGGCGGTGCTCCGATTCCGCTGGTGAAGGCGACGTTGGTCGTCGGCCGCAGCCCGGATTGCGACCTCACGATCGCTTGCAAGTCGGTGTCCGGTCGTCATTGCGAACTTCGGTTCCAACAAGGTTTCTGGTGGGTAAGCGATCTCGACAGCAGGAACGGAACGACGGTCAACGGCGTCCGTCGCGAGAAGCAGCGCGTGGCCCCGAACGATGTTCTCGCGATCGGTCGGCAACGCTTCGTCGTCGTTTATCACCCTGCCGAGAAATCCCTACGTCCATCCGCCGCGAACGACTCAAGCGAGTCGCTGGCCTTTGACTTTCTCACCGGCGGCGACGTATCGACTGAGACCGATCGTTCGAAGTCGGCGCCTTCGCCGCCGATTGAGCCGTCGGCTCCGTCTCCCTCTCGCCGCCCAACGGACACGGCGGTCTTGGGAAAATTGATTCCTTGCGGAGGCGGCGATCCGATCACGCTGTTGCATCCCGAATTGATCGTGGGACGCAACCGCGACTGCGACGTCAGTCTGCGTTTTCCCGACGTATCGGGAACGCACTGCAGACTGACGTGGCAAGACGGCTACTGGTTCGTTCTGGATTTGAACAGCAGCAACGGCACGTGGGTAAACGGAAATCGCTGCCAGAAGAAATGCCTGCTGCCCGAGAGCGTGCTGGGGTTGGCCAAGCATCGCTTCACGGTGCATTACACCCCCAGCGGCGAGCATCCACCGCCGGAAGAACGAGAAAATCCGTTTGCCCAAAGTCTGCTGGAGAAAGCGGGCCTGACCAAACATTTCAGTGACGGAAGCCTGACCGGCCGTTTGCGAGACGAGAACGATTCGGACCGGCGTCAGAGATACACGTTGGATTGAGTGACAAGTCACAACTTCGTCCGTGGCCATGCCGGCCACCAAGGAGTCGATCGTGATCAAAGTGCTTGTGGTTGACGACGCATTGGCCGATCGGGCTCTGGTGTCCGGACTGATCTCGAAACGGATCGAGAGCACAATCCTGGAAGCTGCCGACGGCCGCCAGGCGCTGTCGCTGATCGAGACGCATCATCCGGACATCGTGCTGACCGACCTGCACATGCCGGAGATGAACGGCCTGGAACTGGTGACCGCCATCAAGGAGCAGTTCCCCGATATCCCCGTCATCCTCATGACGGCCCAGGGCAGCGAGGAGACCGCCGCCAAGGCCTTGCAACACGGCGCGGCGAGCTATGTTCCGAAACGCCGCTTGGCGGATGACCTCGTCCGCACCGTCGAACGTGTGCTGTCCACGTCTCGCGAGGAGCGCCACCGTTCGGTGTTGATGCACCACGTCACCGAGAGCGACATCACGTTTGTCTTGTATAACGATCCCGAAGTGTTACAGATGCTGCTGAGCCACCTGCTGAACATGCTCCGCTGCCTGCCGCTGGGAGACGAAACCGAACGTCTTCGTGTCGGCATCGCGCTGGAAGAGGCCCTTGCCAACGCCTATTACCACGGCAGCCTGGAACTCTTCGCGGACGGCGGCACACGCGATCGAAAACGCTGCGAGGAACTCGCTCGGCAGCGGTACCTGGACCAACCCTATCGCGACCGGCGGATTCATGTTCGTGCCCGGATCACTCGAGCGGAGGCCCTGTTCGTGATTCGCGACGAAGGCCCCGGTTTCAACTCCATGCAACTTCCGCAAGTCACCGGCCTCTCTGAGACCGAACAGGGTTACGGCCGCGGCATCATGCTCATGCGGTCGATCATGGACGAGGTCACCTATAACGCCGCCGGCAATCAGGTGACCCTCGTCAAACGCTGTGTGAACCAGGATGCGGACGACGATGCAGAAAGTGTCAGTGCGAAGTCGTAACGCGAGCCGAGTCGCCGAGTCACGGAGTGACTGTTGACGGTAGCCGTGGGTTTCAACCCACGGATTCGGATGACGCGATGATCGTTTCGTCGCGGAGCGACGATTGAGCGTGTGGAGTGTCAGCACACATGAAATGGGTCGTTCGCACGACGCGGTTTCAATCGTCGCTCCACGACGAAATCGGTTTGCCGGGTCACCAACTCGTCAGATCAAGATGCGTGACCCCTCGCTTTTAAGGCCGTGATCGGAAGTCTGTCGTCTTGCTTGAGACTTCCTGCTCGGCGTGGCAAGATCCGGCCGATCGCGTGGCGTGAGCCGATCCGCAGAGACCGGAGACGAACTCGCCGCGCCGACTTGCCGAATTCGTCAACCTGACGGGAGGCTGCAATGTCTGACCGAATCGTGTGCCGTGGCGTGCTTAGTTGGATCGTAGTGTTGACGGCGGCGACGTGGTTGATGAGCGAAACGTCTGCCGCTGACGGCCAACAAGCCGCGGCGACAAACCTGCCGGACGTGATTCGTTCCGCCACGAGCGGCGCGTGGTCTTTGCCGGCGACTTGGGAGGGAGGCCAAGTCCCCGCAGCCGGCGCGCGAGTGTTGATTCAGCGCGGGCATCGCGTGGCCTACGACGTGAAGTCGGAGGCGACGATCCGAGTCATGCGGATCGCGGGAACGTTGTCGTTTGCCCACGATCGCGACACACAGTTGAATGTTGGCCTGATCCGCATCGAGGATGGCGACGACGTCTCCGAAGAAGGTTTCGACTGCTTTGACCATGTGGGTGAGGCGGCCAAATCCGCGAAAGACTTCCCGTTGCCCGTGCGCGAGCGGCCCGCGTTGCTCGTCGGCACTCCGCGACAGCCGATTGATGCGGGACACACCGCGCTCATTCGGCTCGTGCATCTCGCGGGCATGGACCCGCAGTCGTGCCCGGCGATTGTTTGCTGTGGCGGTTTCATGGACTTTCGCGGAGCGCCCCTCAGCCGCACGTGGGTCAAGCTGGGGGCGACGGCTGTCAAAGGAGCCAAAGAAGTGACGCTCGCCGAAC
>CAZPUJ010000210.1:0-3826 GCA_964589725.1 uncultured Planctomycetaceae bacterium
TGCTCGCACGTTTTGATGCCCAGCAAGTCGAGTCCGGTTGCGATGACTCGCGCGGTGAGGTCGCACAGCAGCAGGCGGCTGATCCGCGTCGTGTCGTCCGGTTCTTTCAGGACCGAGCACTCTTGGTAGAACGTACTGAAGCTGTTGGCGGTCGCGAAGAGGTAGTCGGTCAGCACGTTGGGACGATACTCGGTTGCGACACCGTCGAGAGCCTCAGTGAAGCGGAGCAATTGTAGCACGAGTGCTCGCTCAGACGGATGCGTGAATCGGATGTGTCCGCCGCCGCGACGCAAGGCTTCGCGGTCGATGGCGCCCTTGCGGAAGATGCCGCAGACGCGAGCGTACGCATATTGCATGTATGTCGCCGTGTCGCCGTTGGTCGCCAACATTTTGTCTTCGTCATAGACGTAGTCGCTCTCGCGGTTGTGCCGCAGGTCGGCGTACTTGATCGCTCCGATGCCGACGGTTTCGGCGACGAAGGCTCGCGCGGCGTCATCAAGTTCCGGAGTGAGACGGCCGTGTTCGTCTTTCTTGGCGTCGTCGTTGTCGTTGACGATCTGCCGAGCTTTCGCGACGGCGGCATCGAGCAAACTCTCCAGGCCGACCGTGTCGCCCGACCGCGTCTTGTACGGCTTGCCGTCCTTGCCAAGGATCGTGCCGAAGCTGACATGCACGAGTTCGCGATCGCCGTAGCCCCACCGCTTCGCGGTCTCGAACAACAATCGAAAATGTTCGCTCTGCCGAGAGTCCACGACGTACAGCATCGTGTCGGATTGCAGTTCGTTGATGCGGTCGCGAATCGTGGCGAGATCGCTGGTGGCGTAGGTGAAGGCTCCGTCCCGCTTGCGAATGATGAACGGAGCCGCGTTGCCCGGAATGAAGACACAAATCGCGCCGTCGCTTTGGGTCGCCAACCCCTTCGCCAGGAACTCGTCCACGACGCTCGCCAGCATCGGGTTGTAATAGCTCTCGCCGTGCGTCATGTCGAAGCGAATGTCGAGCCGGTCGTACAGTCCTTGAATGGCTTCAAGGCATGGCGGCAAAAACTGGTGCCACAAACGAAGATTCTCTTCGTCGGCAGCGTGCAGCAGCGCGGTTTCGCGTCGCGACAACTCGGCGATGCGCGGGTGTTTCTCGGCGAGGTCATGCAGTTCCGGCGAGCCATCGACTGCGTCGATCTGTTTTCGCAACGAAGCGATTTGCTCGCGGAGTTCAGCGACGTCGGTTCTCAACTTTTTGAGAGCTTTCTCCGCCGACTTGTCTCCCGCTGCGGGCGCCGATTGGGAAGACAACGTCGCATCGAGTTCTTCCAGCCGCTGTTGAGTCTGTGGCAGATTGGCCCGCGCGTCGTGATAACCCGCAAGCTGATTGACCAAGCGGTACAGTCGAGACAGTTCGGCGACGGCGTCTCGCTGGAACGCGGCCTCGTCCCGGAAGTTTTTGTAGCCGTACAAGATCATCCCAAACTGAGTGCCCCAGTCGCCGATGTGGTTGTCGCCGATGACGTCATGCCCGCAGAACTTCAAGATGCGGTACAGCGCATTGCCAAGCACAGTGCTCCGCAGATGTCCGACATGCATCGGTTTGGCGACGTTCGGTGCGGAGTAGTCGACGACGATCCGCTTGCGCCGCGCGGCCGGTTCGTGCCCCAGTCGAGAATCGGTGACGTTGCGATTGATCTGCTCCAACAACCAATCGTCGCGCACTCGCAAATTGATGAAGCCGGGGCCGGCGACTTCCGGCGGTTGACACAAGTCGGCCACATCGAGTTTCTCGACAATCTCTGTCGCCAGCACTCGCGGATTGGCCCCGCGTTGCTTGGCCAGCGGCATGGAGCAATTGGCTTGAAAGTCTCCAAACGTCGCGTCCTGAGCCGGCTTGACCATCGCGACGAAGGGCGCGGGATCAGGTGTCAGCTCGGACAGGACTTTGGCGAAGCGACGACGAAGTTCAGCGAGTGCGTTCATGGACCGGAATGTAGGCGAGTTCGATAGAGACCCGCAAATCAGCGCGTTGCGATGAGGCACCTATCGTGAGTCAAGTCAGCGCTCGACGACCCCTCACATAAACGCGGGCCTCGCCTGCAATCGTGCTCCCTCTCCCGCGCATCGGGGGAGAGGGTCGGGGTGAGGGGGATTCGTGGGCCATTGAAGCGCTCGTCCCCCTCACCCTAGCCCTCTCCCCCGCGGCGGGGGAGAGTGGACCGGACAGAAGCGGTTGCGTTTCAGTGGTTGAACATGAACTCTTTCGAGTTCAGCAGTGCCCACAACAGATCCTCGGCGGCTTGGCGTTGATCTGGCTGCTGTTCGAGGTACGTCAACGCGGTCTTGGCTTCGTCGCTGGTCGGCAGGCGTGAGACGGCTCCGAGGTAGAGTTCCTCGACGATGTCCTTGAGCGGCTTTTTGTCATTCTCCGCGAGCTTCGGATCGAACAGTTTGGCGATCTTGCCTTCGCCGGAGGAGAGTTTGTTTTCGATCTCGTCGGAGTTCGACAGCAGCAGCACCTGAGCCAGCGTTGCACCGGACGAACGTTCGCACTCGCACGCGGTCACGCGCTGAGGGCGATCGAAGGCGTCGAGGAAGTGCGAACCGAAACCCTCGTGCGGCAGATCGACGGCGCGCGCGGTGCTGCCGACTCCGTTGAAACGATCTTTGAAGCCGGTGGCTTGATTGACCGAATCGAGGAACACCTCGGCGATCATGCGGCGCGCGTAAAACCGAGCGTAGTTCTGGCGGTCGTGTTCGTTGTCGGGCGTCGGCTGAGACGACAGTTGATAAACCTGACTCGTGACCATCTGCCGAATGGAGTGCTTGACGTCGAATTTGTGAGTCGTGAAGTCGGTGGCGAGGTATTTCAAGAGCTCCGGGTTCGAGGGCGGATTCGTCTCGCGCAGGTCATCGACTTCATGCACGATGCCTCGGCCGAAGAAATGGCCCCACAGCCGATTCGCCATTGTCCTCGCGAAGTACGGATTTTCCGGCTTCGTCATCCAATCGACGAGCGCGTGTCGCGGGTCTTGCTCGGCGGTGAACTCGACGTAATCGCCGTCGAGGTACTTCGGCTTGGGTGACGCTTTCGTCAGCGGGCTTTGCACGCCGCTGGTCACGTTGGGCGACGTGAAATACGGCGGAGGTTCACCGAACGACTTCTGACCCAACCGCGTGAAGAAACCGGCCAAGCCGTAATAGTCTTCTTGCGAATACCGCTCATAGGGATGGTGATGACACTTGGCGCATTGCAACCGCAGACCGAGAAAAACTTGAGCCGTGTCGGCCGTCGATTGATGCGTCAGGTCGTCGCGCATCTGCCAGTAACGATTGATGGCCGGAGCGTCCTGCCACTCGCCCGACGCCGCGACGACTCCGCGCACGAACTCGTCGTACGGCACGTTACGAGCGATCTGGTCCTTGATCCAATTGTGAAACGCATACGCCGCCCGGTTCGCTCCGGCCAGTTGCGAGTTCCGCAGGATCGAGCCCCATCGCAGTGCGAAGAACGCCGGATAGTCAGGCGATTCGAGCAAACGATCGACGAGTTGTTCGCGCTTGTTCGGCGAAGCGTCATTCAGAAACGCTCGCGCTTCGTCGGAGGTCGGCAAGCGGCCGCACAAGTCCAGTGTCACTCGCCGCAGGAACGTCGCGTCATCGACGATCGGCGACGGCTTCAGGCCGAGCTTCTTCCATTTCTCCGCAACCAGCCGGTCGATCTCGGTCTTCGGCGTGAAGCTGGAAAGTTCCTTCAGTGGCTCGCCGTGAGGCACGAGCGCCATGAAGACGGCGACTTGTCCCATGTACCGCGTCATGATCGCCGCCTCGCCCGACTGACC
>CAZPUJ010000211.1:0-9979 GCA_964589725.1 uncultured Planctomycetaceae bacterium
GACCTGAAGTGGGACGGCTGCAAACTGATCGCGTGTGACAACGTTCTCTTTCTGATCGGCCGCGACAGCAAACGGACCATCAAGAGCAGCCCCCTGCACGGCGCTCGGGGGACAGCACGCGCCGTTCTCACGTTTCTCGAAGATTCGTGCGGTATCCGCTGGTTTCTGCCGACACCGGAAGGAGAGCTGATTCCCACGAAGAAAAACATTTCGGTCGCTTCGAATCTCAACAAGACGGTGATTCCGGCCTTCGCGTATGCGGACGGACGGGCCGCTTATAGCCCGGGGTTTCTGGTGACGGGCGGAGACACGCCGGCTTCCATCATCAACAACTTCCGCAACTCGATTTCCGTTCTGGCCGGAGGGTGTTACTACGATGCTGTGCCGGCCGGAAAGTATTTCAAAGATCACCCCGAGTATTTTGCTCTGATCAATGCCAAGCGAACCGATGTCGGCAACCACCTCTGTTCGTCGAATCCGGAAGTCCGACAACTTCTCTTGCGTTGGACACGGGAAAAGTTCGACGCAGGTTACGATCTCGTGACTCTTGGCCAAGAAGACGGCTATCAGCGCTGTCAATGCCCCGAATGCGAAAAACTCGACGACTACCGCTTTCCGCTGCGCGCCGGCGAACGTTGGGAGCCCTTTCAAAATGGCACGTTAAAGAATACGCCGTGCGATCGACTGTTTCTCACTCATAAGTGGGTGATCGACGAGGTGCGGAAATCCCACCCAAACCAGAAGATCCTTCTTCTCAGCTACGCCCCGACCGCCTGGCCCTCCAAGACGATCGAGTCTTTCGGAGACAACGTGGTCGTCGAGATGGCCAATCAGGAGCCCGAATACATCGCAGCCTGGAAAGGAAAAGCGTCAGGGATGACCACCTACATGTGTTGGTTCAACATCCAGTGCCCCATGGGCATGAACGTACACTCGACGCCGCGCGAAGTTGCCGGAAAGCTCCGCTATCTGCACGAGCAGGGTTTTATTGGGCTGTATCTTCAGGCGGAGACCTGCTGGGGATTGCAGGGGCCGATGTTTTACGAATTCGGTAAATTGATGGGAGATCCTGGTCTCGATCACGAAGCGCTGGTCAAGGAATATTGCCACGGTGTGTATGGAAACGCGGCCGAGACGATGTTGCAGTTCTTCGATCGGCTCTATGCTCGCCTGGAGGAAGTCTTGCCGGAGGACATTCAGGTTTTCTCCGGTCGGAATTTGGGAATGCCCCGTTGGATGGGAACAACCGAGTTGTACCTGGCTCAGTATCCTCCAACGCACTTACAAGCGCTCGACGGACTTCTGCAGCAAGCCGAACGGGAAGCCGACACGGAACGGTCCCGGGGATGGCTGCGGCTGACGCGCGACCATTTCGATTTCACCAAACTCCTGACCGAGGCCTTGATTTCCTATCGCGCGTTCCAAGCCAACGAAACGCCGGAAAACCGATTAGAGCTCAAACAACGCGTCGATGCCTTCAACGCGTATCGAATGAAGATCATCACCTACCCCAAGAGTTACACGGACCACTGGTTTCCCGGCCATGCGCCTTTCTGCAACTGGCTCACCGCAGACGTCCAGTCAGAGATCAAGGTTTACTATACCCCGTGGGACCAGCGCAAGCCCGAAGTGCTGAAACGCGGGGTCGAAGGTTTGGGACTCGGGTACGGCGGATCGTATTACCACAGTTACGTCCGCGAGCCGTTCACTCTGAAGATCTCTGAACCTAACAAAACGCAACCGTAACGCGCGCCGCAACAACTTGCCTGCAACCGCTTCACCCGGTTGCCGAGAGGCAGGCAGCGAGAACTCGATCAGCCCCTTGACGAACGATGCATCGGGGTGGGGTGTCGTTCGCAGTCCCATTCAACGATCGACGTACGACAAGGATGAAAAAAGGCCTGTGTACGCCGATCCAACGCTCAGGGGGCGTTCCGTGCAGCATGGTGTGCGAACACCAATTTCAATCGACGCTCCACCGGATCAATTCCAAACGTTAAGTGAATTTATATTATCGGCTTACGGAAATTTAATGCGTGGCTTCTTGTGCCTATTCCGAAACCTATTTTCCGATGCAGAACTTGCTGAAGATGCGGTCGAGCACGTCGTCGGTGTAGACCGCACCGACGATGTGGCCGAGGTGCTCCAAAGCCTCGCGCAGCTCGACGACGATCAGGTCATCTCCCACGCCGAGCGAGACGGCATCCAGCGTTTGGCTAAGCGCGTCGCGGGCGGCCAGCAAACTGTCTTGGCAGCGAGAGGCCGTCATTCCCAGCCACTGCCGACAACCGCGCGAATCGCTCGCCAGCGTGTCGGCGATGCGGTCGCAAAGTATGTCGAGGCCGATGCCTTTACTCGCGCTGAGAGACAGACAATTCGGAACAGGGTTCATGCTAGCCCGACGCGCCAGCGAGGGATCCGACGTCACATGTTTTGAGGTTCCTGGCTGGCGCGTCGGGCTGGTGTCAAGACCGCCACCGATCAAATCCGCTTTCGTCCCAACGCGCAACACCAGCCGCGACTCACGCGACACCTCGGCAAACAATCGCTCGTCGAGCGCCAGCGACGCGGCATCGACCGACACGTCACTGCACCAGACGATCAGGTCGGCGTGTTGCCATTGCTCGTGACGTCTCTGCTGCGCGACGGCTTCGATGCCGGTGGACGACGAATCCCAGCCGGCCGTGTCGATCAGGTCGATGTGCAGCCGGTCTCGGTCGAGTGGCACGATGAGGTAATCGCGCGTCGTGCCGCTCGCGGCGGAGACCAAAGCCGCCGACTGACCGCACAGCGCGTTGAGCAACGAACTCTTGCCCGCGTTCGGTAGCCCAGCCAGCACGACTCGCGGACGAGTAGAACTGTTGAGCCGCCGCGAGGCCTGATCGCACAGCTCCGACAACGACTGTCGCGCGGCCGTCACTCGACGTAGAAGTTGCTCACGCGTGACGAACTCAAGGTCTTCGTCCACGAAGTCGAGCCCCGCTTCCAACTCGGCCAGCAGATCCAGCAGATCAGCCCGCAGTTGACCGATTTGCCCGGAGATTCCGCCCGCGAGTTGTCGCAAGGCGAGTTCGAGTTCTTCGTGATCCGCGGCGTCGATGACGCCTAACACGGCTTCGGCCTGCAGCAGGTCGAGCCGTCCCGCGAGGAACGCTCGCAGCGTGAATTCCCCCGGCCGAGCCGTTCGACAGCCCGCGCGAGTCAACTGCGTCAGAATCGCTTCCAGCAACGGCGGCGAGCTCACGAGATGCAACTCCGCCAACGGTTGCCCAGTGTAACTGCGAGATGTCGGCCACAAACCAACATCCACCGGCAATCGCAACCCGTCGCGCAATGGAGCGTCGTCCCACGGCACATCCAGCCGCAGTCGCCACGTGCCAGGATGCCACTCCGCCCGTCGCGATCGCTCCCAGCGAGCGGCATCCGTCGGCTGGAAGTGTTCCGACACGATCCGCTTCACATCCGCACCGCTGACGCGCACGATGCCTCGACCGCCCGCTCCCGGAGCCGACGCCAAGGCCGCAATCGTGTCACCCAATTTCAAAGTCATTCGAGCACGGTAACAAATGGGGAGGGAGGGTTCGAAGCCACGGCCAAAGCCATTTCGGTCGTAGCATTGCCAGAGTGGCGGTGGATTGCTTCCATGCGGGCGCTCTAAGTCCGCTTCCCTTATCCGATTCCAGGGAGTTCGGTCATGCGTAGTCGTGGAGTTTGGTGGTGTCTGCTGTGCTTGCTCGCGGGCGCAGGCGTCTTGAGTGGAACGGCCTTTACGAGCGAATTTCCGCCGGACGATCAACTTCCTGCGCGGGCTGAGCTTCCCGATCCACTGCTGATGTTCGACGGCACGCCGGTTCGCTCGAAGGAGGATTGGATCAACAAGCGACGTCCGGAACTGAAGGCTCTCTTCGAGCATTACATGTACGGCAAAGCTCCCGCAGCGCCGGAGAAGGTCGTGGCAACGATTGTCCGAACCGACGCGAAGGCGCTGAGCGGCAAGGCCACGTTGCGAGAGGTCACGCTGAAGTTTGGTCCGGCGTCGGCACCGCCGATCCACTTGCTGCTGATCGTGCCCAATGAGCGGAAGGGGCCGGTGCCCGTTTTCGTGGGGTTGAACTTCTGTGGCAATCACGCCGTCGTGGATGACCCACAGATCGTGATTCCGTCGCAGTGGATTTACAAGAGCTGTGCGGGCGTCGAGCACGATCACGCGACCGAAAAGGGACGAGGGTCTCAAGCCGACGTCTGGTGCCCGGATCAGTTGGTCGAGCGCGGCTACGCGCTGGCGACGTTCTACAACGGTGACATTGATCCCGACACGGCCGAACTGACCGACGGCATTCATCCGCATTATTTGCCGAGCGGACAGCAGCAACCTGGCCCGCACGATTGGGGCACGATTCGAGCGTGGGCGTGGGGCTTGTCGCGCGCGGTTGATTATCTGGTGACGCATCCGGACATCGACAAGAGTCGCGTCTGTGCGGTTGGCCATTCGCGGCTTGGCAAGACGACGCTCGTGGCCGCAGCGTTTGACGAACGAATTGCGCTGGCCGTGCCTCATCAGTCCGGCACCGGCGGTATGGCGATGAGTCGCGACAACGATCAGGAAACGGTGGGGCGGATCAACAGCTCGTTTCCCCACTGGTTCAACGACACGTTCCCCAAATTCGGCGGCGGCAAAGAACCGCATTTGCCGATCGACCAACACCTGCTCGTCGCGCTCGTCGCGCCGCGGCCGCTGCTCGACACGGAAGGGGATCAGGATAAGTGGGCCAACTACGACAACGCGCTCCGCTCGCTGCAAGGAGCTGACAAGGTCTACAAGTTTCTCGGCGGATGCGGACTGGTCGGCTTGGGCATTGTGCGTGGCGACGAAGCCTTCACGGACGCGAACACCGGCGACCTCGTGCAATACCGCCGTGACGAGAAGCACGTGCTCAATCGTGACTACTGGCGACGCATCCTCGACTTCGCCGACCGAAAGCTCGGTACGGTTAAGCCAGCGCGTTGAGCGTGACGACTCGACGTCGCTCATTTCCCGTCGCAGTCGGGAAAACGAAACACGCAACACGATCGCGGATCGAGCGTTCGTGTTGCGAGTTTCTGAATTCCCGTAGCCTCGGCCCTTGTGGCCGGCACTCCGTAGTGGACAGCATTCCGTAGCGGCCGCCACAAGGCCGGCTGCTGCCAAACACCAATACTTTGCGAACTTGTTTAGTAGCCGAAGAACGTCTGACGCAGCCACGCATTCTTGCGGCGTTCGACGTCCATCATCCGGTCGAACAAACCGGGACGCTGCTCTTGCTGGTAGTAGTAGGTTTCTTGCTGCGGCTGCGGCTGCGGCTGTGGCTCCAGTTGTGGTTGTGGTTGTGGTTGTGGCTGGGTGGGTTGAACCTGCGGCTGCGAATACTCCGGCCGTCCATCGTCCCAGACCATCAACAGAAACCGCCGCTCACGGGCTTCCGCCGAACTCTGCAGCGCCGCCAAACTCGCCAAAGCGACGAATCCCCAAACGAACTTACGCATGTCGTACCTTTCGTGGAATGTGGCTGTTGTGCCGATGCCTCAGCAACCCGACCCGCGGGCTGTCGCTTTTCGACAAGCAATCTTGACCGGCGGATTCCGCGGCTTCACTTGAAAGAGCTTTTCGCCAAGCACATTTTGAGGGCCGATCGGCGAACCTGAGTGTCGTAGCGGACAAATCGAGCCCGCGACAAACGCTGGCTGTCGCGGTCGCGCGGATTGGAGTGGAGCCGGCGAAATCGCATGTGACTTCGTCAGCGGCCCAGCGTCGGTTTCTAGTCCTCTAAACAAGCGACCCCGCCGACCTTGCGTCGGCGGTTTACGGGTTTCTGCACTACGAAGCAGTTAATTTCGAGTGGAGTTCAAGTAGTGCAAAATCTCGCAAGCCACTGAGACAAGCTCAGTGGGGGTTGCTTGATTCAGGTCTCGTCCGAACTTCGGGCCGCATGCTTGCGGATGAACTCGATGATCGGCGTCGAATCTTCCAGCCCGTGCGGATGATGACCGACTCCCGGTTTGCGGATGAGTTCGATCGAACCACCGAGTTTCTGATACCGCTCCGCCACAAGGTCGGTGTTCTCATCCCACGGCACGATGTCGTCGGCGTCACCAAAGACGTGCAGCAACGGAACCTTTGCGGCGGCCAGCGGCGCGAGGTTGTCGATCGGGTTCAGCGGGTACGCGAGAGCTTCGGCCTCGTCGGCGAAGTGGAAGCGCTCGAGCACCAACTTCCAATCGCGCTCACTTCCTTTACCTTTGCCCTTTCCACCCGGCCAACTCCTGAAGTCGCACACGGCCGCGTCGGCATACACGCACGCGACACGATCGGGATTCGCCGCCGCCCAGTTGTAACAGTACAAGCCGCCGCGACTGAGACCGACCAATGCGACCTTCTTCGCGAAGCCATATCGCCGAGTCAGCTCGCGATACAGCACATTCCACTGAGCAACCGCATCTGGGCAACCGAGCATGTCGGGCACGCTCAAGTAGACGATGTGGAACCCGTGACCCAGCAGCGCGATGTCGGGAGCTGGCTTGTGCCCAAAGAACTCGCCGTGCCAAACCCACGGCTTACCAGCCGCTTCTTTCTTCGGCACGACGACGTTGGCCGTTTTGCCAGCGACCGAAAACTCATAGCGGTCGAAGCCGTGCCAGTCGGCTTTCTTGCCGGGGAATGGTTCCGGGTTCGGCTTGAGTTCCAACCGGAGATCCACCGGCTGCGCGAGTTCCGTGATTTGTTGATACAACTTCGCGGCTTCGGCGTTCGCTTCAGCGACCGGCTTTCCCTTCGACATGCCAGGGCGGAGGTGTCCGACGTCATTCAGCCACGCATCTCCCTGCAAACGTTGCCGACGTTGGATCAGCTTCAGCAACTCCGCCGCTTGCTGAGTCGGTGCGAACGGCGTGAGCTGCGTGAGATCGGTCTGTCCGGTTTGCAGTTCGTGAGCCGTGACGAAGCCGATCGGCTGTCCGCGCTGCACGATGTCGTAACGCGGCGACGACGTCTTTGAGACGCGAACATTGAGCGTCGCGAAGTACTCGCGAGCCGAGGTCAGCTCCAGCGAATCGGCATCCCAAGTCGGATCGACCGGCAGCGGCACAAGCATTTGCTGGTCAGTCTCGTCCAGTTCGCCGTCCACTTCGGCGACCGGCTGCGCGTGCGGCCAGCCGAAGATTGCTTCGATGATCGCTTGGGTCATCAGCCAATGTCCGGTCGAGCCGGCGTGAACGCCGTCACCAGCGAGCACGAACTTCGGATCTTGTTTGCGGCGTGCGGCCAAGTGTGCGTTCATTGGCCCGTGAATGTCGATCACCGTCCAGCCGCTCGCGCGTTGCGTGAGCAGCCACTCTGAATACCGATCCAACACGTCGTTGTAGCTGGCACTACCGCCGCCCTTGAGCGGCTGCGGGTCGTAAGTCGGCGGAGTGAGATGAATCACTTTTGCACCGGATTTCTCAGCGGTGGCTCGCAAGCGATGGATACCGTCTTGGTACTTCGCGAAACGCTCTTCAGAGAATGGCAGGTAGATGCCGCAGTTCATGCCATAGCAGGCGACGATCAGGTCCGGCTTCAGCTTGTCGAGCAACCGTTGCAGCCGCTCATGGACATCCGGCCGAGGAAACTTTCCGCCGGCGTGGCCGTCCTCCGACAAACCCGAACAAGTCTCGCTCGGTAGGCCGAGGTTAAGGAATTCCGTCTTGTGGTGCGGAGACCTCGCAGCCAGAACCCTCGTCGCGAGAAACGTCTCCAGGTACGCGATGTATTGCCCTGAGTAAGTGATGCTGTCGCCGAGAAAGACGACTCGTTTGGCCTTCAGTAACGCGGCGGCTCCGGGATCGACGGGCGACACCTTCGCGAGCTGTGGTCGCAGCAAGTCATTCCAGACTTGGTATCCGGCCGGCGTCATGTGCAGCCCGTCATTGAGAAACAACTCCTCACGCGGCTGGCTATCTTTGTTGAGCATCGGCTGGACAACATCGACGAACGTCAGCCGTGGCCCGCGCTCGCAGAACGCGCGAATCCGTTCGTTTGCCGCACGCTGAGTTTCAGTGTGCTTCCAGCGCGACGGACTGGGTTTGATCGCGATGAAGAAGATTTGCGTCTCCGGCAGCTTGCCGCGCACCTTCGCCACAAATTGCTCGAAGTGCAGCGAAACGGTCTCCGCCGACTTGCCGGCGTTGATGTCGTTGTCGCCGGCGTAGACGACGATCGCTCGCGGTTCGTGAGTACCGATGATCCGCTCGGCGAAATTCGTCGAGTCCTCAATCTGTGAACCCCCGAAGCCGCGATTGACGACCAGCAGTTCCGGAAAAGATCGCTTCACGTCCCACAACCGGATGCTCGAGCTGCCGACGAACAGGATTTCGCCTTTCACTGCCGGCTGTTTCTGATCGGCCGCCTCGAAGGCGGCAATCTCTTTTTCCCACTTGGCGAACCGGGGATCGTTCTCGGCGGAACGAGCGAGCGAAGCGAGGCTCAGCAAGGCCAGCACAACTGTGAAACGACGGCTTCGCGACGCTTTCTTCAGCAAAATCTTAAACGCTGACATCACAGTTCCTTTCCTAATCGGTGATTGCCGAAGATCAGATCGTCGTCTTGAATCCCCTGAGGCGTTTCGCGTGGAGCCGTCACAGTCCCGCGCCGACGCAGGTTGGGTCGGACTCATGATCATGCCGCTTGTACCCCAAATCCGCAAAGCCCAGGCAAACAGTATCGCTTTTCCGAGGGCCGCACGTTACAGTCCCTCACCTAGCCCATCGCCCGCTGAACCCTGTGGCGATGACTCAGCCCACCGAATCGTCCCGTTGAAGAATGGGACGGCATCTCTCGGAACGCTGGTTTTCCTGGATCAGAACGGTTCACAGAAGCCGTCTTGTTTTCCACGAGCAGCCACGTTTGACGGATTGAAACAGACGCGGCTTGCGTCCGGCGTATCGGGTTCAGACATCATTTGCTTGGAACATTTCGTTGAGCTTTTCTCAATTGGGGCTTGCTGAGCCTCTCGTGCGTGCCGTTTCGGCGGCTGGTTATTCGATTCCCACTCCCATTCAAGCTCAGGCCATTCCCGTCGTGATCACCGGTCGCGACTTGCTGGGAGTGGCGCAAACTGGCACCGGCAAGACGGCGGCGTTCGCGCTGCCGATTTTGCATCGGCTGCTGGAACTCGAGCAACCATCTTCCCCTACTCCACCTTCGGAAGGGGGGGAAAGAACGCGGCCACGACGCGAATCGCGCGATCGTCGCAAGATTCGCGTGCTGGTGTTGGCACCCACACGCGAGCTGGCGGTGCAGATCGATCAAAGCTTCGCGACCTACGGCCGAGGCTCCGGATTGCGACACACGGTGGTGTTTGGCGGCGTGAGCCAGTTTCATCAAGTGAATGCACTCCGAAGTGGCATCGACATCCTCGTCGCCACGCCGGGACGGTTGATGGACCTGCGCGAGCAAGGTTACGTGGATCTCAGCCACGTCCAAGTGCTGGTGCTCGACGAGGCGGACCGCATGCTGGATATGGGATTCATGCCCGTCGTCCGCGAGATCGTCGGCTTGTTGCCAAATGAACGTCAGACATTGCTGTTTTCGGCCACGATGCCGCGCGAGATTCGTGATCTGGCGGACACGATCCTGCACGATCCCGCGAGCATCGAGATCACGTCCGTCGCCGCCACGGCCGACAACATCGAGCAGGCAGTGTACTTGATCGAAAAACCGCACAAGACGCACCTGCTGCGGCACCTGCTGCGCACACCCGAAGTCACGCGAGCTCTCGTCTTCACGAAGACCAAGCACACTGCCGACAGGGTGGCGCGACAACTACAAGACGGCAACTTCGCCGCCGACGCGATTCACAGCAACCGCACACAGGCTCAACGCCAGAAGGCTCTCGCCAACTTCAAGTCTGGCCGTGCGACAGTACTGGTCGCGACAGACATCGCCGCGCGAGGCATTGATGTGGAC
>CAZPUJ010000212.1:0-3732 GCA_964589725.1 uncultured Planctomycetaceae bacterium
ACATTGATCTGGGAGCCATCTTGCGGATCACGTCTGGGCCGGGACTGAGTGAGGCACTCAAGGTACCATTGCACGATCAAACCTACGGCCGTGTGGCCACGATTTTTTGTGATGGGCACCCGGCCGTCGATCTGTTGGAGATTTCGGCACCATTGGATAGATCGTCGGCAGGCTTCAGCGACTCCTCTCTCGAACCCTCTCCCTGACGGGGCGAGGGGACCAGACAGCAGCAATCAATGACCGCTCAGTTCGTGACGACGCACCGAGTTGAATTCGCCGACACCGACATGGCGGGCATCCTCCATTTCGCGAACTACTACCGGTACATGGAAGAGGCCGAGCATGCGTTTTTCCGATCGCTCGGCCTGAGCATCATGCAGCCGCAGCCGGATGGCTCGGCGATCGGTTGGCCGCGAGTCTCCGCATCCTGTTCGTTTGAGGCTCCGGCGTACTTCGAGGACGTCTTGGATGTTCGATTGAACGTGATTCGCAAAGGCGTGAAATCGCTGAATTACGAGATCGAATTCTGGCGCGGTGAGATCCGAGTAGCTTACGGTCGCTTGAAGACGGTGTGCTGCGTTTGCCGACACGGACAGCCACTGCTGTCGATCCCGATGCCTGGCGAATACTCGCAACGAATTCAGGAAGTGCTGGGACCAGCCAGCGGCTCCGCATGATGAGCCTGGAAACTCCGTGAATCCCGCTGTTGGCGCTCACGATTCATCGAGCCGTGGCGTATCATTCGCCGCTCTTGGTGCCAGCGACTGCCGGCGGAACGTGTCCGTCGGCAGAGTGTTGGCGATGCGAAACGCAATGGACTCGACTCGGTCGCCGCATGCCAGACACAGTAGAATTCCCATATTGTCCTCCTCTGTCGCGGAGAGACGAAACCTTCCGAAGATTGCTGCGAGTTCATCTCGTTTGCGGTCTGGTCGTGGCTTGGTTGGGAAGCTGTCCGGTCCTCTCGGTCGCGGACGAGCCGAGCGTTCGAGTGGGCTTTGACGGTTTTCTCAAAGTCGGCCAATGGACGCCAGTTGAAGCGGCTTTCGGAAAAGTCAGTGGCACCGACTGCGAAGTGGAGAGCCTCGATCCCGACGGCAACGGAGTCGTGCAACCGTTGTTTCGACACGCGGCTGATCGACAACCGGGTGTTTGGTCGGGAGTCTTTCGCGTTGGTCGGCTGGATGGTGCGATCGAAGTTCGGCTTAAAGACAAACAAGGTCAAGTCGTGAATCGACGTCGTTTGTCGGTTCAGCCCGGCAGTGAGTCGCCGATCACGATCGCTCGGCAGTCCGTTCAGGTTTGGCTGGAGGTCGAGTTCAACTCGCCCGTGCTGGACGAATCTGCCGGAGTTCACGTCGTGCGTTGGAACGAGTGGCCAAGCGTCGCAGAAACTCCGTGGGCGCTGGATGGTGTGGATGGCGTGTTGGTGTCGAGCCGGAGTGCGTTGTCCGACGTGATGTTCGCGGAACTGCAGCGTTGGTCGAAACGCGGTGGGCATCTGGTGGTGTTGGCAACGGCGAGCCGCGAGGAAATCGCGGCCACGACATTGAGTCCGCTGTTGATGCAACTCGTCGATGTTCGCGAGCGGACTCGCACAAATGACCTCAGTGGCATCGAGGCTTTCACGGTGCGGAGTCGCAAGATTTCGGGAGCGAGCCGGACGCCAATAACGATTCTTGCACCGAAGGAGGGGCGGACGTTGGTATCGTGCGCGGAAGGGCCGCTCGTCACGCGTGGATGCTTTGGATTCGGGCAGGTCACGGTTTTGGGATTCGATCTGGCGTCACCGCCGTTCTCGAAATGGGACGGTCGCTCGGCGTTTTTGAGTCGGTTGTTGTTTCGAGGCGCGGAAACGGAAACGGCGATCGTGAAATTGGTGGAAGGCTCGCGGTTGTCGCAGAGCGGCATCACCGATTTAGCGACCCAGTGGCGCGCGGCCGCTGTTGAGATACCAGAAGTGGCTCGACCGTCGCTGTGGGGGGTGTTGGGATTGTTGCTGGTGTATGCACTGGTGATCGGGCCCTTGGATTACCTTCTGGTTCACAGGCTGTTGCGTCGACCGCATTGGACGTGGGCCACGTTGCCGCTGCTGGTGGCTTGCGCGGCGATGGGGACGGCGTGGTTGGCTCGTAACGTCAATGGCGCAACGTCCAGGCTGGTTCAACTGGATGTCATCGACATCGACGCGCGACGGCAGGACGTGCGAGCCAGATCATGGGCGACCGCGTACATGACCGACAACCACCATTGGAGCGTCGAAGCTGAACCGCGAACCTTTGGCCACATGACCGTCGACTTCGCCACCAAGCCACAGGTGAGTTGGCTGGGCTTTCCGGAAAACTCGCCCGGCGGCATGTACCGCGCCAGCGGGTTTGACTTGGGGCACTTGACCTACAAGACGTCGGTCGAGCGACAGCGGCTGGAAGGCGTGCCCATCGGGCAGTGGTCGACGAAGTCGTTGACCTCCGAAGCGAGTTGGACCGCGCCGCATCTGTTGGTCGAATCCATGTTGACCAGCGAGGGCTTCGGTGAACTGAACGGAAGCGTCATCCATCGTCTGCCATTCACGTTCACGGACTGGATCGTCGCGTTCGAGAATTGGATCTTTCGGCCGCATCCCAAGCAAGGCGACGAGGCTACGAAGTGGGCGCCGAACCAACCCTGGGATCCGAATAGCTCGATGGTCCATAAGCGCGAGATGCGAGGTTTCTTGACGCGTACCAAAGCCACCAAGATTCAAGCGAAGAGAGGCGTTGTGTCGGAAGACATTTTGATCGAGCAAGAACGCTACAACACAACGAACATCGAGCCGGACGACATCTTGCTCATGATGACTCTGCATGAAGCGGCGGGTGGTAAATCTTACACCGGTTTGGACCACAATGGACTGCGTTTGCTTGATCTTTCACCGCACTTGTCGCTGGATCGAGCGGTCCTCATCGCCCGGCTGCCGGAGCCACAAACAGATTGGAAATTCGACGGCGCGGTTCGGTCGCCGACGCGGTCAAACAGCTTTGTGCGCATGTTGCTGCCGGTAAAACGGCAGACCCAATCGTCGTCCGAATTCCGACAGCTCCCGAAATTTGAAAGCGACGGCAAGTCCGCGACAACAGACGGCAAGATCCCAGACCCAACCAAGAAACCAGAAGCCGAGAAGTCTCAGCCGTGATCGAAACCAGCAAACTGACGAAACGCTATGGTGATTTGATCGCCGTCAACAACCTCGACCTGAAGCTGCAGGAAGGAGACGTCTTTGGATTCATCGGCCCCAACGGTTCGGGCAAGACGACCACGATGCGCATGCTGGCCACGTTGCTCAGCCCCGATTACGGCGAGGCGTATGTTTGCGGCAAGTCGATCTACACGAATCCACAAGAGATTCGACGACTGGTCGGTTTCATGCCCGACTTCTTCGGCGTGTACGATGACATGACCGTAATCGAGTATCTCGAATTCTTTGCCGCTGCCTATCGCATCAACGGCTCGGCCCGGCGACGAATCTGTGAGGAGAAACTCGAACTGGTCGACATGGCGTTCAAGCGCGACGCGATGGTCAACCAGTTGTCTCGCGGTCAGACGCAGCGCATCGGGCTGGCGCGCGTGCTGCTGCACGAACCGCAAGTGCTGCTGCTGGACGAACCCGCCAGTGGCCTCGACCCCCGCGCCCGCATCGAGATTCGCAACTTGCTGAAAAAGCTCGGCGAAATGCGGAAGACGGTGATCGTCTCC
>CAZPUJ010000213.1:0-4522 GCA_964589725.1 uncultured Planctomycetaceae bacterium
TGTTGCTCGATCCGCTGCTTCGCCCGCCACACACTTTCACGAACTTCATCGGGACTTGTGTGAAACACCAGCGGTCGGCAATTCTTCAAGAACGCCTCGCCCAACTCAAAGTCCCCTGCGATCACACGAG
The DNA here is from genome assembly GCA_964589725.1 of uncultured Planctomycetaceae bacterium. Classification (GTDB taxonomy): domain Bacteria; phylum Planctomycetota; class Planctomycetia; order Planctomycetales; family Planctomycetaceae; genus CAYSHJ01. Next base: position 131 of record CAZPUJ010000213.1, read on the forward strand.
CCTTTAGTAACGCCTGCTTCTCCCACAACTGAGCCTGTTGTCGAAGATAGTCGAGATACGTCGCGACCGGCGTGACCAACGGCCCGGCGTTGCCCCACGGACGTAAGCGGAGGTCGACTCGATACAGGAACCCGTGCGACGTCACATCCGACAAGAATCGCGTCAGCCGCTGAGCGACTTCCACTCCTGCCTGTGAATCGACATCGCTCACGAAGACGAGGTCAATGTCGGAACTGTAATTCAGCTCTTCGCCCCCGAGCTTGCCCAGCGCCAAGACCGCGAACCGTTCGAGGCTTATGTCCGAATTGTTCGACAAGAGTTGCAACCCCACCTGCACTAAAGCATCGGCGAGCAGCGACAACTGATTCGTCACGGACCGCAGATCGAGCAACCCCAGAAAGTCGCACACGCCGATCCGCAGCAATTCACCGTGCTGAAAACGCTGCAGCGCCAAGACCTCTCCGTCACGAGACACACACGCCAACGCGGCTTCGCGGAAATCGTCTCGACTACGCAGGTCGCCCAGCGAATTCGGCTGTGTCAATTGGGCTAACAAAGTCGGCTCGCGCAACAAGATGTCCGTCAGATATGGACTGCCAGCGAAGAGCTTGAACAGCACCTCCACCGCTCGCGTCGAAGTCTCGAGATGGCGGAACAACGCAGCCCGATCCGGCATCACGCGAACGAAGCGTTCCAGTCCAACAAGCATCGTCTCCGGCGACGCCGACTCCGCCAGCGCGGCCGTCAGCACGGCGACGCAACGGTCCGAGGCTTCACTGAGTGCCCCGTCGACCAAGTCACGCAGGCGATCCAAATAACCGTCCGACGTCACTCCGGTTCCTCCACGCTTGGCATGACATCTCAGTTTTGGAAATGTTGCGCGGGGGTTCCTACCGCGATCAACGTTTGTTCTTGTCTGGTGCATTCTTGGGACGCCCACGTGGGCGGATGGTGATTTCTAACCCCAAACGCTTGACGATTCGCTTAGTCCAGTCGGAGTCACCGAAAGGTGCACCGCGGTTGACGCTGCGTCGCAAGGCGGAAACCTCAGCATCCGTCTGCGGTTTCTGGACGTGTTGCCGCCATTGGTGTGGACAAGGAACCGGCCACGCGCTGAGCACTCGCTGAGCGAAGTCATCGCGTTGTTGCCGGTGCCAGAGACTGCTCCACGTCCATTCCTCCACCCGCTTCACCAGATTGGCTCGCAAGGCGTTCCGTTCGACGTACCGGCAAACCGTCAGAAAGTGTTCGTCGACTTGCACAGGGAAGGACTTGAAACGTCCTTGATAGAGATGCCCTGTGCCGACGGTGCGATGGTGAGCATGCCAGCGTTGCGTGTGAGTCAGCGTCAGCCAACCCATGAACTTCGACAAGTCGCCATCACGCCGCGGCCATAGCACCAAGTGCCAGTGATTCGGCATCAGACAATACGCGAGCACTCGCATGTCCACACGCTCGAGCGCTTCGCTCAACACGCGCTCGAACGCGGCGTAATCTTCCGGCCTCTCGAAAATCGTCGCACGGGCATTCGCCCGATTGAGGATATGAAAGACCATCCCGCCGTCATCAGCTCGCTTGGCTCGTCCCATAATGGCCAAACGCTAACAAACCAGCCACATTCCGTCAATAAATGGTTCCTGACACCTTTTATGACCCCTGCACCTTATTTGAACCCTCATTTCCAAAAATGACGAGCGCCGCCATCCAACTTGCCCAATCTCGGAGCCAGCCTTAAACTCCTCGCCTTCGATTGGCCGGCCGGGATGGTCAATCTACTTTCTGAACCTTTGTTTGAGTCACAGGCGTCGCCATGAAGAAGGGGATTCATCCCAAGTACCAAGAAATTGAGGTCGTCTGCAGTTGTGGCACCAAGTTTGTCACGCGCAGCACGGCGACTAAATTGCATGTCGATATTTGTTCGCAGTGCCATCCGTTCTTCACGGGGCAAATGAAGTTCATCGACAGCGCCGGCCGCGTCGAGAAGTTCGCGAAGAAGTACAACTGGAAGATCAAAGGCCCCGCGGCACCCGCTGCGGCCCCCGAATCCGCAAAGTAGTTAGGCGAACGGAAATTGAAGATTTACCTCGCCCCTCGCTTGGTAAGTTAACTCCTGTCATTTGCCTTATGGCTTGTGGCCGGTGGCGTCCGGCCGCGCGTTTGGAGTACGGTCTCTCGTCTATCCTTTAGGAAAAGGGCGGACGAGAGTTTGTACTCCAATTTTGTTGGTTAGCATCCGTTTTCCTGCTTCGGTCACCACGCCATGTACCCAAGTCTGCAATCGAAGCTGCAACGATTCGAGGAGATTGAACGTTTGCTGCAAGACGCGGCCATCCTTGCCGATGTTGACAGGATGCTGGCATTGCAGCGCGAGCATGGCGGCCTGCGCAAGGTGGCCTTGTCGGTCCGCGAGTTCAATAAGCTGGATGCGGAGACTCGCGACATCCGCCAGATGATCTACGAAGACTCGGATCACGAGGCTCGCGACTACGCGAAGGCCGAGTTGGCCGAGGTGCAACCCCGTTTTGATGCCTTGAAGGTCGAGCTGGAAGACATGCTGACGGCCGGCGACTCGATGACGCGCGGCTCGTTGATCATGGAAATCCGCGCCGGCACCGGCGGTGAAGAGGCGGCGCTCTTCGCGCGCGATCTCCTCGACATGTACACGCGGTTTGTCAGTTCGCGCGGTTGGAAAATGGAAGTGCTCGACCTAAGCGACGCTGAAATGGGAGGCATCAAAGAAGCCACGTTGTCGATCACCGGCGAGGGTTGCTTCCACCAATTGCAATTCGAGAGCGGTGGACACCGTGTCCAACGAGTTCCAGAAACAGAAGCTCAGGGCCGCGTTCACACCAGCGCCGCGACCGTGGCCGTCCTGCCGGAAGTCGAGGACGTGGAAGTCGAGTTGCGTCCCGAAGACATCGAGATGGACACGATGCGCGCCGGCGGCCCCGGCGGCCAAAAGGTCAACAAGACCGAAAGCGCCGTCCGTCTGACGCATACGCCGACGGGCCTCGTCGTCCGCTGCCAGGACGAAAAGAGCCAACACAAGAATCGTGCGAAAGCGATGCGACTGCTCCGCAGCAAAATCTTCGAAATGCAGCAGCAGAAGGCTCACTCCGCACGAGCGTCTCAACGACGTACGCTGATCGGCACCGGCGACCGCAGCGAACGCATTCGCACATACAACTTCCCTCAGAACCGGCTCACCGACCACCGCATCGGCCTGACGCTCTATAAGCTCGACAAACTGATGCAGGGCGAAATGGACGAACTCATCAGCCAACTGCTGGAGTTCGACCGCAACGAGCGGCTCAAGGGAATCAATCCCGACGCCAACTAACGCCATGATCCGCACAAAAGCCCGACGCGCCAGCGAGGGGCGAAGGCCACAGTCCCTCGCTGGCGCGTCGGGCTTGTGGGAATGCGACGCAACGCCGCCAAGGAACGAGGCATGTCCGACGCCGCCAATGCTGGGACTTCCGGCGGTGAGGTCTGGACCGTGCGACGGATTCTCGACTGGACCGTGCAGCACCTGAAAAAGCACGGCAGCGAGTCGCCTCGGTTGGACGCCGAAATCCTGCTGGCTCATGCGCGTGGCTGTCCGCGGATTCAACTTTACACGCACTTCGACAGTGAGGTGTCGGAAGCTCAGCGAGCCGTCATGCGCGAACTCGTCCGTCGTCGAGCGGCCGCCGAACCGGTGGCCTATCTCGTCGGGCATCGCGAGTTCTTCAGTCTCGACTTTCGCGTCACGTCCGATGTGCTCATCCCACGACCGGACACCGAGACGCTGGTGGTCGATGCCCTCGATCTGATCAAGCCGTTGCCGCAACCGCGAGTGTTGGATGTCGGCACCGGCTCCGGATGCATCGCGATCTCGATCGCTGTGAATGCTCCGGCGGCTCAGGTGACGGCGACCGATCTGTCCGACACCGCTTTGGCGATCGCTGGACAGAATGCCGAGACACTCCGCGTCGCCAACCGAGTTCGGTTTGTGCAGGGCAACCTCTTCGCCCCGTTGGCCGACGGCGAGACGTTCGAGCTGATCGCCAGTAACCCGCCGTATATCGTGGCCGCCGAGATCGAAACGCTTTCGCCGGACATCCGTTTGCACGAGCCGAGGTCCGCCCTCGATGGTGGCCCGGACGGGTTGAGCGTCATTCGTCGGCTGGTGACCGAGGCTCCGAAATTCCTCGCGTCCGGCGGCCACTTGCTGATCGAGATCGGCTGCGAGCAAGCCGAGTCCGTCACGCAACTTCTGACACAGGACGGCCGCTATGAAGGCATTACCGTCCTGAAGGACTTGGCCAAGAAACCTCGGGTTGTCCGAGCCGCCAGAAAGAGCTAGAAGCCCCGCGAATTTAGGTCATTTGGAATTTCAAATTTGAGATT
>CAZPUJ010000214.1:0-2713 GCA_964589725.1 uncultured Planctomycetaceae bacterium
GTGAGCAATCAACCACTCGAGACCGCCGCGAATCAGCTGAGTCCACGTCTCCGGAACGTCTCGCCCCACCGAGACGAATTGCCGCCGCATCTGCTCCAACGCCATGACCGCCGTGGCCGTCGAGAGTGCCGAGGTCGAGAGCTCGCCGACCCAATGCCGCAACTCGCTGACCGGCGCATCGAGCAGCTTTTGAACGGGATCATCCGCCGCGACTGGCTCGCTCACCATCTCTGCCAAGAGCGTAGCCTTCGCGGTTTCGTAGGCGCGGCAGATGCGGTTGGGAGTGATGTCGGGCATTCGATTGTCCGCACCAACCCCAACGACCTTGCGTCGGTGGCTCGCGGGCTTTTGCACTACTGCATTCCGAAGCCAGCGAGCAATCGAGTAGTGCAAAAACCCGTGAGCCACCGGGACAAGCCCGGTGGGGTTGGTGCAAAGTAACGGCCCCCGGCCGCATGGTTCAGTTTTCCTCGCTGTCCGCCGTGGGCTTCGCACGAAAATCGCCGGCCGTGACAATCACGAGTCGTTTCGGATCGAGGTGCTTTCGCAACGCTTTGACGACGTCATCGGGCGTGACTTTCGCCACTCGCTTTTCCAGGTCGGCCTGATACTTCAGCGTGCGGTTCGCGTCGAGTGACTCTTCCAGGATCTGAGCTAAGTTCGCGTCTTCTGTGCGGGCGACTTGCTCGCCTTGCAGAAAGCCTTGCTTCGCGGCGTCGAGTTCGTCGCCGGTGACTCCTTCCTTGAGCAACAAGTCGACCTCCTCGCGAATCGCCTTGTCGACTTTGCTCATGTTCGACGGGTTGCAGATGGCGAAGAGATAAAACAGGCCGCGATCATCGACGGCCGGGACTTGCAGACCACTGCCGATGCCGTACGAAAGACCTTCCTTCTCGCGGACTCGATTGCCCAGGCGAGAAGAGAGCGAACTGTGGCCGAAGATGAAGTTGCCCAGTTGCAGCGCGGCGAAGTCGGGATGATCGTCGCGCATCGGGAAGACGAGGCCGGCAAAATATGTCGCGCTGGCTTTGTCTGGCGTGGCGATCGCTTGCGTGTTGCCCTTCGGTTTCACGTCCGAACGGCGCACGATGCGGCGGTACGAGTCGTTCTGGTGCCAGTCGCTGAAGATTTCCAGCAACTGCTGCTTCGTGGCGGAGACGTCGAAGTCGCCGACGACGGTCAGTTCGCCGTGCTTCGCGCCCAGAGCCGATTCGTACAGCTCGCGGATTGTCGCCAGCGACGTCGTTTGCAGCATCTCGATCTCTTCGACCATCGAGGGAATGAATCGTGGATCGCCGACGGCATACGGGTTGAGTTGCTTGGAGACTGTCGCTTGAGCCAGTGCCGTCGGATCGGTCTTTTGCTTTTCAAGACTACCAAGCTGTGCGGCCTTGAGCGTCTCGAACTCATTTTCGGAGAAGGCCGGCTCGCGAAGCACTTGCCTCAGCAGATCGAGCGCAGCGGCGAGGTTTGGCTTCTTGGTCGTCAGCGTGAACGTCGCGACGCCCGGTTGCCGCAACGCGGCGCTCGCGTTCAAGACGGTTCGATTTTTATCGAGAGCGTCGGTCAGTTCTTGCCGCGACAACGTCTTCGTGCCGCGAGCCATCAGCTTCGGCAGCAGTTCAGCCGCCTTCGCTTTGTCTTTGAGAGACTCCTCGCTGGCGTAACGGAGCGTCAGTCGCAACGTGACAGCTTCGCCGCGAGTCTTTTTCGGTAGGAACGCTGCTTTCAAACCAGTCGGCAACGTGAAGCGTTCGGTGCGAGCCTCGATCTTCAGCGGATCGACGTCGAACGCCTCACCGGTCGCGATGTCTTCGCGACCTTTGTACTCGCCGATCATTTCCGCCAGCGATGGTGTCGCGGGAACGCTGACTCGTTCCGGAGCCTTCACGGGCACATACATTCCGACCGCTCGATTGTTCCGACGTAAATACGCCGATGCGGCGCGCGTCACATCTTCGGCCGTCACCTTCTCCAGCCGGTCGCGGTAGAGAAAATACAATCGCCAGTCACCTTGAGCCGCCCACTCGCTGAGTTCAACGGCGAGTCCACCGCTGTCGGCCGCTTTCAGTTCGCGGTGCTTGAGCAGGTTTTGCCGAGCACGCTCGACATCGTCTTCCGTGACCCCCTTGAGCACGACGTCGTCAATCGCGTCCATCATCGCTTCGAGCACGACTTGTGGATCGTTGCCTTTCGACGCTTCGGCCATCAGCAACAAGACGCCGGGATCGTGAAGTGCGAAGGCCGCTCCCGACACGTTCGCCGCTTTCTTGGTTTCGACGAGGGCCTTGTACAATTTGCCAGACGGAGCTTGAGTGAGGATCGATTCCAAAACATCGACAGCCGCGTATTCCGGATGCGCGCCGGACGGGATGTGATAAACGGCTCCAACGACCGCGACATCGCCGACGCGCCGCAACGTCACGAGCCGCTCGCCGTCTTGTGCCGGCTCTTCGGTGTATGTGTTGTCGAGCGTTCGTTCCGGCTTCGGCAGCGAGCCGAAATACTTGGCCGCGAACTTGAGCGCCGTCTCCGGCTCAAACCGCCCGGCCACGACAAGCATCGCGTTATCCGGCTGATAAAACTTCTTGTAGAACTGCCGCAGATTCTCGACGGGCACGCGCTCGATATCGGCTCGATTGCCGATCGTCGACTTGCCGTAATTGTGCCACTCGAACGCCGCCGACATCATCCGCTGCATCAGCACCGACGA
>CAZPUJ010000215.1:0-5666 GCA_964589725.1 uncultured Planctomycetaceae bacterium
TTCCCGTGCCGGTTCCCGTGCCGGTCCCCGTGCCGGTTCCCGTGCCGGTTCCCGTACCAGTTCCCGTACCAGTTCCCGTACCAGTTCCCGTACCAGTTCCCGTACCAGTTCCCGTGCCGGTCCCCGTGCCGGTCCCCGTACCAGTTCCCGAGCCAGTTCCGCTGCCCGTTCCCGAACCGTCGTTATCGAAGGTGTCAGCCTTCTGGTTGATTGTCTGGGTAAGGAGGCGTGCGGCCTCTGTTGCTGAGTCATTGGCATCCGACTGCGAAGCTGCGTTTTGAGACTGTTGGTCATGGATGGCGTGAACGCCATCGCAGGCATCAGTGGTGCCAGTCACGAGATCCTGGACCAGTGACGTGATACCAGTGCTAAAGGCATTCGACAGATCTTGTACAGCAGAGATATATCCGGTAATCGCCTGATTCAGGAGGCTATTCCAAGCGTTCAGTTCTGTGAGCTGATTCTGAACTCCAGCAGCGTTTCCAGCCACTGAATGCTGGGTTAGCTCCGAAAGGCTGTCCTGGATGCCCTGAATGATCAGCGTGATTTGCGCATTAAGGCGAGTACCTGCAGCCTGCAAATTAGATATATATTGTGGTACAGAACTGTTTAGAGCGCTACTGAACTCCGTCACAACATCGGTCACGGTCGCATCACAGACCTCTTCAGGCGGATCGGCTGCTGCGGGATTAGTTACCGACAGCATCGCCTTAGTCTGTAGACGCTCGATCCAGCCTATGGAACTAAATAACGAGTCCCGTCTGCGTGGTTGCCGACGACGAAACGGATTGAAATCAACCATTGTTGCCTCTCTCTCTTAGTCTCACCTGTGTGTGAAGAAAACGTCATCCCAGACTACGCAGACTTCCTAAAATACGCTATTCTTTTACTCTACTTAAACTTTCTTGTCTACTTTATTTCATCGAGAAACTGATCTTCTGGGAAACTAGGTAGCTCAGGTAACGTACCTTTGGATTATCGATTTCAAGAGAGCCATCCCTCGTTAGCGCGTCTTGAGAGCGAAGTGATAGAGTCCGATTTAGAGGCGACCTTGCTCCCGACTCTCTTCCCTCGTCGTTACCAACGGCACAACAAGGATGACAACTTGCTCAGAAATCAAGCGGCTCGAAAGACCGCGATTTTGGGCTCAACTCCCCGAACGAGAGGAACCGCGCCGATCCACGAGTGCGTCAAAGTGAGGGCAAGTCGAACGATCGGAGTCGCGCGCACGACCCGAGAATTCGGCAGGACTCGCGTCAGCGGCCTTCATGCAGTTCCACGTGACTCCAACGTCCCGTGCGAATGGAGAAGCAAAGGGCCTTGTGACCTGTTGGTGAATCGCTCCAAGCCTGGATTTCCTGAGGATCCGCTGCCGGCCGGTCAATCATCCGCGTGGGAGGGATTGTCAATCCGTCTCAAGGTACGATTGTTCGGCTCGTGCGTGCGACGCCAAAAATTCGAGCCGCACCCACTTTGTCACAGTTTTGGATCAGCGCGGTTGCTCGCGTTCGGGGAGTTGAGCTTCAAATCGCAGTTCTTGGGGGTGGGAAAGTGACCACTTACTTGCGGAGTTAGAGCCCGTAATAAAACGACTCTATCGGTCGTAATCTATCTAAGTGAGATTCCGAGAGGTAGGGACGAACCTGGAGGCAAGGAAGTCGCGGTGTTTGTTTTTCCAAATAAATCCGTCGAAGAGGGTAATTTCCGGGAATTCGAGACCGCTCGATGTGACGAAAATGAGATGTCTTGTCATGCGAAGCCCCCTAGCAGTGAATTCGAGGGGTGGCATTTACGTGCTGGAAATTCTGCCGGCAATGCTAACAGAACCGGTTACTCAGAAGAGAACGCCTTCAAAATCTGGCCTGGATCCTTACGTCGCGAAGAATTTAGGAGTGTGAGCTCCGCATTTCGTTGGGTAACACGTAGGTCAATGGGGATATAAATACAATGAGCAAACTACGCACATATCCGCTTTTGGTGTTGGGACACCCTCGATCGGGAACGGGATTCATGGCCCAGGCGTTAACGGTCCTGGGTTGCGATGTGGGCCACGAGGAGATGGGAGCGGCGGGGACATCATCGTGGATGTTTGCGGCCCAGGCGGACGCAGTGCCGTACACAACGGACGGGACGACATCACTTGATGTGGATTTCGAGCGGGTGATTCACGTCGTTCGGAGTCCGGAGAAGGTGATTGCCTCAATGGCTTTCACTTCCTTGCCGGATTTGCGATCGACGAACTTCATGTCGCGTTACATTCGGCTGGACACCTCCGTTGGCGTGGTGGAGCAAGCTGTTCAGACGTGGTTGGGCTGGAACAAGTTGATCGCGGCGCGACGGCCGGACGTACGCATCAAAGTCGAAGAGGCGATGCAGGTTTTGCCGGAACTCTTAGTGCGATGGGGCTTGTTGAAGGAGCCGCCCAAGCTGGAATCCGTGAAACCGCCTCCTTCCGATTACAACAAACGGCCGCATCGCCCATTGACTTGGCGCGAGATTGCGGAGCAGATTCCTGGCGGTTTGTTTCGCGAAGCTGTGGAGTACTCGCGCGAACTGGGATACGAACCGGATTTGACGGGTATCGACGGGGCCGTGATTGGTTCCCAGCGCGCGACCGTGGTGGGACAGCGCAAGCCTTTGGAAGATGCTCGGCGAGCGGCTCGCGGGAAGTGCATTGTCTTGGTCCCTACGTTCAGCCACATTGAGAATCAGACCGACCGTCTGCTGAAAGAATTGGAGAGCTTGGGCTACAAAGTGCGACGGGCTTTCGGCAACGCGGCGATTGATCAGGCACGCAATCGGCTCGCCACCGACGCGATCGCCGAAGGCTTTGAAGAACTGATGTGGATCGACGCCGACATGGGCTTTCCCGTGGAAGCGATTGACCGGCTCCGTTCCCACGCGCTGCCGATGGTGACTGTCATTGCCAGCAAGAAAGGACAACGGGCACTGGCCTGCGAAGTCCTGCCCGGAACTAAGAAACTCACCTTCGGCCAAGGAGGGGGACTGACCGAGGTGAAATATGCGGGGACCGGCTTTCTGCTGACCCGGCGGCAGCTCTACCTGGACATGATCCAAAAGCTGCCACTGCCGTTGTGCAATCAGGGTCGCGGCAATCCGTTGTATCCGTTCTTCCAGCCGCTCATCCTTCCGATCGACCAAGGGAACTGGTATCTCGGCGAAGATTATGCGTTTTGCGAACGTGCGCGGCGCTGCGGCTACTCAACCTTCGCCGACACCACGATCCGGCTCGATCACATTGGCCGCTACCGCTACTCCTGGGAAGACGCCGGCAGCGATGTCAAGCGGTTTGGCACCTACGAGTACCATATCACTTGACGAGTCTCCGGTTCACTTCACGGCATGAGCATTCCACTCGTCGAGCATCGCTTGGATGCGAGCCTTGTTGAAATCAGCGGGGATTGGCTCGTCGTGGTTTTGAAGCAGATCGTCGATCGTCACCATGCCGGCATTCACACCGACGGCCGGCACGTCGAGGCCGGCGGTCCACACGATGGCGTTGAGCATCAACTTGCGGAACTGATTGTTGCCCCAGTTCCAATGAACGTGTCCGCCGGAGCAACCGAAGCCGCGACCTCCGTCGGGGCGTTGAGTCGCCCAAGCCATGTGTTGCGGGGTCTTGTCTTCGAGGATCGTTTTGCGAACGTGTGGATTGTTATTGTGAGCGTTCTCCGGCCGGCTGAGCTTCGGGACTTTCTTGCCGTCCTTATCCTCCATCACGATGTTGCCGTCCTGGTCCACGACGACCAGGGTCGAGGCGGGCGGCATGTCGGTCAGGATCGGCGTGACCCTTTCCATCTTCTCGCGAAACCGCATGTGGTAGTACCACTCATCGTTGGTCGAAAACGGCATTACGCCGTTGGTCGTCGGGTGCTTCGGGAACTGCTTGTAGCTTGCGGTCCAGTGGGGATTGACCGAAAAATGTGGTTCAAAGTACCCACCGGTCCAGTCGATGAACGCTTGCCCCGGCTTCCCGATCGTCGTCTCGACGCCGTAGTGGATGCAGACGATACCGGCTCCCTTCGTTGTCAGCGACTGCAACTCGTCGAGGTGCGTGTTGAATGGATGTCCGCCACCGCCGTCGGAATAGATGACGATCGTGTTCGCTGCCGCGAGAACTTCCGGATTCGGCCAGCCGTCGTTCTTTAGCGAATGCACCTTCGCCGCGACTGGCAGACCGCTTTGATTGAGTAACTTCGCGAGCAACGAGCAGCCGGCCAGATGATCGTGGGCGCCAAACCCGTGACTCGGATTGCCCGCCAGCAACAAAATCTGCTTTGTGCCTGCGCTGCCTGTCGCGGCGGTGCCTTCCGGCTTCAAGGGTTTGATCTTGATATTGCGGAACTGGACCTTCATCGGCGGGCCAGCGTGAAGCTGCAACGCGAGCACGCCCTTTGCTCGACGTTGTTCAGTGTCTTCGTCGGTGCAGATCGAGGTCACGTTGCCGTTAATCCGATGCGTCAATGTGAATCCTTGCGCCGTGATGTGGTACTCGTTCCAGTCCTCTTTCTTGATCTTCTTTTGGAGCTCGGCCGAGTCCGCGACCTTCTCGACGACCTTGGGCTTGTGGTCTGGGCCAATGACGGTCTTCTCGCCACGTCCGGCCAAGATGCCGCGAAACCTCTCGCCGTAGTTGATGCCGGAGTACGTGTCGCCCGCCTCGAAGTCGGCCTGATAGCCACCGATGACCCATTTTTCATTCGGCACTTCAAAGCTGCGGTACTGAATGCCGGAGTTGCCTCCGACGATTTTGTATTCCAGCTTCAGCTCGAAATCGGTTGTTTCACCCTTTCTCCAGATGATGAAGGTATTTCCCTTCGTCGGTTTCTCGGCGGTCGTCTGCCCGGTGATCGCTCCGTCTTCGACGCGCCAAAGGTCGGGATTGCCGTCCCAACCGTCGAGCGTCTTGCCGTCGAAGATCGTTTTCCAGCCGTCGTCGTCGGCGCGAGTCACGTAATCCCGGCCGAGCCATGCACAAGCGGCAACCAATAGTCCCAAGCCGGCTTTTAGCCATCGTCTGCGTTGCAAATTCATCGGAAACCTCATGTGGGGAAATTGTTGAAAAGTCCTTCTCGCGGGAGCGGTCAAAGTTGGCATTAGGAGGACGACTCAAGGGTCGGGGCGCGTGCCGGATTCGGCCACGAGGGCCAGAGCTACTTGATTGGCACGTTGAAGTCGCCGCCGAGATTTCGCCACATGCTATGCACGTGGTTGGCGTTATTTTGCGTGTTGTTGTACTCGATCACGAACGTCGGGCCTTGCACGCGGTAGTAGTGTCGCTCGTTGACTTCGCTGCTGCCCCACCAGGCGAAATGAATCTTGTCGAGCCCCGCCGCCTCAAGGGCCGTTCGTCGTTCGCGTTCGATGTCGGCCGGCATGTTCTTGAGATATTCGGCCAGCAGTTCGCTAAGTAGTTTCTTTTGGTCCGCGTTCATCTTCGAGGCGGCCAAACCGACGGGAGCTGTTGTTTCCGGCTGAGTCACTCCGCCGCCACGCAGATCATCCGGTGCCGCCTTGTCGATCCAAGCGATCTTCTGTTGATCCGTGTCGCACAGCTTGAGAATCTGCCGCGCCATGTCCTCTTCCGGCCCGAGCACTCGGATACGGCGGCCGAGCCCGGCGTCGACCGTGCCAGGATTCGCCCC
>CAZPUJ010000216.1:0-4384 GCA_964589725.1 uncultured Planctomycetaceae bacterium
TGGCAGGTCAGCAGTTGCCGGTTGCACCAGGCGTAGTTGGCGGCGGCGCGCATCGCTCCCAAATAGTGGTGACCTTCTTGGCTGAGGACCGGAGCGCAGGCAAGTTGTCGATCGGGCAGTACGATGCCGTATTTCTCCGGCACGCCGCGGAGTTTCAGCAGCGCATCGTCGCAGACTTGATACCCCAGACCGCGCGAGCCGGAATGGATCATCACGCAAACTTGGTCTTGTGCCAGTCCGAGCACTTCGGCCGCCTGGGCATCGTGGATCGACTCGACGATCTGCACTTCCATGAAATGATTGCCGGAGCCGAGCGTGCCGCACTGAGTCGCACCGCGTTCGAGCGCGCGATCGCTGACGTATCCGGGGACCGCGCCGTCCAGTCGACCGCCAGCTTCCGTGAACTCGATGTCCGCGTCGGTCGCCAGTCCGCGCCGCTGGAGGTAACTCACACCTTCGGCCATCAGCTCGCGCAGTTCAGGCTTGTCGAAGCGGTATTTCCCCGAGCGGCCGACGCCGGTCGGCACTTGCTTGAACAACTCATCGACCAGCCGATTCAGATGCGGCTTGACGTCCTGATAAAACAAGTTCGAACGGATCAGCCGCACCCCGCAGTTGATGTCGTAGCCGACTCCGCCCGGCGAGATCACTCCACCGTCGTCCGGATCCGTCGCGCAGACGCCACCGATCGTGAATCCGTAGCCCCAGTGAATGTCCGGCATGGCCAAGCTGGCGACTTGGATGCCCGGCAACGTCGCGACGTTGGCGACTTGTTCGGGAGCTTGATCAGCGCGCACGTGCTCGATCAGTTCGGCACTGGCGTAAATCAGCCCATCCACGCGCATGCCGGGTTTGTACGACTGCGGAATCTTCCAACAGCAGTCGTTGATTTGGATCAGCGGTCCGTGAAAGCCGGGCTTGGCCATGTTGCGCTTTCAAGATATCGATAGGCATCATTCTGAGTTGTCGGCTTGGTCGTCGTGAGGCGCGGCGGATCGCCCGCGGATGATGTCCCAGTGAGCTTGGATGACATCCGCGGCCTCGATGGCCGTCGGTCGATCGGAGGTGAACAGCCTGACCCCTTTTTCGGCGGCCTTTTGTTCGGCCTTGGTCTTTTTCGGATCGTAGAAGGTGGTCGAATTGGTATCACGATTCTGGCCGATCAGGCGAAACAACATCGAGCCGACGCGCAACAGACCGCCGGGTTCCAGCAGCGCTTGGCCCGTGATTTGTTCGTTGTCGATGTGAGTGCCGGCTTCGCTGCCCAGGTCATTGACCACGATCCCTTGCGGTGTCGGCTTGAGCGTGCAGTGCCGAGGGGCAATCCCCTCGCCATCCTGTCGGAGTTCACACGAGCGGTCGCGGCCCAGCGTGATCTGGTTGTCCGGCAGCATCAACTTCTTGCCTTTGAGCTTGCCCGAAAGGATGCGGAGCACTCGCAACGAACTGGCCAAGGCGGCACGCGACAGTGGCGCACCGCTGATCGACAATGCTCCGCTCTGCCGCTTCTGGCATTTGGGACAAGTGCGGGCCGTTTCGAGATCGGACGAGTACAGCTTGTAGAGCGTGCCGCAGTGCTGGCATTTGACAGACACAAACTTTAAGGGATCGTGCATCGCATCGGCCTGAGTGTTGTGTCCCACTCGCAGCAGCATCTCGTGAGCATTGTACTCGGGGATCTGCACCAGCGTTTGGCAGCTCGTGCATTTCACCAGCTTGCCGCGGTTTTGGAATTTGTCCTTCAGCCGATGCCCGCACTTGCAGCGGAAGCGGATCTCCGCTTTTTCCTTCCCTTCGCGCTCGTCGGTCTGCCGTTCCCAAACGGCGTCAGCGACTTCGCGAATTGTCTGCACCAGCAATTCGGGTTCGCAGGGCTTGGTGAGATAACCGTCGGCCCCCAACTTCGACGCCAATTGCTGGGAGGCTTCCAGCTCGATTTCGGTGTAAATCAACACGGGCAAGTGACGTTCGAGTTTTTTCAGGCGCTCGCAGATTTCGAAGCCGCTCTCGCCGGACAGAATCAGTTTGAGCAGGACCAAATCCGGACGGTCCGTGGCCAAGCCGCCGTGAACCTGTCCGCCGTCTTTGAAGATCTTCGCCTCGAAGCCGTGCTTTTCAAGGACGCTCTTGGTCTGTTGCGCGCTCTCCGGATCGTTGTCCACCACCATCACGTAGTGGACCGGCGCAGGTTGCTCCCCGATTTCACCATCTCGCATGACGATCTTGGCCATGACTCAAAGCGCTTCCAGCCAGGGATCTGTTTGCCAATATTCGTGACGCGAGTTTCCGACTCGCACCGTCAAGAGAGGCATTCACGTTGCTTCGTCGAACTGCGCTCAATGGCATCCGGAGAAATGCGAGCATTCGCGCCGTTGACAGAATCAGGTCGTGACATTATCGCCACCGGTGACAGGGGCTTCAATGAACTATTCCGCACTCGGCGAGAAACGTTGGCCAGCACGGACCTGATAACCACGCAGGAACTCGTTCGCGGCCATGGCTCGTTTGCCTTCCGGCTGAAGCGTCTCGATCGCGAGGGCCTCGTGGCCCGTATTGACCAGCAATTGCCCGGCTGCCGTGGCGAGGATCGTGCCCGGCGGCGACGTGTCGTCGGTGGAAACTGCTCGCACGTGCAGAACGATGACTCGCAAAGACGAACCTTCAGGACGCTGCCACGTCGAGAACGCTTTGGGCCACGGCTGCATCGCTCGCACGTGACAGGCGATCTCAGCGGCCGAGCTTCGCCAGTCGATTTGGCCGTCGGCTTTTGTCAGCCGCGGCGCGTACGTGGCCTGAGAATGGTCTTGCGGTTGTGGGTGTGCGACTCCGGTGTCGAGTTCGTCCACGACGCGCAGCAGCACCGGCACAGCGAACGCGGCCAGCCGGTCTTCCAATTCGCCGGCTGTCTCTTGCGCATCGATCGACATCTTCTCGATCGCCAAGATCGGGCCGGCGTCGAGTTCTCGGACAATCTGAAAGATCGTGACGCCGATCTCTCGCTCGCCCTGCCAGACTGCGTGCTGGATCGGCGCCGCGCCGCGGTACTTTGGCAGAGTCGAGGCATGCACGTTGATCGCCCCCAAACGTGGCACGCTCAGCAATTGACGCGACAGGATTTGCCCGTAAGCAGCGACGACGTACAGATCGGCCTGCCAACTCGCGAGCGTTTCCAGTGACTCCGGAGAACTCGCTTTCTCCGGCTGAAACACGGGGAGATTCGTGCTCAGAGCCGCATCCTTCAGCGGATTGCGATGCTGATGATGTCCCGGTCCGACTCGATCCGGCTGCGTCACTAAGCCCACGACGGTGTGTCGCGAATCGAGCAACCCCAGGAATGTCGGCAAGGCGAACGATCCGGTTCCCAACATGGCCACGCGCAGCGTCACGGTTTTGCTCCCAGCTCGTAGTTCCGCCTTGAGGCGGTTGCTTCGGAATGCCGCCTGACGGCGGAACTACAAACGTCACGCCGGAGACCGCGGACGCAATCCCTTTTCCAGTTCACGCAGTTGCCGCTTGATTTCTTCGTCCGGCGGGAATTCACCAAGCTTCTGCCTTTGACGGAATTCGGACTCGAAGCTCAGCAGTTTCGGCTCGACCTTCAGCCGTTCTTCGGGGCTCAGCCGATCGACGAACAGCACGCCGTCAAGATGATCGGTCTCGTGCTGGACGACGCGCGCGGGGAGATCGTCCAACTCCATTTCGAACGCTTCGCCCTCCAGGTCGTAGGCCTCGACCACGATCTCCTCGGCGCGGGCAACCTTCGCGTACAGGCTGGGTAGGCTCAGACAACCTTCCTCGCCTTCCGCGCTTCCTTTGCGGCGTCGAATGCACGGATTCAGAAAGACGAACTCTTCTTCCTTTTCCTCGGGATTGGCCGTCACGTTGACCACGAACAACCGATACGGCAACCCGACTTGATTGGCTGCCAAACCGATTCCTTTGGCCGCGTACATCAGCTCGAACATCGCGCTCACGGTGGAGCGGAGTTCGTCTGTGATGGCTTGGATGGGCTTCGACTTCCAGCTCAACACGGGATGACCGTACTGAACAATTTGCATGAGGCGACTCTGTGAGCTTTCGGCGAAAGAGAACCCGCGGCGGGAGACCTGGCCGCGATTATAGCCATCGCCAAAACCGGGTCGAGCACCCGTCACCGCGGTTCATCCCAAAGGCAAAAGGGGGCGAGGCTCGCACCGCGCCGGTGTCTCTTTCCGGTCGCGGCACGGGCATCGCCCCCACCCGCACTTCACAGAAGTCGGAAGTCGCGTGGGATGGTGCATCGGCTTAGCGATACGTCGGCAGCGCTTCCATCGGGCCGAGCGAAACCGCGGGAGCTGCCACCGCCACCGGCTGATAGGCCGTCGTGGTCGGCAACTGCAAGCCC
>CAZPUJ010000217.1:0-7406 GCA_964589725.1 uncultured Planctomycetaceae bacterium
GTGAGTTTCCAGGTTGTCGATGTTGGCTCCATTGCCGTGGACCTCTTGGCCGATGCTGTGTCCCGTGCGATGCACGAACTGACCGCCATACCCGGCGGCGACGATTACGTCGCGGCAGGCTTGATCGACTTCCCAACCTCGTAGCGGCTGCTTCGCCGCGAACGCAGATTTCACGCGCGCGATCGCGGCGTCGCGAGCTTTCGCCACGACGCCAAACACCGCGGCGATGTGAGCCGGTACGGTCTCGTCCACAAAGCCGGTGCGCGTGAGATCGCTGTAGACCGAGCGTGGCTGATCAAGCTTGCCCCATAGGTCGATCAGCACGAAGTCGCCGCGGCGGATCGTCGTATTCGCTCCGGTGCCGGTTTCGTAGTGCGGGTCACCGCTGTTCGGGCCGACGCCGACGATCGGCGGGTGATACGTGGTCACGCCGTGCCGAGCGAAATGATCCATGATGACTTGCCGCACGGCCGACTCGCTGGTTTCGCCGCGAGTTCGCACCTCGTCGGCGATGAATTTCCACGCCACGTCGTACGCCGAGTCCGTGACCTTCGCCGCGTCGAGGTGCATGCGCCACTGGTCGTCGTCCCACGTCGCCTCGAAGAGTTGGATCAAATCGCCGGACGAAACAACATTCACGCCCAGCGCCCTCACCAGCTCGATTGTTCCCGCATCGACTTTCGAGACATACGGGTTCGAGACGCGCGGCGAATACTCCATCGCGACGTTTGTCGTCCCGCGCACGAGACTCGCAACGCCCGCTTCCAACTCCTGCCACTTGAGGTACACGATCTTCTCGCCCGGCAGATGATCGAGAGCACCCATCTCGATCCGATGCACAAGTTTCTTCGGTTCGCCAGTCGCGGGCATAAAGTAAAAGAACCGCCGCGAGCCAATCTGTTGATCGCTCAAACCGAGCACTCGCCGCGCCAGCACGTTGCTGCCGCGAAAATCGTACAGCAGCCAGCCACCAAAACCGAATTGCCGCAAGGTTTGCTGAATCACAGGGAGGTCGAACATGAGATTTCCTGTCGGCTATTTTAAGAGCAAGAACCGCTCGGCTTGTTGGACTGTCTTGAGGTCTTGCTGGCAACGCAAGAATCCAGAGGCGGTGAACCTTCATGGCAGAATGATCCCGGTCGAAACTATTGCGTGAAATACCGCTCGGCCTCATTGACCAACTTCGGCTCCTGTTGGCGGAGTTTTTCCAGATTCATGCTGGCTTGTTTGGCCGAGGCGGGTAGATCGGGCGCGTTGAGCTTCGGCTTCGCGGCGATCAGAAAATAGCGAACAATGGCACGCTGCACTCGCAACTCGGCGTTGCCGAATTGTTGCCTCAGACGATCTTGCAGAGACCAGTCTTCCCAGCGAGCGAGGTCGGCAATCGCGAGGTCCGCAAGGTCGGGGGAGTCAATCAGCGTGCGCATCGACTGCCGCAGAAGATCTGGCGAAACGCGGCCATTTCCGTAGGACCACATGAAGCGCAACGCCTGCATGGCAGCATAGACTTCGCTGAAGGGAGCCTGCGGATTCGTAAGCTTGGTCTCATTCAGCACCTTCAGCCCCTTGTCGCCGGTCAGCAACAGGTAGCTCGACATCAATCCATCCCGGCCCAAATTCCAACCCGGCGGAGGAACGCGAACGAGGTTCTCCAACATCCGCGCGTCCGCGTCGTTGCCGCACAAACCGAGCATCAAGAAATACAGGTTCAAGCGATTCGCCAGCGTCTTTTCGTTTTGGAGCCACTGATGTAGCTTCTCCCGATCCAGCTTGTGTTTGGCTTTGACAATGTCCTCCCAGGGAGCGTTCGCGAATTCCCAATAGGCATCCATCGCGATTTGCTCGTCGGAGAACTCCAAGAATTTGACGAAGTATTCCAGCCGCTTGGCCGTCGGCACGTCGGTGGCCGGAGCCTGTTTGACGTATTGATAGCCAGCCTCGCCGATTTCCAGCGGACGCCAAACAAGTTCGTCGTCTTCTCTCTGACCGAAGAGCAGAAACAGATCGCCACGCTGTCCGGTATGAAATTTCGGGACCGCGAGCTTGGCGTCTTTCTTCAACGACTTCGATTCGCCTCGCGCGACCTCCACAACCGAGAACATCGTGTTGCCGACCAACATCCCGGCCGGCGATTTTCCGTCGCTCCACTGAGCCAATACGACCAAATCGGCTGAGGCAAAATCCTCGCTGAGCGTCTTCTGGGGACTACCACACAACGGGCAGGCGGTCGCGATCGTGGTCACCAAGAGTACCAAGCCGAACGATAGTCCGACGAATGGAATTCGCGTCGGCATGGCCATTCTCTCCTGTGCTCCATCAGGTGCTGGCCGATGCGACGCCCGGCGTTGCGAAGAAATCAGCGACCTTCAGCGTGAGGTCCGATACGAATTCTAAGCCAGTCACTTCGTCGGTCGCATCCAGCACGGCCAGCGGGCGACGAGCTTGATGAACCGTCAGCGTACTGTCTTCGGGGTCGAGCACCCACACCAGCGGAACACCCATCGCCAAGAATCGGCCAATGCGGCGATTCAGTCTTGAAGTGCGGTCATTGGGCGAGAGCACTTCGACGACCAGCGTCGGCGGACGGTCTTCCCAGCGGATCGGCAAGTCTTCGTAGCTGATGATCTCGTCAAAAAGAAAGATATCGGGACCGAACACGGTGTCAGGGTCACGCTCGACAATCACGCCAGCGTCGTTGCTGATAACGATTCCGCGACCGCGTTGACGCGTAAAGGCTCCCAGTAGGAAACTCACATTCGCGCAGACGACGCCGTGTCGGATTCCGGGGCGAGACATTTCGACAACCTTTCCGCGATCGAGTTCAAAGATGCGGTTGCGGTTCTCTGGCCGATGGACGAAGTCAAAGAACTCATCCACGGTCATCAGGCTGGTCGTCGGGTTGGCGAGTGCTTGGGTTGTCATGTCGATTCACCGATCACAAGAAAGGCAGGCGAGCCGCTCTTCTCACGAAAACTATTGCAGGAAGAAAAACCGCTCAGCATCTTTGACCGTTTTGGGATCTTGCTCGCGGAGCTTGTCGAGATTGGCTCGGGCCTTAAGCACATGAGTCGGCAGTTCTTCAGGCTTGGTCGCCGCGATGCTCGATTTGTCTTTGGTGTCGCCGGTCTTTGGGGGAGCGACCTTCGCGGCGGTCAGCAGGTAGCGGACGATCGCGCGCTTGATCGACGGGACGTCGTACTCGCCTTGGCCGTACATTTTCATCAGCCGGTCTTGGACGGACCAATCTTCCCAGCGGGACAAATCGGCGATCACCAGATCGGCCAGTTCCGGGCGATCGAGCAGTTCGCGCAGCGATTGCCGCAGGCGTTCCTTTTCGATGCGACCGTTGCCGTTGTCCCACATGAATCGCAACGCCTGCATGGCGGCGTAAACTTCGCTGAATTTCGGCTGCTTGGCCTTCAGCTTCGCCTGGTCGATCATGTCGAGTCCGTCGTCGCCGGTCAGCAGCAAGTAGCCCGCGATGAGGCCGTCGATCCCCAAACGAAAGTCCGCGCTATCCTCTTTGATCTTTTCGAGCATCACTTGAGCGTCGTCGGCATTACCGCACAGTCCTAGCAGTAAGCCGTAAAGTCCCATCCTTGTCGGCGAGGTTTCCTTGCTGGTGACCCATTTGCGGACCTTTTCGCGCGGCATTTTCGCGGCCACGGGTACGATGTCCGCATACGGGGCATTGGCGAATTCACCGTAGGCGTCGTTGGAGATCAGCTGGTCGGAAAACTCCAAAAACTTCTGGAAGTATTCCAACCGCTTGCGAGTCGGCGTTTCCGGTGAAGGGGCTTGAGCGATGTATTGATAGCTCGTTTCCGTGACCTCCATCGGGCTGCTCCATTCGATCTCTTTATCTTTGGTGCCGAAGAGCAGGAAGAGATCCCCTTTCTTGCCGGCTCGGAAGCGAGGCACGGTAAGCTTGTCGTCTTTTTTGAGCATCTCCTTCGGCCCGCGAGCGACATCGACGATCGCATACGTGGTCTTGCCGGCGGATTTCTCGTCGGACTTTGTGCCGTCAACCCATTGCACCAGCACGGCCGCGTCGGATTGAGCCAACTGCTCACTGAGCGTCAGCGACGGAGCCGAACAGAACGGACAGCACCGGGCTGAACTGGGCGTGAGGACTCCGAAAACAACCAGGCACAACGCTATCACAACGCAGAGCAGACGGAGAGGCTTCATTGTTTGCACTCCTGATGAGTTCGTGTCATGCCACACTCGCCTGAGTGGGAAGTCGCGCGTCACTTCTCAATCACGATCGCGTCTTCCAGTTCGTACATCGCCGTGTACCGTTCGACCTCCAACTTGATACGGAAGACGCCCACGACGTCGAACGGGCGGTTCTGAATGTAACGGGTCGTGACCCCTTTGCGCATGAAGACGTCGACAAGGTCGTATTCTTTCGGAGTTCGTCCGAAGCAGCAAATCTGATTGTCGCAAGCCAGTACGAAACCGCGAATGTCGGTGTCCTGGAACGGCGGGTACATGAAGCCGCGGACTCGAATCCGCTGACCATCGAGCGCCTTGAGCCACTTTGGAAGTTTCTCCGGAGCGTCCTTCGGCACCGGGTCGAAATTCATGACCTTGAGCAAGTTGAAGTCGTCGTAGCTGATTCGGAGCGCCTTTTCCGGCCCTTCGACCTTGAACTGTCGTTGTACTTCAGGCGGCTCACCGTCACCCGAGGGAATGCTGTCATTCGCAGTTGCTTGCTCGGCTGGAGTGGTCTTTGCTCCGGAAGCGCTCGTACTCGTCGACGGGCCGACGTTGGAGGCAGCCTTGGCAGCGGCCTTCTCAGTCCCTGCGGCGTTCGATTCCGCTAACGTCGCGTCTGTCACCGAAGCGGGAACGATTTCCGTGCGCTGCTGCTCAGGATTAGCCGACTGACTGCCAAACTGCTTGGAAGGCTGTGAAATCTCCGAGGAAGTGCTGACGGACCCGATGGCCCGATCGTCCGAATGACCACAGCCGCAGACCAGCCCAGGGGCGAGCGTCATCGCGCCGACCAACAGCCATCGCTGAAAGAACATTCTGACGCAGCGTGGTTGCCGGGCGGACATGGTGAGCCTCCTGAGTCAATACATTGTCTTGGCTGGCCCGAAGTACGTGGCATCCAATTCGTACGCCGGTTCCAAGTCGCCCGCTCTGCTGAGATCGCGCAACCGGAAAACTCCCGCGACCGAAACCATGCCAGGGCTGTGGGTCGCTGTGCCCTTTTCCATCTTCACTTTGATCATATCGGTTAGTTTGGGTTGGCCGCCGAAACAGCATTGGCCGTTGTCGCGGCACAGGATGAATTCGGTCAAGCCCTGTTCTTCCCCGATGGGATACATGTAGCCTTTGACGAACAATTTCTGACCGTCGAGGGCTTGTACGTCAGGGTGCATGCGCGGGTGGTTGTCTTCGATGACGAAACCTTTCCGGGAGATGTCCTGCGAGAAATTGACTCGCTGAAATCCTTCGGGCAACTCGGTCTGATACCAGTAGATGTTCAGCCCCAACCCGGAAGCGAACAGAGCCGCCGAAAGGAACACTCCCGAGCGAGCCAGTTTCAGTCCTCCAAGACCTCCGTCGGCACGCTTGATTTGTCGCAGACAGACCCAACCAAGAGCAAATCCAAACAGACCGAAGATCAGCCCTAAAGCGCTCAACAGCCCGGCGAGGGCACAGATACCCAGCAGGAGCGAAACCGGCGCGAGCGGCGGAATGGGCTTGTAAGCAAATTCGTCAAAACCCGGCTCGATCGCGGCGGAGTGAGCGGGATTGGCCAATGAACTCACCGCCATGGCGGAAGGCTCAAGCTGTTCGAGAGTTTGCGACATGGGTGCCTCGCGCGGAACAAAGCCAAAATGCGTAGCGACAAGCTGCCGGCTTGTGGCTACGACAAAACTCCGAAAAATGACGGAACGGTCGGCACCATGATACCATCGGCACGGCGTTGGGCTACCCCGCGACCAGAGAGTTCCCCGATCCAATGGCCTGGCCAAGGCCGATCCTGTGGTCTCGCGCGACGATGCTGGTGCCGTGGTCGACGCAGCCTGCGTCGGTTTTCGGACGCTGGCAGCGTCCGCCACGATGTTGGCCTTCCCGAGGAGTTTACGACGAGAGAAAAAGACCAATGACCGCTTTCAGCGCCAACCTCAACAAAATCGCCTTGCTGCGAAACACGCGAGACAATGGTCTGCCGGAGGTCGTCCATTTCGCCCGCCTTTGCATCGCGGCGGGAGCGGCCGGGATCACCGTGCATCCGCGCCCCGATCAACGGCACACTCGGCCCGACGACGTCCGAGCGTTGCGGCGACTGACTCGCGAGGCGGGCGTCGAATTCAACATCGAGGGCTATCCGGCCGACGACTTCCTCGCACTCGTTCACGAAATCCATCCGGAGCAATGTACGCTGGTTCCGGATGCTCCCGACCAAAAGACGTCCGATCACGGCTGGGACGTCATCACACAAACTTTATTGTTGAAACAAGTCGTCCCGCCGTTGCGAGCCGCCGGCATCCGCGTGTCGATCTTCATGGACCCAACTCCCGAAGCGATCCTGCACGTCCCCACGACCGGAGCACACCGCATCGAGCTGTACACCGAACCGTATGCTCGCGACTTCCACACTCCACACCAAGTTGCCTCGCTCACCAGATATTCTGCCGCCGCGCAGGCCGCTCAACAAGTCGGCCTGGGCGTGAACGCCGGTCACGACCTGAACCTCGACAACCTAGGCCCGTTCCTTAGCGCGGTACCGCACATCGAAGAAGTCTCGATTGGCCATGCCCTCATCGCCGACGCCCTCGAACTCGGCATGTCCGAAGCGGTGCGTCGGTATGTGGCCATTTGTCACGCCTGCCGATGACGAAGAACGTCGACCGCATGAACCGACTGCGCACGTTCGTCTTTCTGGTTCCCTCTCCTCCGCATCGGAGGAGAGGGTCAGCCGCGCGCGAGCTAGAGCTAGGAGGTCTGGAGGGACGCGGTGACTGTTTGAACTCAGTGACAAAATGCCGGGGCTTTTCCAGGATTTCAAGCGGACGAATGTCATCACGCCAGGGCGTGCTTGTGCAGTTCCCAATAGACGTGTCCGGCTTGCGGCAGGATGAGTTTTTCCATGGCCAGGCGCACGGCATTCGTCGAGCCGGGGATCGCGAAGACGACTTTGCCTTTGGCGATCCCGGCGACGGCGCGGCTTAGCATCGCGGCCGGGCCGATCTCCTGGTACGAGAGCATGCGGAACAACTCGCCGAAACCGTCGAGTTGCTTGTCCAGCAGCGAAGACACGACGTCGAACGTCGTGTCGCGCGCGGCGATGCCGGTGCCGCCGTTGGTGATGATCACGGCGATGTGCGGGTCGATCAGGCAGTCTTGCACCGTCGTTTTGATTTTTTCGCGGTCGTCCTTCAGGA
>CAZPUJ010000218.1:0-5345 GCA_964589725.1 uncultured Planctomycetaceae bacterium
CAGCGCATGATACCGGGTCGCCTTGCTCATCATCGTTCGCTGCGGCGGCGTCCAGTTCTTCTTTGCCGTCAGCCAACGAATCTGAAACCACTGCAACAGCGATGGCAGTTGCCGATTCTCCGGGCGGGCGTTCCACACCGCCGCCCGATCCGCCAGCAGCAGTTCGGCCCGGCCCCGGCTCGTCTCCTTCTGCTTGCGCGTCAGCCACTCCCGCAGCGAGTGAACCAGATAGTCGTGGGTCAGTTGGTAGTATTTCTGCCCCGGCTTCGACGACGAGGCCGCCGCCTCCCCCTTCCCTTCTGGATCGGTCGGCGTGATGAGCCGGATTTCGCCGTCGAGAATGCGGATCAGATCATCGAAGTCTTTCGGACGATTCCCATAGCCCGACGCTTCCAGCAACTCGGCATAGGACCGCATGTGGCCCTTGATGTCGGTGCCGGATTCGGGCAGCAACGCCTTCAGAACACCTCTCGCGGCTTTCTGATGAAAGCGGTGTTCCGGGGGAGCGGTCGCCGCACTGAATGTCTCCTCCAGGAACGTGACGCCGACACCCTCCGTGCCCCCCACTGCCTTCAAGCTCGCAGGAGTCCACGCCTTGCCCTTCATCATTTCGGCAAACAGGGCGAGTCGGACGCTGATGACTTTGCCGTCCTGAGCTAAGCCAGACACGGCCTGTTCAAGAAACTGTTTTTGGTCCTTGTCGACATCGCCCGACGTTTCTGGGAGGACGCCGAAGGCCCTACCAAACGCCGCCAGCACTTTCTCGGCGTGACGAATCGGGAACAGATCGACAGCCGCCGAGTTCTGAGCTTCAACAAGGCGGACTTCCAACTCCCGCATGAACCGGATCACCGCCATCCAGAAGTCATCACGCACCATCACGACGCACTGGACCTTGCTCCCCTCGCACTGACGCAGGGCTTGCACCAGTTCGGTGTTTTCGTGTTCCTTCTTGGCGTGCAGCCATTGCTCAAACTGGTCGAGGACAATCAGCACCTTCTTGCCGACCGGGATGCCTTGCCCTCGCCGTAGGGCAGCCAGCGTCTCTTTCAGATTCAAGTTATCTGGCAAGGCCGGACACCGTTTCCGCAGTCCGTTCAGCAGGCGACTTTCCGTTTCCTCGGCGGTGGCTTCGACATAGACGGCGATTACGTCTTCGGAAAGTCGAGGCAACAAACCCGCCTTCACCAGCGACGACTTACCACAGCCGCTAGGCCCACAGATCAGTCCCACCGAGAACGACTTTTCGACATCCGTTTCTTCAATGCGTGTCTTCCAGAACCGCAGGCTGTCAGGCAGACCGTCTCGGTCGCGAGGGCCGGGCAGCAGTTCCAGGAAGAAGTCCGCATCATGGGCATCGAAAGACCGCAAGCCCTTGGGCACGATCTTGATCGGCTGGCTGTCGCTGACGGGAGCAGTTGTCGGTGTGGGAACCGGAGTCGTGGCCTCGGTCTCGCTCCGCTGTTGGCCCGTGACCGTGGACTTTCCCACGGAAGGCGATTCAGCAAGGAAATGCCGCAGATCGTCGGCCATGTCCTTGGCCGTCGAGTACCGCTCCGAGGCTCGCTTCGAGAGAGCTTTCAGGCAGATACGGTCCAATTCTTTCGGGATCTGGTCGTCGTACTGGCGGGGCGGGCGTGGTTCGAAGCTCGCGATGTGCTCCAGCAAATTCGCCTGTGAATCGGCCTTGAAGGGTCGTCGTCCCACCAGCAACTCGAAGAAGACTACGCCCAAGCTGAAAATGTCTGATCTGCCATCAACTCGATGACCTTCGCCACGAGCTTGCTCTGGCGACATATAAGCAGGCGTCCCGGCATAGCGTGGTCCCTTGCCGATATCCTGCTCACGCAGGGCCAGTCCGAAATCCGCCACGAATGGTTTGCCGCTGGTGTCAAGCAAGAGGTTGCTCGGCTTGATGTCCCGATGGACCAGCCCTTGCTTGTGGGCGAAATGCAGAGCCTCGGCCACCGTCGCCATCAGTTCCACGGCGTCGTGCAGAGTGAGCCGGGACTGCTTGAGCCTCTTGGCGAGGTCCGTCCCGTCGATGTACTTCGAGACGACGAAGCAGGGAAAATGCTCCGTGCTGCCGATATCGTGGACGGGAACGATGTTCGGATGATCGAGGTTGGCGACCGTGCGGGCTTCAGCCAGATACGCCTCAGCATCTTTGGGATTCGAGATCCGTCGGGCGTGCGGCACTTTGATCGCCACGAGACGTTGCAACTGGTCGTCATGGGCGAGATACACTAGCCCGAACCCGCCCTTGCCCAAGACCTTCTCCACCCGGTAGCGACCGATGTGCGATGGCAGGGCAGCAGTATTAACTGCCGGGGATTCTTTGCCGTCAGGCTTGTAAACATCAGTTTGAGTCTTGTCGGGGTCGTTCATGCCTCAAGTCGTCCATCGCTCGCGAATTCCAAGGCAGCGGAAATGGTACTGCATGAACTTGCCGCGAACCATTTTGAGGCCGATTCACTGCATCAGGTGCTTCGGCTGCCGAATCAGGCTACCCGATCGCCTCCGCAATGACGAATGCTGCGAGCGATTGATATTGGCGGCCGAAGCGCCCCCCGAATTGGCGCGGCTCGCGAGCGCGTAGTATTTGGAAACTGCCGCTGCGTTGGTGACCAACCTGTTGTGAGCAGTTGTCCGATCGGACGTATCAGCTCAAACCGAGAACTTGCGTTGAACTTCTCTCCCGCCGTCCATTCGGGCGGGTCTTGATGGCGGCTTACTATTGCGCTTGATCACGTCGCTGACATCGTCCGCACCGCGGACAACCGCTTCTACCTGACCCGTTTTTCGGCCGTGTCGTGAGTCAGACCATCGGCTCCGCGTCGCTCCTACGCAAACGTCGGCGGTCGGGTTTGCTGGCATCGGCTTTTGCTTGGCGATTCAATGCGGACTGCTGATTGAAAGATCGACAAGGGCTGCCCGCGCCGTCCGCCTCACGTCACGAGGCTTCATTCACCACCATTGGCAACAAGCTGGATCAGACACATGGCTTCAAACAGGCAGAATGAGAGCGAGGTTCAGATCATACTGCGGGCAGGGTTGTTCGGTGGAGTTCTTGGTGTTGTCGCCGTGCTAGCTGGGGCAAAATTCAACATTCCAGGATTCAGCATTTTCAGCGGCTTTTGGGGCACAGATTTTCTTAGCGACTTTCTGTACGCCCTGGGAAGTGACACGAGGGTACTCACCTTTGTTGCGGCCATCTGGTTTTTCTATGGGGCGATGATTGCCGGATGCTTGGCTTTCCTGGTCGGGCTTCTACTGCGGATGGTAAACAGGACTGACGACAACTGAGGCATCGTTAGCCGTGGCGTGGAAGTCAAACGGGATGACTTCCATCGTGATGTTCCCGCCGCAATCGCGCGGGTAGATACCCGCTTCTCTACCCGCTTTTCATTCCGACTCCCGCATATCTCGCGTGGTTTCGCTTTCGTTCGCGATGGATTGCGACAAGACCACCTTGACGATATTCTTCGGCGAATTCAGTGTTTTCGGCAGCCAAAACACGTTTTGTAACGGTGCTTCAGGAGCTAGCGACCGCAAGGTCATGGAGGTTCAAGTCCTCTCCTGGGCAATGGATTACGCCGAAACGAGTTACGTTACCTGCCGACGTTCGGCAGTGCGGTGAAAAGCCTGATTCAATCGTGGAATTTCTTCCACGAAACGAACAAGGAACCGCACGATGCCGCGCACGAAGAACGTCCTCCCGTCGTATTTACTTCACAAGTCCAGTGGCCAAGCTCGCGTCCGAATCAACGGGAAGGATCATCTTCTCGGAAAGTTTGGGAGCGAGGAAAGCCGCATCAGGTACGGCAAGCTCATCAGCGAAGTGGCTGGTGGGCTGTCGGTCGATCCACTCGCCACGAAGGTAACGTCCGCCGATTCTGGTCTGTCCGTTGCGGAACTGCTCTTGGCCTACAAGCGGCACGCGGACGACTACTACGCGAAGGACGGTCAGAAGACTGCCGAAGTCGATTGCCTGAATTCTGCGATGCGACCCGTCCGCGAGTTGTTCGCGATGCTCCCCGCGAAGGACTTCTCGCCGTTGAACCTGAAAGCGGTTCAGCAGCGATACGTTGACGCTGGCTGGACCCGTGGATTCTGCAACGCCTCGGCCAATCGCGTTCGGCGAATCTTCAAGTGGGCAGTTGGTAACGGAATGGTCCCTGTGACGACGTGGCAAGCTCTGACCGCCGTTCCGCCGTTGAAGGCGGGACACACAACCGCTCGCGACAACAAACGACGTGAGGCAATCTGTGACGAGCATATCGCGGCCGCACGTCTTCACCTGGCGGGGCATCATCGCGACTTGTTCGATTTGCTGTTGGCGACGGGGGCGAGGCCCTCAGAACTGATCGGCTTGTCGATGGCGGACATCGACACGACGGGCGAAGTGTGGGTCAGCCAATTGACCGACCACAAGAATGCCAATCGTGGTCTGACTCGCAAGCTGTTCTTCGGCCGCAAGAGTCAACTCGTGTTGCGGCGTTGTCCGACAACTGGTCCGCTGTACCCATTCGAGCGAGTGGTGTTTTCTCGCGCGGTAAAGCGTGCCTGCCTCGCTGCGAAGATTCCGCCGTTCGTGCCGTATTCCTTGAGACATACAAAAGCGACCGAGCTACGCGACGCCATCGGGATTGAATCGGCTCAAGCGACGCTTGGACATGCACAACCCGACATGACGGCGCGGTACAGCAGCAAGATGGACAAACTCGCCATCGAGGCGGCGAAGGCTTGCGGCTGATCGGCTACACTGGTCACGTCGTGCGATAGGGTAGCTCCCGACAAGCTGGCCGTTTCACCAGTTTCGCCCGACGCTTTTTTCAATGAAACGCCTCACGAAACAGAGGCCGGCATCATGGTGAAGTCCAAGAAATTATCGGTTGTCGAGCGGCTCAAACGCACAGCGAAACCCGGCGCGAAGCTCTTCAAGGACGCGACGCCCGCTGAACGGCAGCAACTTGTGGATGGGGCTCTCGCCGCCGGCATTGTGAACACCAACGAACGGTTGTCGGCAATTCATCTCCCCACCGGCAGCCTCGAAAGTTGTGTTGAGGCGGGAGAGATTGCTGGCGTCGAGAACATCGAGAAACTGACGCTCGCTGAACTCGTGGATGATTGCGAACTGGTCGCGAAGCGTGAACGCTGGAAAGCCAAGTTGGTCGCCGACATCACGCCCGGACAACCGGACAACCGACAAAAAGTCAAAAATAAATGGCCGCAGAATCCAGACGTCGTGGAACTGTGCCGACATCTTCGAGCGAAGCTGCCGCAGTTCGCCTCAAAGATTGAATGTGTCCGAGCCTTTTGCCGTAAAAACGGCATCGACGTAG
>CAZPUJ010000219.1:0-2553 GCA_964589725.1 uncultured Planctomycetaceae bacterium
GGTCGAGCACCTTGCGCAGTATCGCGGCGGCATCTGCTTCTGCGTTGACCTCGACCCGCGCTGGGTCGTGAAGCTGTTGAAGAAGGGTGACGTCACCGGAGTGAAAGCTTACGCCGAACACGTCATCGATCAGGCCATCACAATTCTCTCGGCCGGCCACGACGTCAAGTGTGCGTTCGCGACACCGAAGCTGCTCGAAGCGCTCGCCCTCAAGCTGATGGACCAGGGATCAAGCATCGAGGAATCCGGCATTCAGGGCATCTTCGCCGGCGGCACCGAGTTCACTCCTCAGTGGTATCGCTTCTGCCGTGAGGAACTGCTCGGCCCGAACGTCTACATCACGCCGACCTACGGCAACACGCTGATGGGCCTCGCCTGCGGCAAGCCGTTCGACCCGGCCGACAACTTCAAGATCACCTACTATGCTCCGCAACCTCGCGCCGTCATCGAGACAGTCGAGTTCCAGGACTACAACCAAGTCGTCCCCTACGGCGGCACCGGCCGAGTGAAGCTCTACACGATGACCAAAGAACTCTTCGTCCCCGGCTTCCTGGAACGGGACGAAGGCGAACGCGAGAAGCCGCACGACAAGTACCCCTGGGACGGCATCAGTGGCACTCGCCCGTTTCACGAGTTTGCGGCAACGACGACGGTTGGGGTGTATTGAGGTGTTTTGTCAGTGGTCAGTGGTCAGTGGTCAGTTGTAGGAGCGCGGACGTTACGCCCAGTTCTGGCATCTAATTGCGGACCAGTCGTCACAACGGACCACAAACAAAGGACATCCCAATGGCGAGAACACAGTTTGAAGAGCTCGACGTCTATCGGTTGTCGGAAGACCTTGCCGACTCGATTTGGCTCATTGCCGAGAAATGGCAGCACTTTCCGCGGAACACCGTGGGTGCACAACTTGTTCGTGCCGCTGATTCCATTGGGGCGAATATCTCCGAAGGATCGGGGCGGGGCTCATTCAAGGACAATCGGCGATTCGTCCGAATCGCTCGCGGCTCGTTGAATGAAACACAGCATTGGCTTCGCCGCGCCTTCAATCGAAAGTTGCTCAATCCCGACGAAGTCGCCAAGCTCAAGCCACTTGTCGATGAGCTTGCCCCCCGACTGAACGCGTACTTGAACTCAATCGGCCACCCGAATCTTCGAAGACCGACGACGCGGAAAAACTCCAATCCAACCGCGGCGAATCCGGAAGTCAAAAACAACTGTCAACTGACCACGGACAACCGACAAAGGACAAATCAATGCTTGAGATTCCTGTGATCCGCTGGGGCCAACCGTACGAGTCGATGGAAAAGGACAAAGTCGTCCATTTTGAAACCGGCGAGACGCTCGCGACGGTGAATAACGCCAACGGCGGTCTCATCAAGATGGATATGCGGAAGCAAGGCAAGGCTCGCGACATCCTTCGCCAGTTCACCGTCGAGCAGCTTTGCGAGATGTGCGTGAAGGCCGCGGACTTGTACTTGAACGCGACGCTGCCGCTCGGCAACGGCACGCAGAACCCAGCCGAGTTCTGCCGCATGCAGTCGGCCACGACCGGGCTGCCGGAGCACATGTGCGCGGCGAACATGAAGAAGAACGCTTACGTGCTCCGCAACATGCGGCACACGTTGGAGGCGCTGACGCGCGGGCTGCCGTTGGAGATTTTGACCAAGGGCTACGGCCTGGAGAGCCGCGGAGTGATGGTCAGTTATCAAGCTCAGACAAATGTGCTGGGGATGGTGCTGCCTTCGAACTCGCCGGGAGTGCATACGCTGTGGATGCCGGTCATTCCGTTGCAGTTTGGACTTGTCTTAAAACCCGGCCCGCAAGAGCCGTGGACGCCGTACCGCATGTATGAGGCGTTCGCTCAAGCCGGCGTGCCGCGAGAAGTGTTTTGTGTCTATCCCGGCGGTCCCGAATGTGGTGCCGCCGTTCTGGAGACCTGTAACCGCGCGATGATCTTCGGCGGCACGCCGACCGTTGAACGCTATCACGGCAACCCGCGTGTGCAGGCTCACGGGCCGGGCTTCTCGAAGATTCTGTTCGGCGACGACATGGTCGATCAGTGGGAGAAGTATCTTGATTTGATGGCTGACAGCGTGTTCGTCAACAGCGGTCGATCGTGCATCAGTTGCTCCGGCATCTGGACGTCGCGACACACCGAAGAGATCGCCGAAGCCCTCGCCAAACGTCTGGGCCCGGTCGCTCCGCTGCCGATGAACGATCCCCAGGCTCCGCTCGCTGCGTTCACGATTCCGGGCGCGGCCAAGGCGATCAACGCTCAGATCGAAGACTTACTCAAGGCTCCGGGAGTCACGGAAGTCTCCGCGAAGTATCGCAACGGTGACCGCTGGGTCGCGCATGAGCGTTGCGACTACCTGCGTCCGACAGTCGTGCATTGCACCAGCCCCGAACCGCCGATCGCCAACACCGAGTACATGTTTCCGTTCGCCAGCGTCGTGAAGTGCCCACAAAACGAGATGATCAAAAAAATTGGAGGCACTCTGGTGGCCTCGTGCCTCACGAGGGATGCCAAGTGGTCGCAAGAACTGCTCGACG
>CAZPUJ010000220.1:0-6744 GCA_964589725.1 uncultured Planctomycetaceae bacterium
AATGCCCGGTCTCGCCGCAACGCACGAACGTCAGTCGCCCCTGGAAGTGATCGACCACTGCCTGATAGCTCGCGGGATTCCACCATTTCGCGGTGAAGTCGTGTTTTCCGCCAGCGACGATGATCCAGAAGTGCTCCGGGATTCCCAGCTCCTTTCCTGGTGGCGGTAATCGCTTCTCGGCGTCGCTGAGATGGATGTCTCCGGCAAACCGCGTCACCGGAATTCGCAGCCCCAAGCGTTCTTCCAGAAACTGTGCGTATCCATGAATGAAGTGGTACGGTCGCTGATTGCTCTGATGCACCAGCGGGTAGTGCATGTCGAGCGACTCGACACCCGAGGCTCCCTCCTGCAATCGCGTGATGTGCGGATTGTTCTCGAAGAGCGCGTCCGCCGACGTGCGGACGTCGGTCAGGAAGCGACCAGGCGTGGCCGCGTGCAGATCACGTACCGCCGCCGTCAGCATGACCAGATCACCGGGACTCTGAAACGACCGCAGAATCAACCGGCGTTGGGAAACCGTCGTCTCCATTCAATCGCTCCATCGGAGCGACCTCCCTGCCGCACGTCCATCCGTCCTCACGCACTCCTGACTCCCAGCGAGTAGAAACGAACCAGAACACCGAATGCAATCACATTCTTACAGTTCCGAAAATTTCGCAATTCGGCAATTCGATCAGTCACCGGACTGACGCAATGCGAGTCTTGATCGCCTGATCTGAGCGATCAGTCGGCGCGCGTCCTCACCGGGAGAGGGACCGCTCTCAATCGTCGGCATTCGGACTTCGTCATTCCACCTTCGGCGGCTCGACCTCTTTGAGCACGATGTTGCGTAGCGCTCCTTTTGTGCGCCAGGTGCAGAAGCCCAGCGGTTTGCTGGCTTCGACTTCACCGCGGATCGTGATCTTCTTGCCGGTGATGTCAGCTTCGAGCAGTTGCTTGTCGTCGATCCAGGCGGTGATCTTCTTCTCCAAAACGCGCAGCCGAATCTTGTACCACTGGTTGTTCTTGAATTCACGATAGCTGACAGTCTCGTTCTCCGAGGCGTCGCGATAGTCCAGGCTCGACAGGCCACACACACTGCCGCCCCAGCCGCCGATGATCAGGCTGCACGGGTCGTCCTTGATCGGAAACGTCAGGCCGCAGAAGAAGTCGCTCCCCTCGACACGCATCGCCTCCAGCGAGATCTCGTAATTTACTTTCGGCAGCGTCTTGCCGTCTTTCCACGTGACGCCGGTCAGGTCGTTGCCGAAATCGAGGATGAGTTGTTCCTCCTCGATGCTGATCTCGCCGTCGCCGCCGAAGTTCGACGATTTCCAGCCGGTCAGATCCTTGCCGTTGAAGAGTTTGATTTCCTTGAGCTTGGGTTTGGATTCGGTCTTCTTCTCAGTCGTCTTTTTGTCGTCAGCCTGCAAGGCCGTAAGGCAGCAGACAGCGACCACAATCAGAAACAGGACAGCGGCGGCGATACGATTCCAACGCGCAAGCATGGTGAAAGTCTCCCGGCAAAGAGCGGCGTGAGGGCAAATCGACAGCGCCGATTTCATCGACTGGCGAGTGCCGGCACAAGAAACAGCACACTTGTGCGACGAGAGCACGGCGGGGACGGTCACGGCGACAGCACAAACTCGTGAACTTCCAGCTCGTCGGTGAGTTCGTCTTCCTTCGGAAGATTCTCGCCAAGCCAAACGACAGACGCGAATGGGCTAAGGCCGTCGATCCAGTCAAAGCCTACTCGGTCCCGTTCGCTCCACGGCAGGCGGACAACGATCTGCTTGGCCCCCTTCGGCCGGCCGAGCTGCATCGAATAGAATCGGTCCAGGTACGACGGGTCTTTGAGGCAGGTGGCTCGGATTGCCTGCAATACACTCGCTGTCAGATGCTGCGGATCGCCTGTCGGTTCGAGCACGATTCGCAGCGTCGAGTGCGGGTTGTCGTCGAGCAGTTGCCGCACCAGCCCGCAGGCCACGTCGCGATGCTTGCGAAAGTCCACCGCTTGCAGATTCAACTCAAACGCCTGCGACCGACAAGCTGCCACAGGCAACGCCGGACGTGAAGCCGCATCGAGATCAACCGTCAATGAAGTCGTGAGCGACCCGCTTCGCAGTCCGCTGACCGCTGACCCCTGACCACTGACCCCTGTCTTCTCCACTGGCGGCGGCACCGCGTCGAACTCCGTCTCGAAGATCTCCTCGGCCTCCTCCATGAGTTGGAACATCGTCGGCAGGTCAATCGTCGGAGTCTTCAACACGTAGTACGGCGGTCGCGACTGATATTCGAGTTGGTGCATCGCGGCCTCTTGCCGGAAGGCGGTGCCGGGCAGGATGGCCAAATTGAAAACTTGCATGCTGGTGAAGAGGCCCGTGTCGCGGAGGTAGTGCATGCCGCGACGCACCGATTCCGGCGTGTCGCCGGGGAGGCCGATGATCAAATCGACTTTGACTTTGATCCCGACGTCCATGATCGCCTTCACGCCCCGTTCGAACGCCTTCATGTTGTTCTTGCGGTCCATCAACTCCATCGCGAGCGGATCGATCGACTGCAAGCCGATCTCCACTTCGGTGAAGTTCGCGTCGCGGAGCAGCCTGGCGATCTCGGCATTGATCCCTTCGGCCCGCAGCTCACCGAAGTAGGTCCATTGATGATCCGGGTTCTGCTCCGCCAGCAGCTTGACGAACTCCGCGAAGTTACGGGCTTGATTGAGCGTCGGGTCGAGCAGCACGACTTCCTTGACCCCGCGCTCGTGCGCGTGCCGCAGGTTGGCGATGATCTTTTCTTTCGAGACAAAATACAGATCGTCGTAGCTCTTTGGGTAGTAACAGAACTTGCACTTGAAAATGCAGCCGCGAATCGTTTCGAGCAGCAGCATCTGTTCCTCGGCCGCGTCGAGGATGCCTTCGAGATATGGCGAGCTGATCTCGTCCAGCGACGGCAACGGCTGACGAAACAAAGGCAACTGCCCGATCGGCGAGTTGGGTTCGGCGTTATGAATGAACTGCGCCGCTTCGGGACGAACAACGTCCAGGCGAGCGGGAGGCATCAGCCCCCTGATACGTTGCATATCGTTGGGCTGTTTAAGGCTGTTGAATTCATGAATCGTCAAGGTTGCTGGGACTCGCCCCATCAGGGGGCTGACGCCCCCCGCTCGCCGAGTTGCGTGAGGCGACACGTACAAGCCGGCGATTGGTGCGCGCGGCAGGTCGTTCTCGCGCAGCGCGGCCAGCAGTTCGGCGAAGGTTTGTTCTCCTTCGCCAATTGCGGCGAAGTCGATGGCCGGAGATTGCAGTACCCAAGCGTTGTCGGCCGTGACCTCCGGGCCGCCGACGATGATGCGGATGTCCGGCCGACGCTCCTTCAGCCGTGAGGCGATCCACAGCGTCCGGTCGATGTTCCACAGATAGCACGAGAATCCGACCAGCAACGGATATCGAGCAAGAATCTCCTCGACCAAGCCACAATCGCTGAGCGTGTTGCTCAACCGAGGCGGAAAGATGTCGATGTTGTAAAACTCTTCCAGGCCGCGTCGCCGGGCATACATTTTCAAATACCCGGCCGCGAGCGGCACGTTTCCCTTAGCCGGTTCCAGTCCCGGCTGGGGGATCGGCAATTGCAGCAACAGAATCGAATGACGCTTGGCCATGTCGGCAATCTATCGGTGCGCCGGCGCGCCAGCAACAAGCGGTCGCTCTTCTTAGGTAACAACCCAGAGAATGAACGGGGAAATGCGGGACAGGAAGCTGTCTTGGCGTTATCTTCCTGTCCCGCTTTTTCCGGTTACTTGATTTTGTGAAACATTGACGGCTTGGGCGAGGGAGTCAGTTTCATTTGCCATCTCAGATTGGAGAGGATCGCATGTCATCACGAAACGATTGGTCGAAGATTGTCAGCTCAAGAGACGTCTGGCCCACCGCCGTTTGCTGCCTGTGGCTGTTGAGTGGAGGCGCGATGGAATCTCCTCTCCGTTCGGACGAGAAACCGAAGAAAGAGACTGCGCCGGTGTCTCGGCCAGAACTCTTAAAACGCTTTGTCGACGAGTTCGTGGAGATCATTCCTGGCCAGGCGACTGCGGAAGGTAAGCCGGCATTCCCTGCGACGTTCCGCATGGGAAGCGAGCGGGCTGACTCCGAAAAACCGGTTCATGAGGTCACGCTGAAGTATCACTTCGCGATCGCCAAATACGAGGTGCCGCAGAATCTATACGAAGCCGTAATGGGCCAAAATCCGAGCCGCTGGAAAGGACCGCGCAACTCGGTCGAGATGTTGACCTGGCAGGAGGCTCGCGAATTCTGCCGCAAGGTGACGGAGTTGCTTCGCATCGAGAAACTGCTGGCCGCGGACGAAGAGATTCGCTTGCCGACGGAAGCCGAATGGGAGTACTGCTGCCGCGCGGGCACGACGACGGCGTACAGCTTTGGCGACAAAGCGACTCGCGAGGGAGACGTCAACAAGACGGCATCGATCTTGAACGAATACGGTTGGCACACGGGCAACGCCGCCGGCAACGATCCGCCAGTCGGGGCCAAGAAGCCGAACTCGTGGGGCCTGTACGACATGCATGGCTATCTGTGGGAATTCGTGGAAGACTCGTGGCATGACAGCTACGAGGATGCTCCGACGGACGGCCGTGCGTGGACGGACGGCTCGCCCAAGCAGGTCGTCCTGCGCGGCGGATCGTGGCAAGATCACTTCTCACTCCTGACCAGTTCCGCACGCCGCCAGCGGGGAGTCGATCAGCGCGATGACAAGATCGGAGAGGCGATCGGGCTGCGTTGCGTGCGCGCCAAGCGGTCGTGATTGACGCGGCGACTGGTCGTCCGAAGGTTTGAAATTGCGAAGCTCGAAGATACGCTTTCGCGACGTTCGATCTGGCGGTCAATTCCGTCATTGAGCTTTCTCACTGATTTTGTTTTTGACGGCCTCGTGGCCTGACGTCCTTTTGTTGTCTGTGTGCGCTGTTGCAGGAAATGTTGCGAATGTCTTCCGATCCCTCTCTCACCGTCGCCGAGTCTGTTGATCAAGCCGCCACTTTGCCGCCTGCCACGGAGGCGAACGACATTCTAACGGAGGTGGTCGCTGCGCCTGAGTCCGCTCGGCGAGTCGAGCTGAGACCTTCGGGGACCGGAGATTTCAAGGCCGTCGGGTCCGTCGATTCTTCGAAGATGGATCGTGATCTCGACGTCGAAGCCGAACGGGAAGCTCGCCCGTTGCGTGAACACGCGAGCTCACACATGCACCGCAGCGTGGATGTCCCCGCCGCCGAGGACTTGGAGGCGTCGCTGGAAGCCGAGATCAACGCCGCGCTCTCCGGTGGAGCAGCAACCGCGACGGGAATCGCCAGCGCGACTGCGACAGCGATCGCGGAAATGCCCGCGGAAGAATCGCTGCACACCGGGAAACGCCTGAAGGGGCGTGTTGCTCTGGTTCACGGCGAGAACATTTTTTTGGATCTCGGCTATCGGTCGCAGGGCCTGTTGCCAGCGAGGCAATTTGAGGGCAAAGAGGTTCCGCAGCCCGGCGCGGAAGTGGACGTCATCGTCACTCGCGTCAGTCCGGACGAAGGACTAATTCATGTCAGCCTGCCGACCGGCAAGCAGCGCTTGTCCGGCAATTGGGACGCGGTGCAAAAGGGACAAATCGTCGATTGCATGGTGACCAAGACGAACAAAGGGGGACTGGAAGTGACGGTCGGCACGCTGCGCGGTTTCATGCCGTCAGGGCAGATCGATCTGCGGTTCGTCGAGAACCTCGAACAGTTCGTCAACCAAAAGCTCCGCGTGAAAATCACCGAGGCCAACAAGCACAAGCGGAATCTGATCGTCAGCCGCCGCGTTTTGCTGGTCGAAGAGCGTCGCGAGGCCGAAGAGAAAATCCTCGGTACCCTGGAGGTCGGACAGACGGTTGGCGGCACGATCACAACAATCAAGGACTATGGCGCGTTCGTGGACCTGGGTGGCGTCGACGGCTTCTTGCACATCGGCCAGATCAGCTGGCTGCACTTGAAGCATCCCAGCGAAGTGCTGCAAGATGGTCAGCAAGTGCAGGTGAAGGTCGTCACGATCAGCGAGGACAAGAAAAAAATCGGACTCAGCCTGAAGCAGCTTGTCCAAAACCCGTGGGAACAAGCGGCCGGAAAATACTTCCAAGGCCAGACGGTCAGCGGCACGGTGACGCGAACGACGGACTTTGGCGCGTTCGTGGAACTCGAGCCGGGCGTCGAGGGTATGATCCACATCAGCGAGTTGGACTACAAACGAGTCTTCCGAGTCACCGACGTTGTTTCCGTTGGTCAACAGTTAGAGGTTCAGGTTCGCGACGTCGATCCGGACAAGCATCGTATCGGCCTGTCGCTGAAGGCCCTTAAGGCCAAGCCCGAAGAACCGAAACCGGAGGCAGCCGACGACGAACCCGCTGCTCCGCCGCCGAAACGCAAGTCGACGCTCAAGGGCGGCCGCGAGGCCAGCCCCTCGCGCGGCGGACTGTTCGGGAATCCGAACGACTTTCGCTAGAGAATGCGCGAAGTGTGAAGCGCGAAGGAACCGGATCGAAAAAACTTCCCTCGACTCACGGAACACTAGCCCGACGCGCAAGCGAGGGATTTCTGCGGATTCCATCACACGGCCGTCACTCATCGCCAGGAGCATCAACTTGCCTTCTCCATCCTCCAAAACTTCCGCTCGAGCGTCCCCCGACTCCCGTCCGCCGCGGCGGATTCACCGTCTCGTACCATCCTCCCGCGCGACTCAAAAG
>CAZPUJ010000221.1:0-15194 GCA_964589725.1 uncultured Planctomycetaceae bacterium
GTAAGCAGACAATTCCCAGTTATGTCAGCCCGGAGCCGATCCCGGCGCAGGCGGTCGCTGATTATAACCTCGGGCCCCCGCGTGGCTAGCGCGCGGCGAAGATCTTTCATCGCGTTCCAGCAGCAGCCGCAAATACGAACGTCGTTCGGATTTGCCAAGGCCCAATTTGCGGGAGAGAGCTAGCAGGCTTTCGCGAGAGGAGTCTCGATCGACTTCGGTCGCGAGTGTTTCGAGTTCCAAAAACCAACCCAACTCATGGATCTCGTCGAG
Organism: uncultured Planctomycetaceae bacterium; assembly: GCA_964589725.1. Classification (GTDB taxonomy): domain Bacteria; phylum Planctomycetota; class Planctomycetia; order Planctomycetales; family Planctomycetaceae; genus CAYSHJ01. The sequence continues at coordinate 271 of CAZPUJ010000221.1, forward strand.
CGCGAGTTCCCAGTCGCGGCCTTGCCATGCGAGATGATACGGTGTGCGACGCTTCAGCACCTCGCGGACGGAGCGGAAACCGAGCAGCGTCAGCATCTCGACAATCTGGTCGGTGGCGGCCAAGCCCGAGGCGACCGAGACTTCGATCTCGTGTCGCGTCTTGGTGACGGCGTCCAGCAGCGGTCCTTTGTAGGTCAGCGCGTTTTGCTCACCGACGCACCGCAACCGAAACGCCTCGTCGGTCTGAGCAAAGTCGCGGACTGGCTGCGCAAAATACATGTCACGGTGGATGACCGTGTCACTCGGCGTCACTCCGAGAGCCATGATTCGTTCGCGGACAGCGTCCACGTCGGACGAAGTGGCCAACGGAAATTTCAGTTCGACCTCGTAGGTCATCGCGTCTCCTCGCGGTGAGATGACGGCCAATCGCGGCGTTTCGGGACGAGGCGAGATGTTATCGCGGCCGGCGTTTCTCGGCACGGCGTACGCTCGGTTTAGGACCAACAACCAAGCCAGAACCAATATGCAATTACGGACGTCGCTCGAACGAGTCAAAGATCGCCGCGCGTTGCTGGAAGGCTTCGACCGCTTCCAGCGCGACGCCGATCGCAGCGGCTTGATGTCAGGACTGGATGCCTTCGAACAGCAGGCGTTCAATCTCGTTTTGGGCAACGCGACGGACGCCTTTGATCTTAAGAAAGCAGTTCGTCGATCAAGGTGGCCGGCCGGTTTACATGGTTGAGAACGGCCAGCCGATTCCGGAGTTAGTGTAGGTCAGCCTTTCCAGGCTGACACGGTTGTTGAGACGTGATGCGAACCGGTGGGTCAGGCTGGAAAGCCTGACCTACTTTTTTGTCGGGTTGTCTTTGAGCGTTTCCTTCAGCGTCGTGATCAGCACGAACGGCTTACCGGTTTCATCGGTGACGATGCGGCGGCCGAGCTTGTGTGGGAAGGTCACCTGTTTGAGGAGCAATCCCCACGTTGTCTTGCGCGACGGCACGCTGACTTTGAGTTCGGTCAGGTCAATATGCTGTTCGTCGATTGCGTGGTAGTCGATCAGAATCGGAACTTCGGACGCTTTCGCCGCCGCAGCCAAGACGTCGGGCAGCGGCACGTCTTCGAGATTGACCGGCACCATCTTGAATAATTTAGGGACGAGTTGTCCCTGCGGCTTGTCGGGATCGAGAGGCCAGCCGATGGGCCAGTGGTCGGATCCCTCGCTGCGTGGCAACACGGCCAGCTCAATTGAACCTCCCGGCGTGCGGAGTGGTCGGAACGCGAGCCCGAATTCGCCGAGCGTGGCGGCGAGCGCGGCGCCGACACTGAGGCCGCTCACGCTCTGTCGCAGAGCCTTTTCGGGATCGAGTGCCATCGCGGCTTTGCGCGCTTCCGGCGTCATCCGTATTGGAAACGATTCAGGCAGTGGCAACTTGCCCAGCACGGCGGCCAACGTCAGTCCTTGCGTGTCCACGTCGACTTTGGGAGTCAGTGACTTGAGCACCGCCGCAAACTGCCGGTCGTCGAGTCCGAAAAGCGGTTGACCTTGCGGCGCTCCTTGCGCACCGTAGGCCTTCAGTTCACGAATCCACTCGGCGAGCTTGTCGGACTGGGCGAGCGTGAAGTTGCGGTCCGAACACAGAATCTTGCCGTTGCGGTCGAGCACCGCGGTGACAGTCACTCGCCGCAGGCGTCCCAGCTTTTGCTCTTTGATCTGTGGCTTATCGCCCGCGACCGCCTGTCGCGTCTGAAACGAGATCTCGAGTTGTTGCAAGCGTTGTCCCCACGCTTGCGCATGTTCGGCCGCCGCGGCTGCTCCGGAGATGAGCTCGATCGTGACGTCGGTCTCAGGCGCTTGAGCCACCGCGTCGTCCGACGCGCGCGCCGTGCGAAGCGGACTCTTCGGAGGCTCCGCTCGGAGATCGCCAGCCAACAGTTGGAAACCCAACAACGTCGCAGTCGCAATCCAATCGCGTCGCGTGAATCGCATGGGTGATCCCTCGTTCTTCCGACAAGTTTGACGCGAGGCTCGCCCTGAAAGGGCAGCCATATATCAGCCTGGGGCAAAGCGCAGCGTCGCCCCAGGAAACGGTTCGATTTCATGCATTCAGCCCTGAAAGGGCGCGACAAGTCCGGGTGCATCCTGCTCCGGATTGTTTCGCCCTTTCACGGCTCGGAAGGTTCATGTGATTGACAACCCAGGGCGACGCTTCACGGCTACCGCCGTTCCGCTTTGCCCTGGACTGACTTGTTGCTGCCCCCTTCGGGTCGAAACACATGTTCAGTCCCAAATATATCGCTCATCAAATTCGACCTCATGCCGTTTGAACAACGCACGGAGTTCGTCCTGAAACGTCATCTTGACGTGATGCTTTTCCTGGTTCTCGATGTAACGACTCACATCATCAACGTTAGGATTGGCTCACGGAGAAGGCTGCGTAACCGGCTTGCCAACAGAACTCGGCGATTCGCGGTCCGTCCGTCTTCATCCATTTCGAGCTTCCTTTCTTCACTTCCTCGACAACCTTCTTCAACGCATGGTTTTTCGACAGCGAGAACAGGGCATGCACATGATCCTCGACGCCGCCGATCACCAACGCCGGACTCTCCCATTCCTTGAAGATCCCCGCCTGATACGCGAACAGACCGTCGCGGTGGTGTTTGGGAATCCAAGCCTGACGGTGCTTCGTGCTGTAAACGAGATGAATCAGATTCTTCGCGAGGGATTGGGACATGTCGTTGGTTCACCGATTGTATCGCCCCTTTCAGGGCTTTGTCGGGTTGATGTTTCCTCTTCCCTGGGCGTTTCCGTCGTTGATCCACACAAGTTGGACGACTGGTTCGCCCTGAAAGGGCAGCCACATATCAGCCTGGGGCAAAGCGCAGCGTCGCCCCAGGAAACGGTTCGATTTCATGCATTCAGCCCTGAAAGGGCGCGACAAGACCGGGTGCATCCTGCTCCGGATTGTTTCGCCCTTTCAGGGCTCGGAAGGTTCATGTGATTGACAACCCAGGGCGACGCTTCACGGCTACCGCCGTTCCGCTTTGCCCTGGGCTGATTTGTTTCTGCCCCTTCGGGGCGAAGAAGGCGACACCTGCAATCCGTTGGTTCAGCAAGTTTCAAAAAACAACCGACGGCACGCCGCTTCGCCCCCACGAAGCGACGTGCCGTTCGGCGTTTGCCCCCCGGCCTCAAATTCGTGATTAGGGGACCACAATTATTGGGGGAACACAATTCTCCGAAAGGTGAAGTCCTTGAACGTTGGGGGCGCCGCCGGCAACGGGGTGAGTGGGGAGAAGATCTCCAGAATGCGCGTCCGATTTGCGTCCGGCAGAGTGCCCCATTCAAACGGAAGTTCGTCGCCCTGGGGAAGGCCGGACTCCAAAGACACGGCGTCGTCAAAGCCGAGGTTGTTGTGAGTGAATGCGTTCGTGTCCACGTTGATGCCCAGCTGAGCCTGTGCGGCCACCGTGGCACCGGCGACCCGGAAGGCCGACGGACCCGTACCGGCTGAGATCGCGGTGATGACAAAGAGGTTTCCATCGCGCGGTGCACGCGTCAGGCCCGGCAAAACCTCCAACGTTTGATTGCTGGTCTTCCCGGTCAATGTTCCGGGCATGCCGGCAAGACGAGAATTCGAGGCCACTGCGCCCTCGCCAGTGCGCGGCGTAGGGCTGATTGTATCAATAATGACTCCGCTCTCCACGTGGAAGATGTTGGGATTCGTCGTGTCTACAGCGTGTCCGAAAACATCTTCAAAGTTATTGTTGATCTCAACCTGCTGGTCACGAACTGGTTGTTGTAAATCATCGACACCCTCCTCGTCGATGAACCGCAAAATCGCACCTTGGGCGAGGAACGTACCTGTCGCGAAGTTTGCAGCGCCACGTCGTGGCGTCGAGCTGAGATCGGTCCGTGGATCCTGCCCATCACCAAACAGCACCACGTCGAAGACGGTTGTCTGGGAGAGTTCCACCCGGAATGGATCACCGTTTGCCGGGGCGCTCAGTAACGGCGTCTGCAGTCCGAAGCGGTTTCCAAGAGGCAACCCGCTATACGTGGCAACGAATGAGTCGTCGCCGTCAGTATCCGGGGCTGCTGTCATGACGATTTCCAATCCGTCGTAGACGGCGGCACGGTCGTCCAGCGGGGTACTTAGCGGATCGAACGCATCGAATGCGAAGAAGGAACTCGCCGATGCATCATCATCCGGCGTGGATGGGAGATCCTCAACGTTACCCAAATGCACGCCGACAACGCGCCCGAACAGAGGCAAGGTCAAACCGGGGATGTTGAGCTGCGAGGCCAACCGCTGACCGTTCGCTCGCGGCTGGAAGAAGTGCGCTCCGAAGTTCGTCACATCGATCGCATCGCCGGCATTCTGTTCAAAGATCATGTCTAACCGTGCAATGCTTGGGAACTCAGAACCAACACCACCGGACACAAACGATTCGATATACACGTCCGCGCCGAAGTTGCCTTCGAAGCCCGAGCTGACGTCCCGTTGTCCCAGCGCATTAAGTCCGTTGTTTGTGATCTTGGCGACCACACCGCCGGGCTGCAGTCGGTGGAAGAATCCAAGCTGTCCGAAGTTCGCCCCCGTCGCTGCAAGGATCTCATCCGCATTGCGGAAGCCCGTCTCGCCAAAAATTGGTGTCGCCTGATCGCCGGGGGCACTGGCAAAGTCTCCGAACCCCTGCACACTAACCAGGCCGGGTTCCGCCGGAATGATCTCGGCGTCAGATGTTCCCACTCGAATGACCAGTCCTGACGCAGTAATCGTGTCGATGGGGTTTCCTGCGGCATCGACATCGAGTCGCTGGCCGTTCTTGATGATGAGGTTGTGATGCACTTCCAGCGCCAGCCGTGGCACAGCATCGATGTCTGAGCCGGTGGTTAACATACCGCGAGTGCCATCCTCCGGGTCGACTGGAACCGGCGTATCGCCGGCCTGCCCCTGCGTCAGCGACGCGGTATTCACGACATAGACGCCTTCCTTCCCGTTGGATGCAATCTTGTTGTCGAGCAACCGAATTGTGGTGTCCGTGGGTGAAAATTGGTTTGAGGTGTTCGCGATCGTCGCGACCGGAGGATTGACGCCGGTATCCGCACCGGTTTCCGGAGGACCGTCGTCAACGATTTCGGGCGTTCGGATGCCCCCCTGATTGAGGATGTCGACACCTCGGAGACCGTTCGTCTCGATGGTGTTGTTTTGTGCGATGACTGTGAGTGGGAAAAAGCCCGGATGCAGCTCCGCATCGTGCAGACGAGAGGGATTATTGGCGTGACGAATCTCCAGACCATCACTGGCGTTCTCTCGGATTTCATTGCGGAAGATCTCGACAAACTTCGGACCGGCGGCCCGGAGTTCGAGCGTACTGCCCGGAGCGTTCATGTCTTCTGGCGGGAGGGTCTGGTCGGCCACGTTGCCGAATTCGTCGAGCAACACGGAACGGATGGCGATGCCGTTGCCGAGATCGTTTCCCGTAGTCGCAGGGTCGGCTGCGGTCCCCTGGGCGAGCCCGACATTGACGCCATTGTTGGTGATGGTGTTGCTGTCGATGGTCAGACGGCCCGGGCCGTTGACTAAGATGCCGTCCAAGCCGTTGCTGTCGATCAGATTACCACCAATGAGCAGACTGTTCGCCTGAAGGTTTTTCTCGATTTCATTGAAGATGTTAGTGGCTGTCCCGTCGATTCGGATGCCTTGTCCAGCATTGTTCGAAATTGTATTGGCCAGCCACTCGCCGCCGATCTCGCGCATGTCGGTGGAATGGCCGAAGTTCTCGGTCGTCAGGATGCCCCTGCCGCTGGCAAAATTCGCCAGGGCGGCGGTGCCGGTCGTGCCATTGGCATCGATCAGATTGCGGGCGATATTCACATTCAGCCGTGCATCCGCCGCGACGTGCAGGTGGATCCCGCTCATTCGGTTGCGTGTGATTTCGTTTTCCTGCAGATCGAAGCCGAGAATGGTTCCACCACCTTCGAAGCCCGCGATGTGAATGCCGTCGCCATCCAATATGCCATTGCCGTTAAGATCCTCCGTGGCACCCAACACGCCATCCCCGTCCAAATCTTCGCCGTTGCTGTCGATGAGGTTTTGGAAGATCAGAACGTTTTCCACCACCACATTGTCCCGGCGCCGGAAGTTGATCCCATCACCGCCGTTGTTGACAATCAGGTTGCCGCGGATCGTCAGGTTTCTGAGAGTCGTCTCTTCCTCGAGGTCAATGGCAATGCCGTGGCTGTTGTTGCCGTCGGTGACGAGCTGACCGCCGATGAAATTGCCTTCGATGAACGAGTCGCTGAGGATGCCCCTGGCGTTCGGCAGTACGGGCGTACCGATCATTTGCACGATGATGCCTTCACCAGCGAACGGCGTGGCAATGCTGTCCAACACGCCGTTCCCGTTCAGGTCTTCGGCGAGATCCAAAATCCCGTCGCCATCCAGGTCTTCACCTTGATCCAAAGTGCCGTTCCCGTTCGTGTCTTCGTTGGGATCCAATACCCCGTTGCCGTTCGCGTCTTCGGTGAAGTCATCCTCCCGCGTCCGCGTGATCGTGTTGTTGCGGATGGCGAACATCCCGGAGGCATCCTGACGCAGAACCATGCTGACGCCCGCTCCCGAATTGTTATCGATTCGGTTGTTTTCGACCGTCACGCTGAATAAGTTCCCCAGGTCACCCGGCGTGCCGGTCGCGGTCAGGCTGAAGCCGGGGTTGGTGTTGGTGTTGGCCGCATCGCTGATAATCGTGTTGCCAACAAACTGCCCAATCAACACGCTGTCGGTGACGTCAATCACAATGCCGCCCATGCCTGTCAGCGTGCGATTGACGGATAAGCCCGAAACTGTGCCCAGGTTGAAAATGCCATTCGTGCCCGTGATCAGCAAGCCGCTTCCGGCATTGTTGTCGAGCGTATTGGAGAACGGGAAGGCGTCCAGCACGCCATTGCCGTTGAGGTCTTCGCTAGGGTCCAGAACGCCGTTGCCGTTGAGGTCTTCTCCCGCATCCAGGACGCCGTTACCGTTGAAGTCTTCGATGTCCAGGACGCCGTTGTTGTTTTTGTCTTCTGGGACATCCAGCCGACCATTGCCATTTGTGTCTTCGCCCGGATCCAGGATGTCATTCCCGTTGATGTCCTCGGGCAACTGGGTGGTGAAGACGGCCAAGTCCAGCACACCGTTGCCGTTTTTGTCTTCGTCGACATCCAGCAGACCATTGCCGTTGAGGTCTTCGCTGAGGTCCAGCACACCGTTGCCGTTGAGGTCTTCCCCTGCATCCAGGATGCCGTTGCCGTTGCGATCTTCCGAGGGATCCAGCCGGTTATTGCCGTTGACGTCCTCACCGAATTCCAGGCTTCCGTTGCCGTTGAGATCCTCGGACAACCTGTTGATGGCCACGCCGCGGTCCAGCAGGCCGTTGCCATTGAGGTCTTCGCCAGCATCCAGAATGTTATTGCCGTTGACGTCCTCGGTCGGCAGGATCGTGAACATGCCGCCGTCGAGAGCTTCCCAGCGCACGCCGTTTCTTCGGGTGATGGGCGCCGAGGGGTCGGTGCCCGAGTTCGACACCGAGTTGTCGCTGAATTGGTTGAGCGTGATGGAGCCGGTATTGGCCGTCGCAGTGAAGCCGTCCTGAGTGCTGTTGTCCATCGTGTTGTTCGTAACGCGTGTGGTGATGAGGCCCTGATTGAGCGTGTTCAAGGCCAACGCGTTGGTGTTGCCGTTCAGGAGATTGCCGTCGATCTCGAGAACGTTGATCGAGCCGCCATCCGCGGTGAGCGAAACACCCGGACCGAAATTGCCAATCGACTGATTGTTCAGAATCGAACCCGTGATGCTGGCCGTTGTGGAAGTGGAGGTGGCCAGACTGATGCCGCCGGCCGCGTTCGCCGTGGTGCCATTGCTCTGGATCGTATTGCCTTGGACCAACAGATTGTTGATCTGCCCGTCTTCAGTGGCTCGAACCGTGAGACCGCCACCGCCCTGGAAGCGGATGTCGTTACCAACGATTGTCGGGGCGTTCAGCACGGCGGTTCCCGAAGCTCGCAATTCGATGCCCGGCCCGGAAACCAAGCTGCTGGCCGGACTGGTCGCGACGAACTGAGCGGCCAGAGCATTGCCAGGCACCGCCTGCAATGTGCCCGATAGAACGTGTCCGCTGGAGAACGTCGCCGTGACGGTCGAACCGATGAAATCGTTTCCGACCATGTCCTCTGGCACGCCGCCCGTGCCATCCACGTCGATGCGGAATGCGAACTGTTGTGGACGGTCTTCAAAGGCGTCGAGGCGGCCATTTCTGTTGGTGTCTTCGCCGGCATCGAGAAAACCGTTGAGATTGGTGTCTTCAAAGGTGTCGAGGCGGCCATTTCTGTTGGCGTCTTCGCCGGCATCGAGAAAACCGTTGAGATTGATGTCTTCGCCGGTATCGAGAACACCGTTGCCATTGGTGTCTTCGCCGGCATCGAGAACACCGTTGACCGACCGGAAGCGCGAGTACCGCAAAGCCAGCGACGTGGAGGGAGCAAGCGGGGCGGAATCAAGCACTCCATAAGTGACGTTGTCGGTGCCGACCACCGGCGTCCCCATTGTCACTCCGTTGACAGAGGTCAGACCTGTCAACGTGACCGTGGTGTTGCTGACGGTGAAGTCTTGCGAGTTGGTGCCGGGCAGCGCGGTGTCAAATTCCAGAAACGCGGGCGCGATATCCCAATTCATACCGGTCAGGTTGATGCCGCGCTGCGACGAGTTCGCGAAACTGAACGGCACGCCGGTTGTCGGGCCGTCGATCAGGAAGGTCAGGTTGCCATCGCCGTTGCCAATGACATTGTTGAGAGCCACGATGTTGCCGAAGGCGGACCCACTGAGATCGACCAACAGGCCCCCGCCGTTGTTGGCCATGAAGAAATTGCCGTCTAGCGGATTGGCGATGTCCAGCTTTAAGTTGCCGTTGGTGTCTTCGGTGTCGAGCATTCCGTTGCCGTTGGCGTCTTCGCCGAAATCCAGCCGGCCATTGCCGTTGATGTCTTCCGTGTCGAACACACCATTGAAGTTGACGTCTTCGTTGCTCAGGAAGCCGATGCTCGCGTTGACGATGCCGCTGTCGGCGTGAATCGACACTCCGCGTCCGCCGTTGCCGCTCGCGCGGTCCGATGGGTTGCCAAAGTTGTTCTGCGTCAGCACCAGGTTGATGATGGAGTTGTTCGTGCCATTGACCACGATGCCGTCGCCGTTGTTGTTCGTGATCGTGTTGCCGGTAATCAGGTATCCGCCGTCCAAGCGGCCGTTCTCGTTCAAGTCCTCGGATGGATCGAGCACGCCGTTGCCGTTTTTGTCCTCGGACAAATCGAGCTTGCCGTTGCGGTTCGTGTCCTCGTTGGTGTCCAGCAGTCCGTTGCCGTTCGTGTCCTCCCCGGCATCCAGCATGCCGTTGCCGTTCCGGTCTTCGGCGAAATCGAGCACGCCGTCGTTATTCCTGTCCTCGCCGGGATCCAGCACTCGGTTGCGGTTCGTGTCTTCGCTGACATCAAGCGTTCCGTTGTTGTTCTTGTCTTCCGAAGGATCCAGAGCGCCGTTGCCGTTGAGGTCTTCCGCCAGGTCGAGCTTGCCGTTGGCGTTCGCGTCTTCGCCCAAAGAGGCCATTTCGAGCGTCGCGGCGTTGGCGATGAGCACCAAACCGTTGCCCTTGGTGAGCAATCCGTCGCCGTCGCGGTCTTCGCCCGGATCAAGGAGTCCGTTGCCGTTGCGGTCCTCACCGCGGTTGCCGTTGATCGTGTTGCCGACCACGGAGCCGCGAATGACTCCGCCCGTCGCCGCGGCATCCAGCACGATGCCGTCGCCGTTGTTCCCTTGAGTCAGCATCCCGTCGCCATTGAGATCCTCGCCGACGTCAAGAACTCCATCGCCGTCGCGATCCTCACTGATACCGATGAAGTTGCCCACGATGTGGGCATTGATTTGGGCTCGGTCGCGGGCCGTCACACGAATGCCGGCTCCGTCGTTGCCAATGATCGTATTGGGAGTCGTCGCCAACGGGAGCGACGGCGTCGGTGTGTCCTCTGTCACGGCCGGCGCGGAGAACGAGTCGATGAACAAGTCCAACGTGCCGACGCCGGTATTCGTCAGACGAAGGCCGTCGTTCGACGTCCCCGGTGTGCCGGTCATCGTGTTGGTTTGGAACAAGCCCACGCCGGTCGCGTTGTTCAGCACCACGCCCTCACGATAGCTACGGAAGGTGTTGTGATGGATATTGAAGTCGACGATGTTCGTGCCGGTAATGCCGGACGAGTTCGGAAAGGCGGTGCCCGTTCGGCCGTCAAACGTCATTCCCGCCACTTCGATGTGATTGCCTTGGAGCGTCACCAGCGTGCCACCGATCGTGCTGACCATGATTGGCGAGACCGGTGTCGCGTCGCCGAAGCCGGTCGGTGACGGTAACGTGATCAGTCCCAGGTTCGTGTCGAGCTGCACGCCACCCGCAGCCAGGATCGACGTGCTCACTAATTTCTGATCGCTTGACAGCGTGACATTGCCTCGCACCAGGTTCGAGCTGGCACTGCCATCGACGACGAGCAAAGTGTTGCTCGGCGAGTTCACGAAGCCGGTGAACCTATTCAACGGACTTTCAAGCGTGCCGGTTCCGTTGGCCGCTCGATCCGGGTCCACGTAGATCACCGACACCGGCTGCCCGTCGTTGACACCACTGGCCATCAGCACGGGCGTTGGAGCGACGTCAACTCGCGTGTGAGCATGAACGCGGTAATCGCGATGTACGGTTGTCAGCAGCTTGTCTTCCACTGGAATCGGCCGGAACCAGCGTCGCGCCCGTCCGTCCGGCAACGTCATCTGGAAGTTCACCCAGGCGTTTGTGCCGAACACACTGTCGTTCGACGCGGTGACATTAACTCGAAAGCTGTCCGTGACGTTTGCCTCGAACCGCACGCGAGGCCCGACGGCGGTGTCGTCTGTTTTCGAATCGAGCCAATATCCGCCCACATAACCGGACACGCCGTAGCGACCGAGAATCGGCAACGGCCCACCAATCTCCGCGTCCATTCCGTAGAACGCCGACTCGGTGGCGGTCCGCTGGTTGATCAGCAAGTTCGAACTACCGAAGAACGGATCGCCGACAAACGAGCGTGAGTCCAGGCTGTCATCGCGGCCGAACGGCAGGTAGCCATTGAGACGCACGTCGATCCAACGGCCCAAGGATTCGAAGCTGAGGCCAGTCTGCTGGTAGGTGCGATTGTTGCCGTCGTCGTAATCCACCCAGCCGGAGATGCCCAGCACACGATCCATATCCGGGTCGTACACGCGATAACCCACGCCCGCGCTCGCGCCGCCACGTCCGGATTGCGACACCAAACCACGACCATCGACGAACAACACCTCATGATCCGAGCCAACCAAAAATGGAAGCAAGAAGTTGAAGTTCGTATCGCCACCATCCACACCCAGACGGTCGTTCAAGAATTGACCAACATCGAATCGTGGACCGATCGCATCACGCCGCGAGTTCCGTAATGTTTCGTAGGCCGGTGGCAACGTCGGAGGCATCGGCCGGTTGAAGTCATAGCCGGGATCCAACGGCATGTATGGCGATGCTGACAGCGGGACGTAGCCTTCCGCGCTGGGGACGCCAGCCACTCCGGGACTCGAATTCGGTCCAGCAGTCCGAGTCACTGCGCCGTCGCTAATTCGTGAGACGCCGTCCTCAGCCTTGCTCGAATGCAAGGAAGCCGCACTGGACAACGCTGAAAAGAGCAGCAGATTCCGCCAGATTCTCGCACGCTTGAAGTTCATGGGTCGTTCCGCTCGTTCCGGTGGGGGGATCGGGGGAGGGAGTACCGCTGTGTGAAGATAGAACATTTCTACCGGTTTTGACGGTTACTCAGAATTTTCGGCCTGCGACTGGAACAGAGTTGAGACGAACGGACATGTGGGAAAGAACTTTTTCAAATCTTCCAAACTTCCGGTTACGTGAAATGGGCAATTTTGTGCTGTATTTGATGGTCACGCATGATGTTGCGGCTTGCGAAAGGTCATCACTCTCCCGTCGGTGTCAGAACCGCTCCGAAAGTCCTCCCCAACATTCCTAAAGCACCAATTCCCTCTGCTCTGTTTCAAGGAGTCGAGCCACGGTCTGGCTTCCCAAGGGAAGCGAAGTCGCTCGTTGGTTGGTGTGATTTGTCATTTAGGCAGAATTGTTCAGTGATTCCTTCACGTTACCGGGAGAAAGAGACCGCATTGAGCCTCCGACCGGGAATTTTCGGGCCGGACTGTGTATCTTCATCAAACGGGAATCCGAAGCGACCAAATCAAGTTGCGGCGCGTGGTCCGCGAAACGGCCTTCGGGACGACATCCGTGACAGGGGAACCAACATGAAGAAGCTGACGATGTGGCTGGGGTGTGCGCTGATGGTGTTCGCGATTGGTTGCGGTGATGAAGGCACGAAAACATCTCCGCCGACGATGCCAGATCCGAAGACGATGATGCCTGATCAGGCCAAAATGAAGGAGCTGATGGATAAGAGTGGGGCTGCGAATCCAGCGGCTAGCGACACCGCCACCGAGAAACCAGCAGACGGGGAGAAGAAAGGCGGCGAAACCGAGAAGAAGGAAGGCGATACCGAGAAGAAGGAAGGCGACGCGGGAGAGAAGTAATCTCGGTTTGGTCGTCGAGCGAACTGACAAACCCTCGGGCAGTCTTGTCCGAGGGTTTTCTTTTGCGCTGTGCCGAAGAGCCGTCCTGCCTTGCCGATCAAGTCATCCGAAGCTTGCCGTTCAAGCGATTACACAGTGCAATGTCCTGTGAGTTTGGTGCGTGTCGCGGAGGCGTTCTGCTGAGCTCCCACCAGTTGGTTCTCCATCTTTTGAACGAGGTAACCATGCAACCGCTTTGCGTGTCGATTCGGCAAAGTTTGTGGGCAGTGTGTGTTTGGCTTGTGGCCACGAGCTGCTCGATCTGTCAGGGCGCGGATGAGAGCGACTTCCTATCGGGCACAAAAAAGCTGACACTCTCCGAGCCGTTGGACGTGGTCATGGTCGACGACATCAATCGGTTTGCTCTGCGCGAAATCGAGGAATCTCCGCGTCATCGTGAAGCTTCTTGGAAGCGGGACTATTCCAGCGTCGAGGCCTATCAGAAGAGTGTCGCACCGAATCGCGAACGGTTCTTGAAGAACATTGGCGCTGTCGATGCGCGCGTGCCGAACGCGGCCATCGAGTTGATTTCGACGACGGAACGGGACGCCAAGGTCGCGGCCGGTGGCGGGATCGAAGTTTTCGCCGTGAGGTGGCGTGTGCTGGAAGGCGTCACGGCGGAAGGGTTGTTGCTGCAACCAACGAAAGGGGTCAAAGCCCGAGTGGTCGCGTTGCCGGATGCCGACTGGACGCCTGAGCAATTCGCCGGGCTTGTCGCCGGTGTCGATGCGAAGTCGTGGATTCCGAAGCGGCTCGCCGAGAACGGTGTTCAAGTGCTCGTGCCGACGCTGATCAGTCGTGACGACACGTTTTCGGGGAGCCCGTACGTGGCCTTCACAAATCAGTCACACCGGGAGTACGTCTACCGCATGGCGTTCGAAATGGGTCGGCACGTAATCGGCTACGAAGTTCAAAAAGTGCTCGCCGCCGTCGACATCTTCACGCGACTGAACGCCGCGGAGAAAAACGATTTGCCGATCGGCGTCGCCGGTGTCGGCGAGGGCGGTCTGCTGGCGCTGTACTCGGCGGCGGTCGATCCACGCCTCGACGCCGTGCTCGTTTCCGGCTATTTCCAGCAACGCCAGAGCGTGTGGGAAGAGCCGATTTATCGCAACGTTTGGGCGCTGCTGACTGAGTTTGGCGATGCCGAACTGGCCAGCTTGATTGCTCCGCGATTGTTAGTGATCGAGGCGGCCGGAGTTCCCGAAACAAAAGGTCCGGCCGCTCCGAAGCCGGGCCGACGCGGAGGTGCCGCGCCCGGGCGAATTCAAACCGCGACACTGGCGTCCGTCCGGCTCGAAGTCGATCGGGCAAGGATGCATTTCGAGAAGCTCCAGGTGGCGGACAAACTCTTCTTCCGCTCCAGTGGCGAGGGAGATGGGTCGGCAGGCACGGATGTTGTGCTGACCGAATGCCTCAAGGGCTTGAACGTCGCGCAACTCGCTGCGCCCGGCCAAGACTGGTCGAACGTGAAAGTCTTCACCGATGCCAGCGTTCGGCAGCAAAGTCAGATTCGTGAGATGACGGTCTTCACGCAGAACCTGTTGCGGCTGAGTCCGAAGGTGCGCGATCAACTGTGGTCCAAGGTCAAGCGGACTTCGCTGGCCGATTGGGAAGCGACGGTCGAGGAGCTACGCGACTTGGTGTATTCCGAGATGATCGGCAAATTGCCGCCGCCGTCGATGCCGTTGAATCCGCGAACGCGAGTCTTCGCGAATGTCGAGCCGAATATGCCGTACAAGGCCTATGAAGTGGTGCTGGACGTGTACCCGGACGTCATCGCCGGCGGCGTTTTGCTCGTGCCGAATGATCTGAAACCGGGCGAGAAGCGGCCGGTCGTCGTGTGCCAGCACGGGCTGGAAGGAGTGCCGGTGGACACCATCCGCAAGGACGTGGACGGGTTCAAGTATTACTCGGCGTTCGCTTCGGAACTGTGTCGGCGCGGGTTCATCACCTATGCGCCGCAGAATCCCTATCGCGGCACGGACCGCTTTCGCACGATCCAACGCAAGTCGAACGTGATGAAGCGATCGCTGTTCAGTTACATCATCCCGCAACATCAACGTACGCTGGAGTGGCTCGCGTCGCTGCCGTTTGTGGACGCGAATCGACTGGCGTTTTACGGGCTCTCCTATGGCGGCAAGACCGCCGTGCGAGTTCCACCGATGCTGCCGCCGCGCGACGGCCAACCGGGTTATTGCCTGTCGATCTGCTCGGCCGACT
>CAZPUJ010000222.1:0-2883 GCA_964589725.1 uncultured Planctomycetaceae bacterium
GTAGTCGATCGTCATCGACGCGCGGTGCGGGACGATCCCGTACCGGTTCGGGGCGCAGTCAAGCCTGCTGACCGTGGTCTTGGCGCCCTCCGCGTGCCATCGCAGGCCGATGTCGTTGACGGCGGCGATGAGGTAGCCGGCACCCACGAGCGCGTTGCGTCGCCGGTCCATCGGTGTCGGGCCGATGTGGCTCGTCTCGCCGCGGATCTCCACGTTCATGCCGCGGACGGAGTAGGAGCCGTCGACGATGCCGATGTCGGTGCCGTCCTCATCCAACGTCGGGCCCTGCTCGATGTGCAGCTCGTAGTAGGAATCGAAGCTGCGCCCGCCGACCGGCGCGTCGCCCGCGTACCCGATCCGCCGCAGCTCATCGCCGAACAGCGCGCCGTCCTTGTCGGGCGTTGCGAGCACGCGATCGAGCTCGAACAGGCCGGCGAAGCTGCTCGAGCCCATCATCGAGTGCGAGAACCGAGCCCCCTCCTCGTCGGTCCACGAGACGACCTCGACCGGCCGGCGGGTCGTGACGCCGGCGTCTCGCAGCGTCCGCAGGACCTCGAGCCCGGCGAGCACGCCGAGGACGCCGTCGTACCTGCCGCCCAGCACCTGCGTGTCGAGGTGGCTCCCGATCACCACGGGCGACGCATCCGGATCGGTGCCCTCGGCGCGGACGAAGATGTTGCCGACTCCGTCGATCGTGACCCCGAAGCCATCGGTGCGCGCCCAGGACGTGAACAGGTCGCGCATCGCCCGGTCCTCGTCGCTGAGCGCCAGCCGGCAGAGACCCGTCTCCTCGATCGCGCCGATGGCGGCCGACGCCTCGAGCGTCGACCACAACCGCGCCTCAACGATGCGGAGGTCCGCGGTCATGCGATCCGGCCCTTTCGGCGGGCGACGCTCTCGGCGAGCAGGCAGAGCTCCTCGAAGGCGAGGTGCGCGGCGTTGAGAGCCGTGGCGCCGGACGGATCGAGCATCGGCGAGACCTCGCAGACATCGGCGCCGACGACGTCGAGGCCGCGCATCCCGCGCAGCACCTGCTGCATCTCGCGCATCGTCAGCCCACCCGGCTCCGGGAAGCCGGTGCCGGGGCAGACGCTGGGATCGAGACCATCGACGTCGATCGTGAGGTACACGGGACCTGCCTCGACGCGAGCTCGGACCTCCGCGAGGGTGCCCTTCGCGCCGATCTCCTCGAACTCGTGCTGGTAGATCATGCGGACGCCGGCGCGCTCGGCGAACCCGTTCGCGCTCATCGAGTACTGCGTTCCACGCAACCCGATCTGGACGGAGCGGGTGCCGTCGACGAGGCCCTCCTCGATCGCGAGCCGCCCGAACGTGCCGTGGTTGATCTCCTCGCCCGCGAAGACGGCACCGGTCTCGAGCACATCGGCGTGGGCATCGAACTGGACGAGCGCGACGGGTTCGGTGAGGACACCGGCCTCGCGCATGCCGCGCAACACCATCAGCGGGATCGTGTGGTCACCACCGATGATGAGCGGCGCGGCGCCGGCGACCGCGACCTGTCGGAAGAAGGCCGTCATCGCCTCGATCGAGCCTCTGACGTTCATCGGGTCGACCGGAGCGTCGCCGATGTCCGCGACCTGGCAGAGCTCGAACGGGGCGACGCCGGTGGCGACGTTGCAGTTGCGGATGAACCGCGATGCGTCGCGCACCTGGGCCGGGCCGAGGCGAGCCCCCGGACGGATGAAGGTGCCCATGTCGTACGGGGCGCCGCACATCGCGATGTCGAGGCCGGTCGCGTCCGCCTGGTGCGGCATCCGCATCAGCGTCGCGATGCCCGCGAAGCGCTGCTGGTAGGGATCGCTGGGGGGCTGGTTGAAGGTCATGGCGTCTCCTCGGGGTCAGTCGCCGGTCCGGCGACGGGCGAACTGGGCTGTCATGCCAACGCCGACCAGCAGCGCCGCACCGTTGATGATGTCGTTCACGTACGCCTCCGCGCCGGCGATGTTGAGGCCGCTCGTGATCGCGGCGAGGAAGAGGATCGCGACGAGTGTCCCGCCGAGTCGCCCGCGTTCCCTGTCGTTGTCGGCGGGGTGTTCCCGCAGGGTTCACTATGGCGACAATGGTGCCTGATACGCCGCGCGGCAGGGTGTCGTCGGGCCGATCACGAGAGCGCTGGTGACCTGACGTGAAGATCTACCTGGCGGGCCCCTTGTTCACCACGCCGGAGCGCGAGTTCAACGTGCTGTTGGCGACCCGGTTGCGAACGGCCGGCCACGAGGTGTTCGTGCCCCAGGAGAACCCGGCATCGGAGCGGACTGGGGAGGCCATCTTCCGGAAGGACCTCGAGGGCCTCGACTGGGCCGATGGCGTCGTCGCGATCATGGACGGCGCGGATCCGGACTCGGGGACGTGCTGGGAGTGTGGCTACGCCTATGCCAGGAAGAAGCCGGTCGTGTTGTTCCGGAGCGACTTCCGCGGCTCGGGCGACGCCGACGACATCCCGTACAACGCGATGCTCGTCGGCGCGGCCTACGCGCACATCGAGTTGCGCCTCGGGACCGTCGACGAGGCCGCCGCCGCCATCAATGCCGAACTGGTTCGCCTCACGCCCGGCTGATGAGCCGACGATGAGTCGCCGCCATGTCAAGAGTCGACATCGGTGCACCGCTTCCCGTACGATGGCGCCGGAGGTGACCCGGTGGCCGACCCGATCGCGGACCTCATCGGCGACTACCGCGCGTTCACAGCGCGGCAGCACGACCGCCTCGCCGCGCGCGGCATCGACATCGCGCCCTACGAGCTGAGCCACCTGGCGGTCCGCTTCCCCGAGTGGGACCAATACGTCCACCTCCGGACGATCCTCGAGCGGCACGCGGTCGCCAATCTCGAGAACGTCTGGAACGGACGGCCGATCTCCATGAT
>CAZPUJ010000223.1:0-9139 GCA_964589725.1 uncultured Planctomycetaceae bacterium
ATGGCGTGGCGTTTAGCCCGGACGGGAATCGGCTGGCGTCGGCAAGCGGCGAAGCTCACAATCCTAACAATCGCAATCCTGGCGAGGTGAAGGTGTGGGACACCACGAGCGGTCAGGAGACGTTTACGTTGAGAGGGCACACCAACGCCGTCAATGGCGTGGCGTTTAGCCCGGACGGGAATCGGCTGGCGTCGGCAAGCGGCGATTCTCACAATCCGGGAGAGGTGAAGGTGTGGGACGCCGCGAGCGGTCAGGAGACGTTCACGTTGAAAGGGCACACCGACCTGGTGACTAGTGTCGCGTTTAGTCCGGACGGGAAACGGTTGGCGTCGGCAAGCTACGATGGAACACTGAAAGTTTGGGACGCCGCAAGTGGGCAGGAGACGCTCACTTTGAAGGGGCACACCGGCGTGGTCTATAGCGTAGCATTTAGCGCGGACGGGAAACGGCTGGCGTCGGCAAGCTTGGATCGGACGGTGAAGATGTGGGACGCCATGAGTGGTCAGGAGACGCTCACGTTGGAAGGGCACACCAGCAACGTCATGAGCGTTGCATTTAGCGCGGACGGGAAACGGCTAGCGTCGGCAAGCTGGGATCAGACGGTCAAGGTTTGGGACGCTCGGCCGTGGACGCCGGAGTTGCGTGCGGAGCGTGAGGCTCTGAGTCTGATTCACTTCCTGCGTCACCAGGGCCGACCCCAGACCGAATGGCTCGATGCCATCTCAGGGGACCAGACGATCAGTGAACTCGTCCGCCAGCGCGCCCTGCAATTCGCTCGCGAGTGGAAATAACGCCACCCCCCTCGCGGGGGTGGTTCCCGCGCTCTGAAGCTACGGGCCACGAACGCTCAGCAATGCTTGGATCGTGGCGTCTTTCTGCCGTTCCACGCCGTAGCTTCAGAGCGCGGGAACCACCGGGACAAGCCCGGAGGCGGCCGTGCGGTTGCGGGGGCTCTTGCTGAACCGCGGGGCGCGGCGTAACGTGTTTGGCATGTCGAAGCTGTTGCCGATTTACACGGCGGACAACATCTCGCCGGCTTGGCAGTTGGATTGGTCCGTCACGCTGTTTTGGCGCGAGCCACCGTGGACTGAAGATTGGCTCGATGCTGTTCGCGAGGCTTTGGAGCCGGATGGCATTCGTGTGTTAGCTCATCGCTTTCTCGATGCGGATCGCAGTCAGTTTGTCGTCAGCACGCTGCCGGCCGTGAAGCCTATCGAGGTCATTCAGCGTCTGAAAGGACGTCTTCAATACATCGTCCGCGAGCGTTGGCCCAAGGCGTTTCGACGGAACTATGACTTGCACAGCACCGGCTCAACCTGCCGCGAGAAGGTCGAAGACTACGTTGCCTCGCAACTCCAACATCACGCGGTGGAGGATCCGCGAGCAAACGGTGCGCTGGCCGATTTGCAATGGATCAGTCCCGACGTCGATCTGTCGGCTCCGAGATTCAGTTCACACGGACGCTACCGTTGCAACCTGCATCTCGTGTTCGTCCGAGCGGGTCGGTGGCGAGAAACGCGAGTCGCATATTTGGAAGCCACCCGCGAAATGACTCGACGAGCCAGTGCGGCCAAGCAACATCTATTGTCTCGTATCGGACTATTGCCCGATCACCTTCATTTAACGCTCGGATTCGACTTGGACGAACGACCGATCGACGTCGCGCTGAGCTACATGAACAATTTCGCGTATGTCTACGACATGCAGCCGGTGTTAATGCTTGGCTGTTTCCTGGGAACGATCGGCGAATACAGCCTTCAGGGCATTGAACCCACAGCATGGCTGACCGCGAATCGTTGACGGCTCTGCCGCTTTCCCTCTTTCGGGGGAGGTTCCCGCGCTCTGTAGCTACGGGCCACAAGTGCTCGGCGAAGCTTCGATCGAGGCGTCTTTCGGCCGTTCCACGCCGTAGCTTCAGAGCGCGGGAACCACCGGGACAAGCCCGGAGGCGGGGCGGCTTGGACGTGTGGAGCGCTCGTTCGTGGACTCCGGAGTTGCGAGCGGAGCGTGAGGCACTGAGTCTGATTCATTTCCTGCGTGACCAGGGCCAACCCCAGTCCGAATGGCTCGATGCCATCTCAGGGGACCAGACGATCAGTGAACTCGTCCGCCAACGCGCCCTGCAATTCGCTCGCGAGTGGAAATAATTTTGGGAGTGCTCCGGCTCGACGGAGCTTTGGAATCTTTGGCGCAGCCTTTGGAAGGACGCAGGAAGTCGAAGATCGCGTCGCTCCGATTCGACGTCAGCAAAAGAAAGTCGCTCCGCGACAATTCCAAAGCTCCGTCAAGCCGGAGCACTCCAAGGCCGAATGGCTCGACGCTATCTCGGCGGACCAGACCCTCAGTCCGCCGCGGCGGATCCGCCAACGCGCCCTGCAATTCGCTCGCGAATGGAAGTAGCCCGGGGTCTGGCATTTCAGAATTCAGAATTGGCCGAGCGCGACGCGGAACTCGGAAAAACCTCCGCTTCGGCCAATTGTGAATTGTGAAGTGCCTGACCCCCGTCGGGAGCACGTCTCAGCATGTCAAACGCCGCCGTTGCCCGAGGCGTCTGGATGTGTGTCGCCACACACGATCGTGACTCAAGTCCACAGTTTGGTGTCGCCGCAGCACACCGGGGTCAGGCACTTCACAATTCACAATTGGCCGACTGGATATCTGTGGTCGAGTCATCGGCTTCGAGCGATTGAACTACTTGACGAAACTCAAACAAGCGGAGGGCTCGAACATTCCCGTGGAAGTGCAGATGCTGTGACTGCATTCGGCTTGTCGTTGACCCCGTCGCTCCCGATCGAACACGAGAGCCGAAGCAAGCTCGGATTCGACCTACTCCACCACCGCCCGTCTGATATCCGCCGAGAGCTTTGGCCAACCCGCCACGATACCCGCCAAACTGTCGCCAGCGATCGAAGGAAAATCCCTTGGTCGTCCAATTGGAGACACTTTTATGATCAGTTCCCAAAAACTCAGCCGCATCCGAAAGGAGTTGCGGCGCGCATTGGAAGCCACGGGAGACGACCCCATTCGCTGGTTGGAAGAACGCATGTCCGCTGCCGAGCGGAAGGGCGCTCGCGCCGAAGGGGATGAAATTCTTCAGTCGCTTCAGCGCGTTCTCGCATCGCCGGAAAAGAGGAAACCACCGGCCAAACGCCGACGCAAGCAACGCCTTGGTACGAAGACCTGAAGGCCCGGGTCCAAAGAGGCCACGAACGGCAAGAAAGTCTCTCCGCGACGATTCCAAAGCTCCGTCGAGCCGGAGCACTCCCAAATTAATGTGGATCACCTTCAATTCCGAGTTGCGGCACGTGGTTCGAGAGATTCCCAGCGGGTGAAAGATTCGGCAAGGTCGCGTTCGAGAGCTTCGAGTTTCGCGGTGGCGGCGGCGATGTCGGACTTTGATTGCTGGTAAAAGGCGGGGGCGGACATCGTGGCGTGGAGTGCTTGCTGCTCGGTTTCGAGGCGTTCGATGCGCGCCGGAAGCGATTCGAGTTCGCGTTGTTCTTTGAAGCTCAGCTTGCGCGGGGCGACGCCGCGACCGGCCGCGAGTGGTCCGGATGTCTGACGCTGGGAGCCGCTGGTTGATGGTCCCGTGGCGGATTCCGCAGGCTCCCCTCTCCGTAACCCTCTCCCCGGAGTACCGGGGCGAGGGGACCGGACGGAGGCCTCGGTTGATGTTTTTGTGGCAAGTGGTGTCGGACCGGCACGTTGTCGCAGCCAGTCGTCGTAGCCGCCGTCGTATTCCTTCACGAGGCCGTCCCCTTCCAACACGAACGTGCTGGTGACGACGTTGTTCAAGAACTCGCGATCGTGGCTCACCAGCAAGACCGTGCCGGGGTACTCCGTCAGTAACTCTTCGAGCAGTTCCAACGTCTCGGCGTCGAGGTCGTTGGTCGGCTCGTCGAGCACCAGCACGTTCGATGGGCGTGTCAGCAGTTTCGCCAGCATCAGCCGATTGCGTTCGCCACCCGAGAGATACTTCACCAGCGTGCGGGCTCGCGCGGGGGAAAACAAGAAGTCTTGCAGGTAGCCGACGATATGCCGGTTCTGGCCGTTGATGAGCAGCAGCTCTTTGCCCTCGCTGACGTTTTCCTGAGCCGTCTTGTTTTCGTCGAGTTGCTCGCGGAGTTGGTCGAAGTAGGCGACCTCCAGCTTCGTCCCCAGCCGCAGCGTGCCGGTGGTCGGCGTCAGTTGCCCCAGGAGCAATCGCAAGAGCGTGCTCTTGCCGGAGCCGTTGCGGCCGATCACGCCGATCTTGTCGCCGCGCAGGATCAACGTCGAAAACTCCCGCAGGACGTCGCGACCGACGCTATCCGCGTCGGATCGGAAGCCGGCAGCGTCCGCCACGTCGTCCACAGGCTCGTAGCGGAAGCTGATCTGTTTGGCCTCGATGACCAGCCGACCGGAGCGTTCGGCCTCTTGGACTTGGAGACGCACGTTGCCGACTCGCTGTTTGCGCTGCCGACGTTCTTCGCGAAGCTTCAAGAGCTCACGGACACGAGCCTCGTTGCGAGTGCGGCGGGCTTTGACTCCCGTGCGAACCCAGACTTCCTCTTGAGCCAACTTCTTGTCGAACTGCGCTTGTTGCTGAGCCTCGACTTCGAGCGCCGCATCTCGCCGTTCGAGAAAGGTCGAATAGTCACAGGGCCAATCGAGCAGCCGACCGCGGTCCACCTCAATGATTCGAGTTGAGAGCTTCCGCAAAAAAGCACGGTCGTGCGTCACGAAGATCAGCGTGCCGCCGTAGCGCGCTAAAAATTCTTCCAGCCAGGCGACCGCTTCGATGTCCAAGTGGTTTGTCGGTTCATCCAGCAGCAGCAAGTCGGGCTGACAAACCAATGCCTGAGCCAACAGCACTCGCCGCTTCATTCCCGACGACAACGTCGCGAAGGAAGCGTGCGGGTCGAGATTCATCTGAGCCAGAATGCGCTCAACCTGGTGCTCCAACTCCCACGCGGCGGGAGGGTGATCTCCCGACACGCCGATGACGGATGTTTTTGTAGGTTGGGACTCCGTCCCGACCAGCGGGACGGTCGGGACTGAGTCCCAACCTACGCCGTGTCCGTGCAGGGTCTGCTCGGCCGCTTGCAACTTGGCGATCAATTCAGCCGACGGTGACGACGACTCACTTATTTCTCGGCTGAGCGCGAAGAACGTCGCGAGGACTTCTCCCGCGGGGCCGAGTCCGGTCGCGACGACTTCTTGCACGGAACTGTCGCTGCCGGAGGGAACTTCTTGAATGAGCCGGCTGATGCGGACTCCCGGTCCACGCACGATCTGGCCATTGTCCGCCGACAGTTCGCCGCTGATCAACTTCATCAACGTCGATTTGCCGCTGCCGTTGCGGCCGACCAATCCGATGCGCTCGCCCCGCTCAATCTGCAATCCGACTTTTTCCAGCAGCGGTCCGCCACCGTAACTGAAGCTGATCTCGCTCAAACTCACCAGTGCCATGAACAACCTCAATCACTTCAGCGGCAGCAGTTTGATGTTTTTGTACCAGCAGTCGCGGCCGTGGTCTTGCAGGCCGATGTGGCCCTTGCGCGGATGGTCCTTGTAGGCCACGTCGAACTTATGAGCGCTGCCGTCGGCACGCTTGTTGGGTTCGGGCCACTCGTCGAGATTCATCCGCGAGACCGGCTCGCCGTTGAGTTCCACCGAAAGAATGTTGCGGTCGCTGGTGACGACGATGTGGTTCCACTCGCTGGCGGGTTTCATGGCGTTCTTCGTCGGCTTGACCAAATCGTAGATCGCGCCCGTGTCGTGGAAGCCGGCGGTCGTAGTGTCGTCGACGGCGATCTCGATGCCGTTGAAGCCGACATCCTTGCCCGGCCGAGGCGTGAGCGGGAACGTGCGAACGAAAATCCCGCTGTTGCACTTCGGGCTGATCTTGAAATCGAGCGACAGCTTGTAGTTCTCCCACACTTTCTCGTGGATCAGCATGTAGTCGCACGGATGCGGATTCAGGCTGCCGTCTTGCACGTGCTTGTCCGGCAGTGGCTTTTCTTTGGGAGACATCCAGCCTTTGGTTGTCTGGCCGTCGAACAGCAGCAGCCAGCCGTCGCTTTTTTCTTGGTCGGTGAGTGCATTGTCGGTCGCGATGGCTGATGATCCGGCAATCATGAAGAGAATTGGAACAATCCAAGCGGTGAATTTCATCTGTGGTTCCCTTGCTGGTGAGCCGTTTGTCGGGATTGCCGATCCTTAGTGAACCGTTTTGTTGGGCTGAGACGCAATCAACTTGGCCGCCCATTCGGCCTCGGCTGGTGACAACGGCGGACGGAGCGGTTCTGAGTAGTCAATGTCTTCCGCGTACCGGGCTTTTTCGTAGATTTGGTCGATCAGCGATTGCAAGTCGAGCAGCACGTCACGATCGGTCGGACGGAGCGGGATTGGCACGGCTGGTAATCGCTGAGTCAATGGCAAGCGATACGCCCAGCCTTTCTCCAACTCGCCCGCGCGACTGACCCACGCTTGGTAGGTCGTTCGGTCTTTTCGTTTCAAGCGGTCCACGGGCATGATCAGCGAGCGGTCGCCGACGCGCGTGAGGTCGATCTCCACCAAGTTCACATTTGCGTCACGGCATTCGACCTGCTTCTGCCGGTATTTCGTCAACCCGTCGCCGGCGTACTTGTTGGTGGGACTGACAAACTCGATCACGGTGATGACACGCCCGTCAGATCGCGCGTCGCGAATTTCCAGGTACCGCTGCTTGATCTCGCGCTTTGGCAAATGGACGCAGACAGCTTCTGCGACAGCCGTCTGTACTCCGCCGGAGTCCCAAGTTGGCTCGGCAAGACCTCGCTCGAAGACAGAGACATCCGGCCCAATGTCACGCACGTCCGCTTCGTCCGATGCCACGATCGCTCGCTCTTCCGACCGCGCCAGCAGTCCAGGTGGCAACAGCGGATTGATGGCATCGCTCGCGTAGATGTTTAACCGCGAATGCACGTCCAACCAACGCGGTTCGAGGTACGGGTCCATGCCGGGAAATGGGCTTTTCATGATGTGATTCCGACAATCCGAAGTACCAAACTCAACTGCTGGGGCGCTCCAAGTGCTTGTTGCCAAACGATGCGGTTTGTTAGCCCGGCCTCCATTGATCCCGTTGGACACCGAAACACTCAGCGGCGGCCTGTCCTGCGTCTTCCAGCGACTCATGCCAGGTGTCGCCATATACCGATCCATCACTGGAGATGAAGCAAAGCAAATAGCCAGAGTCCTCGTACTGAATCTCGATGTCTAGAAGCAGATCGCGGACCGGGGTCGGAAGTGGCATAGCAGCACCAGCGGGGAGCCAGCCGCTGTGCTGTTCCCGCCCGATCCGCACGGGGAACCCAACCACACGCTCTATGACAGACATTACACGTGGCCTGACAGTGGAATGATCAGCCGGCAGTGTAATCAAAAAGCAGCCACAATGTGGCCTGTCTTCTCGTCGGTCTCTGACCTGTCGATCCGAGAATCAATGAGGTTATCCTCTTCGCGGCACAGGATGCTAAAACAATCTCATAGCCACCAGCCTGTGCGATATTCGGTGTGAATGTACTGATTGAGGTCCGGCGCGTTCTTCACCGTCAGATTCTCGCTGTCCCATTCGATTCGGGTGCCGGGGCTGCGCATCGACAGCACTCCCAGCAGCACGGTTTCGGTCATTGGGCCGGAGTAGTCGAAGTTGTCGACCGGGCGTTTGCCTCCCTTGCAGGCTTGATACCACTCCTCGTAGTGGCCGGGCGAGCGATCCATCGTCTTGGGTACCGCCGTCGCCTGTTCGAGCAGCGTGCCGGGCAGAAGCTGAGGCATCCCGCCATGCGAGCCGTGATACATTTTTCCTTTGCTGCCGACGTAGAGGACTCCGTTGCCCGGCAATCGTTGACCGGACGGCATCTCGACCGGAGTGGGCGGCATGAGTCCGCCGTCGTACCAAGTCATCGTCACGGGAGGCAGCTTGCCGTTGTCTCGCGCGGGGAATTGGTAGGTGACAATCGCGGCGATCGGAAATGTCTCGAAGTTCAGTTTGTTGTCCGGCAAGAGCGTGCCATCGTGAGTGGTTGTGCCTTCGACAGCGGTTGGAGCTCCAAGGTTCAACGCCCACACCGGATGGTCGATGATGTGACAGCCCATGTCGCCGAGTGCTCCGGTGCCAAAGTCCCACCAGCCACGCCAAGCAAACGGAGCATACGCCGAGTGGTACGGCCGCTCTTTGATCGGCCCCAGCCACAAATTCCAATCCAGCGTCGCGGGTACGGGCGGCGTATCGGTCGGCCGGCCGATCCCTTGTTTCCACAAGCGCCCCGCGCGGTCTGACCAGACGTGAACCTCGCGCACCTCGCCGATCACGCCTGCTTGAATCCATTCGTTCGTCAGCCGTGATCCCTCCGAAGCGTGACCTTGATTGCCCATCGACGTGACGACCTTCGCGGCGCGAGCCGCCTTGGTCAGTTCGCGGCATTCGTGCAATGTGTGGGTGAGCGGTTTTTGCACATAAACGTGTTTGCCCGCTTTGATTGCCGCCATTGCCGCGACCGCATGAATGTGGTCCGGCGTACCGACCGTGACGGCGTCGATGTTCTTCGCCTCCTTGTCGAGCATCTCGCGAAAATCTTTGTAGCGCCGCGCCTTGGGATGTGCATTGAAAGTCCCGGCCGCACGACTTTCATCGACATCACACAACGCGACGAAGTTTGCTCCCAGCTTCGTGATCGTCGCGATGTCGCCGCCTCCCATGCCGCCGCAGCCAATCCCCGCCACATTGATCCGCTCGCTGGGCGGAGTCTGTCCTTGCCCGCCGAGAACGTGTCGAGGCACGACCGTAAAGCTTAACGCGGTCCCGGCACTCGCGGCCAGAAACGCCCGGCGCGAAGTCTTTGGTTTGGTCATGGCTGCTCCTGAATCGAAGGAAGAAGATGCTCGGGACGCGGAATCCATCTTAACCCGAATTATGCACTGACGGAGGATGTCCGTGACAGTGTGTCACACACTCACCCGAAGCGCAAGTTTTGAACTTGCGCTGTTTTTGATTCGGCCACATCCGGCTTGTCCAGATGGGGAAGACGATCGAGAGCTAGCGATGAACGTCGCCCTCCCGACCCCTGTTTTTCTGCGGTTCGCCGCCTCCGGCGGCGAACCGCAGAAAAACAGG
>CAZPUJ010000224.1:0-3591 GCA_964589725.1 uncultured Planctomycetaceae bacterium
TGCCCTTGCCGGGTGGGCCGACGAGCGTCGTGCTCGGCAGCGTCAGACGCGGCGAACCGGATTTCGGAGCAGCCGCCTGCGAGTTCTTGTCGTCCTTCTTCGCGAAGCCGTGGGTCGATTCGACATCAACGATGGACGGGACTTTGGTCGGCGGCTTTTTCTCTTTGTCATTCGGATCGGGATCGCCGGGCTGGCCTGCCGCCGAGGCTCGCGTTTCGCCGGCCTTCGGAGCGTTGTTGCTTGGCGAGTTCGCGGCCGTCTTCGGTGCCTGTGCGGCTTGCTTGAGCAAGTCCGCGACCGAAGGCATCCGGTTACCAGAGATGTCCTTTAGGATATTGAGCATCTCGGCCCACTTCTCCAGATGGCCGACGCCGATCTCCGGATTGCGCATCGCCTGTTTGACCAAGTCCTCGCCGTTCAACGCGAGGTTCGACAGCCGGCGTCCATTCGTTCGTTCGGCGGCAGCCTGGGTTTCAATCCGTTTGCGATTCTCCGGCTGATCCAACTCGCTCGGCGAAAGTTCGCGCAGCGCCTTGTTCGTTTCGTGCAACTGCATCTCGCGGTCGCGGACTTCCAACGACTGCCGATGCCACTTGCTGAGCATCTCCGTCACCCAGATCGCGTGCTGTTCCGGATTGAGCACATAGAAAGTGTAGACCGGCGAATAGACTCGCTCGCGGCCAGGGAAATAATCCTCGACGAACAGCCGCACTTGAATCGGTTGCGGTTCGATGTCCAGCGAAGTCGCCGAGAACGTACCAGCCAGCTCGAACATCTCCTTGTCCGTGCCCCCCGCCGCGAGGATGCGTTCTCCCTTCGCCGGATTTTTGAAGTTCGTCGTGTCGATTCCCTGCCAGTCGATGCCGACCTGTTTGACTCCGAAATCGTCCTGAGCGCGGACCTTGAAGTTCAGAGCTTCGGAATCCAGCACGACGCGCTGCCGCGGCAAGTCCTCGCATGAAATCGACGGTGTCTCGTCCTCGCGGCTACTAATCGTCAGCGTGAACGGCTCTTTACCCGCGAGGTGGTGCTCGTCGCGCCAAGTGAACTCGACCTTGCGAGACTCTTCGACGCTGATCGACGGACTCACGATCTTGTCGCGATCGGTCGCTTGCGTCTGCCCATCCAACTGAGCGGCCGCGAGCGGGCGGCTGACCGTCGCGGTAAACGTCGCGTGGCTCCCTTTCACCAGAGAGATCGAGCCACCACGCACGTCCTTCCTCTGCGGCTGCGAGCGACCGAGATACTCCGGCAGTGCGACTTCGGCTGCGATCGAAGTCAGTTCCGGCCGCAGCATCGGCTGCACTCGGACACGTTGCGACAGATCGCCGATGCGGACGTTCAGCCAGCCGTCGTCGATCTGGCCGGGGAGTTCAAATTCGTAACGTCCCTCGCGCAGCTTGGCCGCAACCGGACGTTGACCGCCGAGTTGCACTTCACCTTGCTCGGGCCGCCACACCGAATTGCTTGCCAGTCGAACAGCGATCGTGAACGGCTCGCCGTGAGCGACCACCAAATGACTCGACACCGGCTCAATTGACGTGAACGTGTAACGCGGCGTGTCGCCCCAAGGCATCAAGAACCGCGCCCAAGCATTCGTCGCGGCAGCGGGGAACATCGCCAACAACAAGACGGCAATCATTCCTGAAATGCCCGCCAACACTGCTCGCCGGCGATGCTTGGGGTTCGGCACCGAATCGCTGAAGTCTCGCTTCGTCGCAACCTCGGCCACTTGCGTGACGGCCGCTTCGCATAACGTCAACGATCGAGCTTGCTCCGACTCGCTGTGAACCAATTCGATGATGCCGAGCAGTTGATCGCCAACGCTTGGATGCTTGCGGCTGAGCAGCCGTGCGAGTTGCTCCAACTTCCGCTGCCGCCAAATCCAGCGATGCAGCGCGAGCGGGATCAACCCGCAGCCGACCATGGCCGCCACGGAGATGCCGAGCCGGACCTCCCATGGCGTGTCGAACACTCGGTCCAACAGAAACGTCGCCAAAAACGCCATCAAGACACCGATGACTGCCCCGCAGACGGCCTCGACCAACTTGACCGTCCACACCCGCCGCCGAAAGTCGAGCAATTGCGTCTGTAATGATTCCGGCAACGCCAACTGATGGTGAGCAAGACTCATGAGTCACCTCTCCGTCGATAAGTGGGAAAGTGCGGCTGTGATTTCAGGGATGGCTTCGCGGTTGTGAAAGGTGATTCGTCCCTCGTCGCCGGTGGCAATCAGGACGTGCGGATTCCGGTCAGAGGCAGAATTGTCATAAACGAAAAGTTCGTTGGCACGTTCGGCGAACCAAGGCAGCAATTCGATGGATCGTCGCCATCGAGCCGAAATTCGATCTGCGGGGACATCGTGGCCACCCTGACGAACTCGCCTGGCGATTCGTTCGGCAGAAAGGTCCGGTGATTTGAGTCCGACGTAGAGCATGGCAAAGTGGCCGCCCCCATTTCGCAATTCCTCGACAACCGGTTTGAATTTCTCGGTGCTTAAGACTGTTTCGATGCAGACGGCCTGACCGTCATTCAATCGTTCAACCAACTCGTCGAAGACCGCGTTAGCGGCGATGCGAAAGTTGGCTTCCAAAATTGGCGCTGGCACATCGTGAAACCCCTCGAAGCCAAGCTGTCGAATCTGTTGCAAGGTTTGATCGTCCGCGTTGAGAAAGACGCAATCCTTCAAGTTCTTGGCAAACGAACCGCGCTGACTCAGAGTGGTTTTTCCTGCCCCGTTTGGTCCGGCAATCAGCCAGAGTTCGGAAGAGACATTCATGCCAAAGACCTTCGACTATCGCGTCACTTCAGCCGGAGTCGCTTTCTCCTCGGCTGCCGCCTGATCGTCTAGGGCATGCAACTTTGCCTTGTGGAAGGCGTCCGTGATGGCATCTCGGAATTCGGCTGTCTTGTAATGCGCTCGCCGCGCCTTCAATTGCTCGACGCGGTGCGGATCGTTTTCAGGAGATTTGATTTTCGACGGCTGTTTCGTGGACATGACGATCGGTCCTTTTTGAATGGCAAACCACCGGCCCGTAATCAGGCCGGGGGGATCATATCAGCCCAATGACCTTTCGACCCACCCAAAATACGCCCAGCAGTAATACCAGAAGGCTGGCGTAGACCGGGTGGCTCCAGAGTTGGACGCGGCGGATGGACGGTAATGGTTCCGGGAGATTCGCCAACAATTGCACGATTTCGCCGATTTTCGACGGTTCCAGCACCTTGCCGCGCGTCACGCGAGCGATCTCTTCCAGGACTTCCGGCCGAGCCGGTTTGCCGACTCGTTCGGCGGCGACGCCTTGCACGAAGAACGACGTTTCCAGCGTCGCGTTCGTTTGTTTGCAGAGCAGTGTGACCTCGTGCTTGCCGGGCTCTTCGGTGGTGAAGCGGCTGTGGAAGACCCCCCACTCGTCGCCGGCGGAGGTAAACCGCACTGTCTCGGCCTTGCCCGACGGAGCCACGATGCGCGCGGTCACGTCGCCGTTCGCGAGCGGCTCACCGCTGCGTTCCATCACATTCGCGTGCAGCGCGAGCGTCTGTCGCATCTGCGGCTGATCGGGGGAGTAATACAGCCGCATGGTTTCGCCT
>CAZPUJ010000225.1:0-4832 GCA_964589725.1 uncultured Planctomycetaceae bacterium
CATCGAATCGCCACCGGAACCGGGAACGACCGAGACCTGCGAAACCGCCGGGATTCTCGGACCGACGGTTTCTGTGATCGCCTCGTGGCAGGCGATCTTGGCGCTGAAAATCTTGTCTGGCCACCTGGATCAAGTGCCGCGTGTGTTGACCGTGATCGACCTCTGGGATCACACGTTTCGAACTTTGGATGTGTCGGACTTGCATGCTCGCGGCGATTGTCCGGCCTGTCATCGCGGGGAACGCTTGTGGCTTTCAGGCGATCGCGGCTCGCGTTCAAGCGTGCTGTGCGGGCGGAACTCCGTGCAAGTGGTGCCATCGCAGCCGACGAATCTGTCGTTGGACGAGTTGGTGGCGAAATGGCACGGACACGGGACGATCACTCGCAATCCGTACCTCGCGCGGCTGTCGCTACACGACTCGGAGTTTGAGCTGACCGTGTTTCGCGATGGCCGAGCGATCGTGCGCGGAACCGAAGAACTTTCCGCGGGCAAAGCGATTTACGCGAAGTATGTTGGAGGTTGAGCCTGTTTGACAACACGGCAGACGGCACGGACGAGACGTGTCTGGCTGGCCGACCACGCCTGAATTCTGCGCGCTGGTGCTGACAATTCCAGGTGTTTTTCCGGAAGGTCGCCTTTCCGCAACAAGTCGGCGATTGACACTCGTGGCTCGCGGTTTTCTGATGCTGACTCTGCAAGGTCGCTAGGAAAGCCTGTCTTCTAGGGATTCGGGACTGAGGTCATCGCATGCGATTGACGTTTTGGCTGAAGAACTTGCGATCAAATGCGTTATCCCGTCGGAGGCGGCTGCCGGATCGTCGCGAGGGCATGGCCGCGGCAGAGATGCTCGAAACGCGAGCGTTGCTGGCAGCCACGATCACGTTGAATACGGCGACGAAAGAACTCTTGGTCACCGGAACCACCTTGGATGACGTGGCCACGGTCGAGCCTGTTACGGCCACGACGTTCAAAGTCCGCGTGGTCACGGGAGAGTCCGCCGTCGAACAGAACTTTGCACTCAGCGCGGTCAACAAGATCACTTTCAATGCCGGCGCAGGCAACGACAGCTTGACGGATACGACCGACCGACCGGTCAGCATGACCGGCGGCGATGGGAACGACACGCTGCTCGGTGGCACCGGTGATGACACACTGGACGGCGGCGCAAATGATGATTCGGTGGACGGCGGCGCTGGTAACGACCTGCTGATCGCATTGGCCGATGCCGACTTCGTTCTCACCGACCTGTTGCTGACCGGCCACGGGAACGATTCTTTGTTCGGAATGGAACGTGTTCAAATCACCGGTGGCGGGTCAGCCAATTCGATCACCGCACCGACAGCGACGCTCAGGCTGACCGCGTTCGGCGGGGGCGGCAACGATTCGATCTTGGGCGGGTTGGGGAGCGACACGCTCGACGGTGGCGATGGCAACGACACGCTCAATGGTTTCGGCGCGAACGACACAGTCAGCGGCGGAC
Source organism: uncultured Planctomycetaceae bacterium (assembly GCA_964589725.1). Lineage (GTDB taxonomy): Bacteria > Planctomycetota > Planctomycetia > Planctomycetales > Planctomycetaceae > CAYSHJ01. The sequence goes on from CAZPUJ010000225.1 coordinate 1,481, forward strand.
TGGGCAACGATTGGGTGCAAGGGGGCAGCGGCGTCGATTGGTGCGACGGTGGATCCGGAGACGATAAAGTCGAAGGACTCGGCAGCAGCGGCGATACTCTGCGCGGCGGACTGGGCAACGACACGCTCGATGGCGGCGTTGGCACGGGAGACATTCTTTCGGAAGTCGGCAACGTCAACTTCACGCTTTCGGCCAGCTTGGTGTCGGGAGTCATGACCGGCCAACTCACCGGTTTGGGGATCGATACGTTGCTCAACCTGGAAGGTGCACAGCTCACCGGCGGCGTGGGAGCGAATCGGCTCGACACCTCCGCGTGGGGCTTGCCGTCGACGCTCACGGGGGGTCTTGGGAACGACACGCTCGTCGGCGGCATTGGCCTCGATGTGCTCAGCGAGTCGGGCAACGTCAACTTCAAACTGACCGACTTGCAACTGACCGGAGTGGGAACCGATTCACTGTCGAACATTGATCAAGCGATTCTGACTGGCGGCGACGGTGCCAACCTGATCGACGCCAGTGCCGCGACGAAGCCAGTCACGCTCAACGGTGGGGCTGGCAACGACACACTCAAAGGCGGTTTCGCCGCCGACCGACTGGATGGCGGGGACGGCAACGATTGGCTCACGGGCGGGTCGGGAGCAGACACGATCATCGGACAGGCGGGAACCGATCGGCTGGTCGAGTCCGGAGACACCGACTTCACGCTGACCAATGCGTCGCTGATTGGCGCTCAGGCGGACAAGCTCTTCACGTTGGAAGAAGCGCAACTGACGGGTGGCCCTGCGGCGAATTCGATCACAATCGGAAACTTTCCCGGACCCGTGACTCTGAATGGCGCGGGCGGCAATGACACGCTGGAAGGATCCTCGTTCGGGGATCGGCTCGATGGTGGTACCGGCAACGACGTTCTGAATGGCAAGGACGGAAACGACACGTTGCTCGGCGGTGACGGTAACGACACGTTGCTCGGTGCGGCTGGCAATGATTCGCTTGACGGCGGCAACGGAACCGACATCGTGTTGGGTGACTTCGGCAACGACACGTTGTTGGGGGGATACGGTCGAGACTTCCTCATCGGCGATGCCGGCACGGACTCTCTCAATGGCGGTCCCGACGACGACCTCGTGCTGGGCAGTTCGTACAAGTACGACACTGATCTGACGGCGCTGGCTCGCGTGCTGTCCGATTGGAGCAGCACGGCGACCTATCTCAACCGCGTGAGCACGTTACAGAACACGTCCCACCCCTATTTCTTGAAATCGATGGCTCAGATCACCGACAACGCGACGCTGTACGACGACTACTCCAAAGACACGGTCGTTGGCGGATTGGGAAGTGACCTGTTCCTGCGGCCTGGTCAACCGGGGACAACCACCTTGGATGTGACGCCCGACCGGCTGAGCACCGAGACGATGAATGTCTCGACATTCGGCACCGCCAGTCCGGGCTACTTCCCGACGAACATGACAAAGCCGGGGTATTTGAGCACGCTCAACGACCCGACGTTCGGCACGCCGATCACGCGCGTGACCGGCGATTCCGGAACACTGCTGACAATTCCGGTCAACACCGGCGGCACGGCCTCGCTGTATTGGAGCGGGAACGTACGCACGCGGTACGTCACCGACTCGAACTGGAACATCGACGGCTCGCTGATGATGCTGCGCAGCTATGACCCGGCGATGCGATACCAACTCGTGCTCAACGGAAATACCTATCAGCCGCTGTTCTTTGCCGACCTTCCGTCGACCAATTTCCGCTGGAGCCAAGACCCGGGCAAACCCAACATTCAATACGCGTTCCCGCAAGCAAATGCGCTCGACGCCAGGATCACCGACGAAGGAACGGCCGCGCCGCTGCCACTGCCTGGACCGGACGACGACAAGATCATTCAGTACGACGTCACGACGGGACAGGTGCTCAACACGATCACGTTGCCATTCAACAAGCTGTTCTCGCCGAAGACGACGATCGCGTTGGTCAACGGCCACGAGTACGCCGCGATGCTCGGCGTGGACAAGCTGAATCCGAGCGCCAGCAACATCTCGGTTTATGTCGTGGACTTGAATCCGTCCGCTGGGCAGTCGCCGGTCGTCGCCTCGATGCTGCTGACCACCGCAGACAGCGGCACGCCCGAAGCCGACTACGCCACCGCGCTGGACTTCAGCAGCCTGCGGTTCTCGCCCGACGGGCAACATATCCTCGCCTTGTACCACGGCTCGACGGTCAACACACGCTCGTGGCGATTGCTCGATGTCGATTACACGGCCGATTACACGGCCGGCGCAATCAGCTCACACGTCATTCCCAACCTCACGGCCGACGACACGTTTCAAACCAGTGGTGATCCTGCCAAAGGGCACTTCCCGGTCAACTGGTCGCATCCCGTGTTCGCGTTCGGCCCCAACGGCACCGACGTGTACGTCGTCGGTGTCAGCGGCCAGTACAACAAACGGACGTTCCCAGAGATCGAAATCACGACCGCCAACGGCCAAGTCGGCAGCGTGCTGGCGTTCCATGTGACCAACAACACGTTCCACTCGCTCACCGATCCGACGAACGAGAACCAGGCGACTCACATCACCGCGACGAACACGCAACACCCCGGCTACGTCTTCGTCAGCTACGGAAACGACGTGAGCAACGGTCGCGGCACCAAGTATGCCGGCGAGATCATCGCCATCAACCTCGTGGACCCATTCGGAGCGAACGGAACCATCGAACTGGTTCATCATCGCACCAACATCGCCAACAACGACTATTACGCCCTCCCGCTGCCGACCGTCTCGCCAGACGGTACCAAACTAATTTTCAGCAGCACCTGGGGCACGTTGCAGAGCGTCGTGCAGTCGTTCGTCCTGGACCTGAGCGACAAGTTTCCGTAGTTCAATCTGACTGCGCACCTTCGTAGCTGAAGTCGCCAGACTTCAGACCGAATGCGTCGAAAACATGCTGAAGTCTGGCGACTTCAGCTACCGCAATTCGCGAAGGTGCTCAGTCGAACTAACTAGCTCGCGAGCAACTGTTGTTCGAGCGTCGTGACCAGTTCACCGACCGTCCATTCGCGCGAGGCGACCGTGAGCTTGGTCTCTTCGAATAGCCAGGACTGCACCTGCTTCTCGGCCGAGATGACCGTGCTGTGATTGCGGCCTCCGAAGAATTCCCCGATCTCGCTGTAGGCGGCTTGCGTCAGCTTGCGAGCCAAGAACATCGCCAGCATGCGCGGTTGACTGACGTTGCGAGCACGGCTTGCGGATCGCAGTTCATCCGGGATGATGCGGAACAAATCGCAGATCACTCGTTCAACGTCTGTCAGTCGCACGATCCGCACGCAATCACGCTGCAAGTCGGC
>CAZPUJ010000226.1:0-3148 GCA_964589725.1 uncultured Planctomycetaceae bacterium
GTCGCGGAATTCAGCGGCGCGAGCCAGACAGTGGACGATCTCGCCACGTGACGCCGTCAGCTCGGCCGTGCGGCGACGGACTTGCCGCTCGAGGTCATCGGTGTAGCTCGTCAAGCGATCGTGGTACGCCTTCGCGACCAGCGCGTTGCGGACCCGCGGAATGAGGTCGTTCGAGTCGACAGGCTTGGGTAAGAAGTCGGTGGCGCCCAGTTCCAATGCTCGACGCTTGGTCACAAGATCGCATGACGCCGTCAACACCAGCACGGGCAGCAAGGCGAATTGCGAATCGGCACGGATGCACGCCAGAACCTCCAGACCATCCACGTTCGGCATCGCCACATCCAACAAGACAAGATCCGGTTGAGTTTCGCCAAGGATCCTGAGCGCTTGAGCGCCGTCATTCGTGGAGACGAGATTCTTGAATCCCTCGGACGACAACTCGCGCTGCACGAAGTTTATGCTGTCACGCTCGTCGTCGATCATCAGGATCTTCGACTGCCTGACGTTGCCGATCGTCGTACCGTTGACGAAGGCAACCGGAGCGTCGTTTGGCTCGACGTGAGCCGATGGGGATTTCAACGCGGCAACGGTTTTGGAACGGATCGGGGAAAGCGTCGTCATGGTCTGTCTTTAAGAAGCGGAGGTTTTTCGAATCGATACCGCGCGCGGCGTCAAATGAGACAGGCGAGCGGGGCGGCGTCAGCCCCCCGGTGGATTCGCCGCAAGACCGGGGGGCTGACGCCGCCACGCTCGCCAGAATGTCTCACGGATGGCCGTGCGTGGAATAACCGCGCGGTGGACATCGCGCGAAAGCAACACCCGGCCGCCTTCGTCCAAGAATCGGTCGCATTTGAGATGAGAGTGGTCTGTGGACAGACTACGAGTCGAAGTTTTCTACGACCGGCGTAGCTTCCCCAAATTGGAAGGATTCTCCAAACCTTGGCGATTTCACGGACGAAGACGGTTGTGCCCAAGAAGACTGTTGCAACACGGATCGGAGTTCGTGGCCAATCGTCACGGGATATCGCGACCCTATGACCTCAGCCAACCGCGCCGGTACATGAAGACCAGCAGGCCGACCGTGGTCGCGGTCATCAAGCCCAGCGCGAATGGGTATCCGTAGTCCCAACGCAGTTCCGGCATGTTGAGCGGTTTGTCCGGGTCGAAGTTCATGCCATACACACCGGCGATGAAGCTCAACGGCAGAAAGATCGTTGAGATGATCGTCAGCACTTTCATGACTTGGTTGGTCTTGTGGCTGATTCGCGAGAGGTAGTAATCGCGCAAGTCGGCGCACATCTCGCGATAGGTCTCGACGACATCCAGAATCTGCGCCGTGTGGTCGACACAGTCACGCAGGTAAATCCGTGTTTCATCCGACACGAACGGAAAGTCGTCCCGAATCAGTTCGTGCAGTGCGTCGCGTTGGGCCCACATCGTCTTGCGGACTTGCAATAAATTCGTACGGAGCCGATGCAGTTCCGAGACGATGCGCGGTGACGGCGCATGCGTCACGGCGTCGTCGAGTTGTTCCAGTCGGTCGCCGTATTTCTCGACCAGCGGAAAGTAGGCATCCAGCGTCGCGTCGAGCACTGCGTAGGCCAAGTGATCTGGCCCAAGCTGCCGAATGCGGCCCGCCTTCTTGCGGAGACGTTCCCGTAGCGGGTCGAGGCAATCGCCCGGACGCTGTTGAATCGACAGCAAAAACGTCTTGCCCAAGAACAAGCTGATTTGATCCGTTCGCAGCGGATTCGCCGCCTCGATCATGCGCGTCACGACAAACAAATGGTCTCCATAGTCCTCGACTTTCGGCCGTTGATGCACGTGCACGACATCCTCGATTGCCAAGGGGTGGATGCCGAAATGATGGGCGAGTTGTTCGAGCAAATGCGCGTCTGCCAGTCCGTCCACATTCAGCCAGGTGACCGGCCAGCGTTCACGCAGCTCCGGCAGCTTGTCGAGATCGGTGAGCCGTTCTTCGTGCAGCTCCGTGGCTGAATAACAGATGACGTACATTTGCGGCGGCGCGGCATCGGGCGGAGGAACGATCGAACCGGGAGTGGCTCCCAGCGGAGTCTGTCGGCTGAAGGGCGGGTCGATCGGTGGCAGTCCATCACCATTCGAACGCGAGGCGTCATCGCTCATGGCATTTGCTTCCTTAACGCGGGCTTCGCCCGCAATCTCGCTCCCTCTCCCCCGCATCGGGGGAGAGGGCTGGGGTGAGGGGGTTCATGAGCCGGTGGAGCGCTCCGCCCCCTCACCCTAACCCTCTCCCCCGCGGCGGGGGAGCGGGAACCAATTGCTACTCGTCGGCATAATGCGGAGTCAGGTTCCAGAGTTGCAACACCTCGTGCTCGCGTTGTCGCATACAACGGAGTTCGCCTGTAGTGAGGTCATCGTAGCCGCACAGGTGCAGCAGGCCATGCACGACGTACAAGGCCAGCTCGTCTTCCGGTCGCCAGTGGTATTTCTCGGCCGTCTGACAAGCCATCTCGACGCTGACGATGATCTCGCCGTCGAGCCGTTTGCCCGTGCCGCGCGGAGCATCGGGCGGAATCGGCAACAGCGACAGGTCGGCCAATTCGCTGTCGAGCAAAAAACTGAGCACATCAGTTTCAAAATCGTGCTGCAAGTAACGGCGATTGAGATCGTGAATCGTCGCGTTATCGACGAGCGCGACACTGATCGTGGCCGACACACACTGCTCGGCGGCGAGCGTTTGTCGCACGACATCCTGGAGATGCTGGTGATCGACCTGGAGCGCGTTTTGCGAGTCGTCGACGTCGACTTGGAAGCGCCTGGTGAGATTGGGATGGGACGGCATGCGTGGAGAGATCTCGCTTAGCCGGCTCGTTGTTCGGGGTACTTAATGCGGGTGTGGAAGATGCTGATCAGCGACTTGGTCAGCGAGTCTTGAATGAGATTAATCTCACTGAGCGTGAGCCGGCTTTCCTCGAATTGGCCGTCGAGGAGTTTGTCCATGGTGATGGCTCGCACGAGGCTTTCGATCCGTTTCGAGGTCGGATCACTGAGGGTGCGGCTGGCGCTTTCGACGGCGTCGGCCAACATCAAGACGCCCGATTCACGAGTCTGCGGCTTCGGCCCGGGATACCGGAACGACGATTCTTCGACTTCGATCGAGTCCTGC
>CAZPUJ010000227.1:0-3738 GCA_964589725.1 uncultured Planctomycetaceae bacterium
GCTGGTCGAGTTCCACATCGTTGCTCGACTTCAGCCACAGGTCCAGCACCAGCGACTCGAAGTCCTCGCCGTCGTCCAGGTTGCCCAGGATCGAGCCGACTTCGCCGACGACCAGTTCGAACATCCGAATCTTTTCGTGCAACACCCGCAGAATCCGCTCTTCCAAAGAGCCGGCCGTGCAGAGATTGAAAACGAACACCTCGCGCGTCTGGCCGATGCGATGCACGCGGCCGATGCGCTGTTCGATCTTCATCGGATTCCAAGGCAGGTCGTAGTTGATAAGCGTGTCGGCGAATTGCAGATTGCGTCCTTCACCGCCCGACTCTGTGCAGAGCATGACTGGCACGGAAGTCTTCAAGGCTTCGACGGCTTCGTCCTTTTGCACGTCGGTCTGCTCGCCGGAGAACGTCGAGAACGCGATCCCCGCGCCGGTCAACAGCGTTTGCAGATGATGCAGCGTCACGCGAGCGTGTACGAACACCAGCGATTTGTGCTCGTGACTTTGCCGCAGCAGTTCGAGTAATTTGTCATCCTTCGCCGATCGCGAAATGCTCGCGGCCAACTGACTCATCCGCTCCGCCAGCGGATTCACCGCCGCAACTCGCTGCAACGACGACGCCAACGCCACCGGATGACTTCCCAGCGCCGATAGCATCGCCTGAAGCTGCATCCGCGACCACCCGTTGGACGCCGTAGTCGCCGTCGAAGTCGATTCGTCGTCGGTGTCGCCAAATAATCCTGGCGAGCGGGGCAGCGTCAGCCCCCCGGTGCTTTCGTCGAGCGTCTCAGTGATTTCGTCGGCAGAGCGGGGGGTCGACACCGCCCGCTCGCCGGTCTCATTCTTGGACGCGGTTTGCTGACGCAGGAAATCACGCATCATCTCGTGGAGCCGACGTTCGTCAGCACCGGGGATGGCTTGAATGGTCTGAGCGAATCGCGGCGGCAAGTCGATATGCACGACGCTGCGCGTGTTGCGAATCATGACCTCGCCGAGCAGTGATCGCAGCCGCTCGCGGTTTCGCGGGTCGCGCGGGTTGCCCCGTTTCACGAACTGCTTCTTGAAGTCGGCCTCGGTGCGGAGGTGTCCGGGTTCGAGCAGCGTCAGCAGGTTGTACAACTCGACCAGATCGTTCTGCACCGGGGTGGCCGTCAGCAGAAACATGTGCCGCCGGTTCAGCGAATTAATGAGCTGCCAGTTTTTCGTGTTGCGGTTCTTGCAGTGATGAGCTTCATCGACAATGACCAAGTCCCACGCCACCGACGCGATGGCGGTGGCTCGCTGCCCCATCTTGGCCCACGAGAGTGAAACCAGCACGCGATCTGTCTGCTCCCAGAACTCGACGCTGCCACCCGCACGAGTCTTCGGCGGCACCGTAAACTCCAGCCCGAATTTGCTCGACAATTCCTCATGCCACTGCGACACCAGCGGATTGGGCACCAGAATCAGCACGCGACGCGCCAGTCCACGCAACAGATACTCGCGCAGCAGCAAGGCCGCTTCGATCGTTTTCCCCAAGCCGACTTCATCCGCCAACAACACGCGACCACGAAATCGGCGAAGCACCTTCCGCACCGTTTCAATTTGATGCGTCAAATGCTCGACGCCCCGCAGGCCCTCCAGGCACAAGAGCTGATCAAATCCGCGCAGCAGGTTCAGTCGCGAGTGATCCAAATGCAGCCGCAGACTTTCGGCATCTGCCCACACTCCCGCGTCGCGATTTCCGAGCGGCTCGACACGCCAGCGGATCGGGATGCCTCCGGCAGTCTTCGTGATGGAGGTCTCTGACTCGCCGCGATCGGTCGCCTTGTGATCGAGCGACTGCTCCAGCCGTGCCACGGTTGACATCATGTCGGTTCTTCCTATGACTCCGTGAAGTTGCGGAACAGATTACCGACAAACCACGATGGTCTCAACGCACTGATTCTGTGAGGCGAACATTCCGTGAGACGAAACCGGCGACTACCATTGCCCACACGGCGATATCACCGCGATGGACAACGACACAGATCGCTCGTGCTCCTCTCGACTCTCGAAGGATGACCTCGGACCATGACCAAGCCACCGCTCGTTTGCCTATTCGGACTGTTGATGGTTTTGACGACCGCCTCACTCGATGCTGCGCCGCCGGTGCCGGAGTCGGTGATTTGGGAAGAAGCGATCGAGTACTCGAATCCTGATGACGAACATTTGCCACTCAATCTCGCGCGACCGAAGACCGGGAGCGGGCCATTTCCGGCGGTGCTCTGTATTCACGGCGGCGGCTTTCGAGCGGGCAAGCGCGACTCATATGATTTACTCTGCCTGAAGCTGGCCGAGCGAGGTTACGTGGCCGCGACGATCACATATCGACTCGCGCCGAAGCACAAGTTCCCGGCGGCCGTTCAGGATGCGAAAGCCGCTGTCCGCTGGCTGCGAGCGAACGCGGCGACGTACAAGATCAACCCGGAGAAGATCGGCGTCACTGGCGGTTCGGCTGGCGGGCACTTGGCTCAGTTCCTCGGAGTGACGGCCAACGTACCGCAATTCGAGGGGACAGGTGGCAACGCCAACCAATCGAGCCGCGTGACGTGCGTCGTCAATGTCTATGGGCCGAGCGACTTCACGAAGTCGTACGGCAAGAGCGTGGACGCTCACGAGGTCTTGCCGCTATGGCTCGGCGGAAATCTGGAGACCGCGCGAACAATGCACATTCAAAGCAGCCCGCTGTATTGGGTCACGCCCAACGCGGCACCAACGCTCTGCATTCACGGCACCGAGGACAAATATGTCGCTCACGAGCAAGCGGTATGGCTGATTGACAAGCTCAAAGCAGCGACCGTCGAAGCCGAACTGCTCACGCTCGAAGGTGCCGGCCACGGATTCAAAGGGGCCGATGCGGAAAAGGCCGACGCGGCGTTGTTCGAGTTTTTCGACAAGCACTTGAAACGGTGAGGAATCGAGCAGAATTGAGTTCGTAGTTCCGCCTTCAGGCGGTGCCTCGCAACCCGACCACCTGAATGCGGAGCTACGAACTTGCCAAAGTCGTCTTCCGACATCACAGGTTCCGCCTACAATCCCGCGTTATTAACCTTTCGTTGGCAGGGATTGCCTCATGAGCCGTCAGGGACGACTGCGAATTTGGTCGGTTGCCGCGTGGGTATTGCTCGCACTGATCACCTGCGGCCGGCTCGTTGTCGCAGCGGAAGCCGATCTCGCGACGAAGCCTACACCAATCGTGCATCCGTGGCAGAACGATGCCACGTTGCGCGATGTCGTGACGGTCGGTGAGAACTTAGCTTGGTCCGTTGGCGATCACGGCGCAGTGTGGCAGACGACAGACGGCGGACAAACGTGGCGATTCGTTCAGACGCCGGTGAACGCTCATTGGAGCAGCGTTTGCTTTCTGTCCGATCGAGTCGGCTGGATTGCCGGTGGCGACACGGAGCCGTTCACTCGGCAAAGTCACGGGGCGTTGTTGGTCACGAAGGATGGTGGGGCTTCGTGGCAGCCGGTGTCGACGGCGGTGTTGCCCAGGCTTCGATACGTGCGGTTCTTCGATACGAAACAAGGTGTTGTTGCTGGCGACGCGACGTCGCGGCATCCGACGGGAGCACTCGTCACGAATGACGGCGGTAAGACATGGCACGACGTCGCCGGTGAACCGAGTGACTGTTGGCTGACGGCGGATTTCCTCGGTCCGCACGAAGGACTGCTCGGTGGTCCGCGCGGGAGGATTTCGGTGATAGTGGATCAACGAC
>CAZPUJ010000228.1:0-12065 GCA_964589725.1 uncultured Planctomycetaceae bacterium
CCGGGCATGGAGTTCATGAAATCGGAAGTGTTCTCCGGCGATCATGGGCTGGCGGTGATTGAGGCGGCTCCGTTCGGGGTCATCGGAGCGGTCACGCCGGTGACGCACTCGCTGCCGACACTGGCGTGCAATGTGGTCAACATGGTCTCGGCGGGGAACACGGTCGTCTTCAATCCGCATCCCAGCGGCAAGCTGATCGCGTGCGAGGGGACTCGGCGGATCAACCGCGCGATCTACGAAGCGACCGGGCTGGAAAACCTCTTCACGATTGTCTCCGAGCCGACGCTCGAATCAGCCGCCGCGCTGTTCGCTCATCGAGGCATCCGGCTGCTGTGCGTGACGGGCGGGCCGGGGGTCGCGAAGGCGGCTCTGCAAGCCAGCAAGCGAGCGATCGTCGCCGGGCCGGGTAATCCGCCGGTCGTCGTCGATGAAACGGCAGACCTCGAAATCGCCGCGAAGTCGATCATCGCCGGTGGAGCCTATGACAACAATTTGCTCTGCATTGGCGAGAAGGAAGTCTTCGCCGTCCACACGATCTTCGATCAGTTGATGTCCGCGATGAGTCGCGCTGGAGCGTATCGCTTGAATGCCGCCGAAGTGGACCGCATGACGAAGGTCGCGTTCTCGCCACCGGAGAAGCCGGGAGATCACTGGCACCTGAACCGCGACCTCATCGGCAATGACGCCAGCGTGCTGGCCGAGCAGATCGGCGTGAAAATCCCCGCCGACACGACGCTGCTCTTCGGCGAGACCAACGCCGACAACCCATTCGTCCCCGAAGAACAGATGATGCCGTTCGTCCCGTTCGTCCGAGTCCGCGACGTGGCTGAAGGAATCCGCATGGCGAAGGAAGCCGAACACGGCTTTCGCCACACCAGCTTGATCCATAGCCGCAATGTCCGCAACATGACCGTCATGGGCAAGGAACTCGACACGACCCTGTTCATCAAGAACGGCCCCTGCGGCGCGGGCCTCGGTCTCGGTGGCGAAGGATATTTGAGTTTCAGCATCGCGGGACCGACGGGGGAAGGAGTGACGACGCCGCTGACGTTCACGAGACAGCGGCGCTGCACGTTGGTGGATGACTTGAGGATCGTTTAGCCATGCAACTTGGAAAAGTCATAGGTCATGCGACCTCGACGGTGAAGCATTCGTCGATGAACGGCTGGAAGCTGCTCATTGTGCAGACGCTGGATGCCAAAGGTGGAGCGGATGGCGAACCGGTCTTGTGCGTCGACAACTTGGGAGCCGGAGCCGGGCAGCGAGTGATGATCACCAGCGACGGCAAAGCGGTCAGTCAGATGTTGGGGGACGACACGTCACCCGTGCGGTGGGCGGTGATTGGGATTGCGGATGGGCTGAGGGGCGAGGGCTGAGGGGCGAGGGCGAAGACAGAAAACAAATGGCAGCAGTGTTGGACGAACAACTGGTCGAGAGAATTGTCGGCGAGGTGATGACTCGCATTCGACCGACGTCGCAACCGCTGCGCGCTGAGGTCAGCGCTCGGTGCGGGTTTCCTGACCCCGCCGCTCGCATGACCGTAGGTCTCCCGAACGCTTTGCCGACGGCCGCGGAGACCTTCGGTCCAGCCGGTGTGCGGGGTCAGGAGACCCGCGCACAGCGCGATTTCTCAGCCACCCTCGCCGTCACCGACCGTGTTGTTACCGCCGAACTACTCGCCTCGCGGTTGAACGGCAAGAAGTGGACCAAGGTCGCGATTTGTCCGAAGGCAGTCATCACGCCGAGCGCGTTTGATTACCTGCGGACTCACAAAATCGTCTGGCATCGCAACACAGCCGAGGCGGCTCCGAATCCGAACAAGCCGATTACTCGCTGGAAAGCGTTGATCGTGACGGCGACTCCGAGCGTCCTCCAGGCGGTCGAGCACACCGAGAGTCAGACGATTGGCAAACAATGGTCTCACGAGTTGCTCGACGGAGTGGATGAAGCAGTCTCGGCCGCAACGAGTGCGATCAATCGGGGCGAGGTCAGCGGCATCTCGGTCTTCGCCGACCACGCGGAACTGATCGCTTGCCGAACCAACCGCAGCGAACGAGTCAACGCGGCCGTGGTCAGCGACGTCCAGTTGATCCCGGTGCTCAAGCAATACATGAACCTGAACCTGATGGTCGTGCGGTCGTCGGGACGAAGTTTTTTTGAGTTACGAAATCTGTTGAAAGAGTTCGGAAGGAGTCCAGAGTCGAGAGTCCAGAGTTGAGAGCTATGGCATTCTGTCAAAGCTCTCAACTCTGGATCCTCAACTCTCGACTTTTGGAGCCAGCTATGCGAATCGCCGAGATCATCGGACGTTGCACACTCTCGGTGTGTCATCCGAGCTTGCGCGGAGCGAAATGGTTGATCGGCGTGCCGCTCACTCAGGAAGGACTTCAAAACGTCGCGGCGGGGAAGTCGAAAGACGCCGGACGCAATGAGCCGTTTGTGATCTACGACGATCTGGGAGCCGGCAGCGGCGACCTCATCGCGGTCAGCGAGGGAGCCGAAGCGGCGGCTCCGTTTGCTCCGAATCTGAAACCGATTGATGCGTATGATGCCGCGATTTTGGATCGCGTGGTGATCGAGTGAATCCCCCGTAGGTCAGGCTTTCCAGCCTGACCCGAATTGTGAAACAGGGTCAGGCTGGAAAGCCTGACCTACAGATGAGGAAAACATGGCCAATCAATGGAACAGCGGCATCAACGATCGCCGCATCAAAGAAGCGATTTGTGAGATCGGACGCCGTGTGTACGCGAAAGGATTCGCGGCGGCGAATGACGGAAACATTTCGTTTCGCGTCGGACCGAACGAAGTGTTGTGTTCGCCGACGATGATCTGCAAAGGGTTCATGACGCCGGATGACATCTGCGCCGTGGACCTGGACGGCAAGCAACTCGCTGGCAAGCGCAAGCGAACCAGCGAGATTCTGCTGCACCTTGCCATCATGCGTGCTCGCGAGGACGTGAAGGCATGCGTGCATTGTCATCCGCCGCACGCGACGGCGTTCGCCGTCGCGCGCGAGCCGATCCCGCAGTGCATCCTGCCGGAGATTGAAGTCTTCATGGGCGAGGTGCCGATCGCTCCGTATGAAACGCCGGGCGGACAAGATTTCGCGAACACAGTCCTGCCGTTCCTCAAACCGGGGACGAACACGATCATCCTCGCCAATCATGGCACGATCAGCTTCGGGGCGACGTTGGAGCAGGCGTACTGGAAGACGGAAATTCTCGACGCGTACTGCCGGATCCTTCTGCTGTCGAAACAGCTCGGGGGTGTGACGTACTTGAACGAACAGAAGTCGCGCGAGTTGCTCGACCTGAAGAAGCGACTGGGCTTCGACGATCCGCGGTTCCACGTCGAAGACTGTGACCTTTGCGGCAACAGCGCCTTCCGCGACGGCTACAAAGAGAAGCTTCCGGAGCCTTGTGCCTTCGAGCCGGCTCCGACCTACCCCGGCTACTTGCAGAAGCCAACCTACGCCGACGGATCGACGTCCCGTGGCGGAGATGTCGAAACACTGGTGAAGGCGATCACCGAGCAGGTCTTGGCAGCAATGGGGAAATAGCGGAATCGAAGCGTCGCGGGATTCGATATGCTTCCGCCTCGTCAAACGCTCAACGTGCGACACTCGGAGCCAGCCATGGCCACGAAAACTCTGGAACCCACGCCCAATGGCCGACTTTCCCGCCGCGGACAGCCGTCGTGGGAGATTGCGTACCTGTACCCGACTCAGGGGACGTGGTCCGAGTCAGATTATTGGGAGTTGGACCAAAAAGGCGGATGCCTGATCGAATTGGTCGATGGCTATTTGGAGGTGTTGCCGATGCCGGCTTTGGAACACCAACGTCTCGTGAAGTCACTGCATCGGCGGCTGGATGACTTCGTGACGGAGCGAGGACTGGGTGAGGTCTTCTTCGCGCCGTTGCCGGTGCGGCTGAAGCCGGGCCTGTTTCGCGAACCGGATGTCGTGTTTTGCCGATCCGGGAGAATCGCCATGAGCGACACGCATCCGGAAGGCGCGGACTTGGTCATTGAAGTCATTAGTCCCGGCGAAGCGAATCGAAAACGTGACTTGGAAACAAAACGCCGGGAATACGCGACCGCCGGAATCGCTGAATACTGGATTGTGGATCCAGAGCGAAAGCGCATTCTGGTGCTGCGCCTGCGGGGCAAGACATATCGTGAGCATGGGGAGTTTGCGCCGGGAGAGATCGCGACGTCCGCTTTGTTAACCGGGTTTGAGGTCGATGTGAAGGCTCTGTACAAAGTCGGGAAGCCGATTCCGGGGAAGTGACAACCGACAGAGTCACACCGACGTCACATCGCGCGAGCGGGGATGATCGATCACCTGGCCGCTGTGTAGTTGGCCGTTCATGGCTGACGGTCGCCACAGGGCCGGAGCGTCGAAGAAATCGGGATCGAATTTCATGTCGGTGACAAGAACTCCGGGGCGATGACGCGGCAAGCGGCCGACGATCAAGCCATCGGGACGCACCGCGAAGCTGCCCCAGCAGGACGGGCGAGCGGTGCTGTTGTTGGCGCTGATCCAGAAATGATTCTCCGCCGCTCGGCATTGCATCGTCGCGGGGACAATGGTTTTCCAGATGTTGTACTTCGGGTTGGCAACGACAGTTTTGCGAGCGTTGTGAAACGATTGGAACATCACCTCGACGCCGAGTTGTTTGTAACCGCGATAAAGCTCCGGGAAGCGATAGTCGTAGCAGATGGCGACTCCGCAGGTGATGCCTTTCACTTTGAACGTGACGAAACGATTGCCGGGCGAGTAATGACACAAATCGAGCGTTGCCTGTTTGCCTGCTGCTCCGGTGCAGAAGCGTTTGTCGTAACGATCGACGATCTGGCCCTTCGAATTGATGACGTACACGCAGTTGTGTGGCTTGTGTTTGTCATCGAGCCGATGCGTCGAACCCAAGAGCACCCAGACTCGATTTTCTTTCGCGGCGGACATCACGTCGCGCGTGGCGGCGGCAAGGCTGTCCCAATCCAGCTCGGCGATGTCGGGCAGATCGACTCCCGCGTAGCCCGACAACGCGCATTCCGAGAAGTGGACGACGTCGGCCTCTTGTTCGGCGGCCTGCTGAATTTGTTTAAGAACCCAGCGGTGATTGTGCTCGATCTTGCCTTCAACCGAAAACTGACAGGTGGCCACGCGGAGCGATTTCATCGGAGAACTCCTCATCAGCGTTCCAAAATTGCGGTCGTGGAGGTGACTTGGCAAGCCATCTTGTGAGACTATTCGGTCGAGATGTAACATCGCTGTCTCAAACGGAAGCAATGAAATATGGTCAAACAATTGAGCAAAGCCAAGGACGGCGCGAAGTTGTTTTTGGACAGGCCGATTCTGGAGTTACTGGGACTGTGTGAGGATGGTCTCGTCAAACTCACCATTGATCATGGCTGCCTGATTGTGAATCCGGTGAATCCGAAGGCAATTCCGGACGATCAGTTTCAAGCATGCTTGGACCGAGTGGTTGCCGAGCGACATGAGCTCCTGAAAAAGCTGACGGACTAAATCCTTTCATGCCCATCGAAAAATCTCTCGACCGCAAACTGGCCGCGATCCATGCCGATCCGAGCGGCTGCAAAGAGTTCATCATTGCCGATGCGAAGGACGCCGACATGGCGTTCGGCATCGGGGCGCCGGGGAAGTCACCGGAGCGGCATGATGGTGAGTTGCGGTTCAAGACGCTGGCTCAGTACCGGCAACAGATTCGCGACGTGATCGAGCAAGCCGCCGTCGACATCGTGCTGATGTCGGCCAGCACCAGTGAAGTCCTCACGATTCAAGAGCGGCTGTTCGACAACTCGCCCGTGACTCCGTCGGCTCGCGCGAATGATGCGAGCGACATCCATCTACCGCGCGGCGGGAAGCTTCACGCAGAGGCGGCTCGCCCGTTTCGTTCGGCGTCGCTCGATCACATGCAGTGCGGGCATATTGACTGCTCGCCGGATGAACGGCAACTCGGCGTTGAGCTCGGGCTGTACTCAGTCACGTTCAACAATCAACTCGCGCTGGACCTCGACACGCTGCAACAGTTCAAAGAGTTTCGCGAGGAGTGCGAGCGGAAGCAGTTCCGCTACTTTTTGGAGATCTTCGATCCGAACGTCGCGGGCGCGGTCGCTCCCGACGCGACACCCGGGTTCATCAACGACATCGTCACGCGAACGCTGGCCGGCGTAACGAGTGCTGGCCGGCCGACCTTCCTCAAGATGGTCTATCACGGCCCACGAGCCATGGAAGAACTCGTGCGCTACGACCCGCACCTCGTGGTCGGAATCCTCGGCGGTTCGGCGGGGACGACGCTCGACGCCTTCCTGCTCATCAGCGAGGCTCAAAAGTACGGAGCTAAGGTCGCGCTCTTCGGCCGAAAGATCAACAACGCCGAACATCAGCTCGCGTTCATTCAGTTCCTGCGCTACATCACCGACGAAGTGATCGGCCCACACGAGGCCGTTCGCGCGTATCATGGCGTGTTGCAAGAACTGAAGATTGCCTCGCACCGCTCGCTCGAGGAAGACCTCACGCTGCAAACGAACGTCATGAGCTACGGCGGCAGCGGAACGACGATCAGTTTGCCGGCGGCGAAATCTGAGCCGTCCGAAACGAGTACGAACGGCGACTCCAGGAAACCTGATTTCGGCAAGATGACCTCCGCGCAACGCCTGGCTTATCACCAATCGCGGCTCAATCGCTTGTTTGGCGAGCGGACGTGAATCATGTGTGGTCCAGGCCTCTCGCCTGCGGGTGCAAAACAGCATTTCCCCTGAGGCCGTCTGTAGCCCGAGCCCTTGTGGCTCGGAGGATTCCTTTTGTTCTGCGAATCATCCAGGCCACAAGGGCCTGGGCTACAGGATTCTGGAAATGCTGTTTTGCACCCCTCACCTGCGAGCGCTCACACCTGCGGTTCCCAGCCGGGGCGATACTCGCGACCCCACAGCTTCATCGCGTTGGGATCGTTGAGGATCTTTCGTGTCGCGGGATCGAAGTGAATCGTGCGGCCAGTGCGGTACGAGATGTTGCTGAGATGGCAAAGCAGGGTGCTCTTCTGGCCTTCCTCGATTTCGGAGTTCGGCGTCTGGCCGGTGCGGATGCATTCGAGAAAGTTACCGATATGCGTCTTGTCGCCTCCCTCGCTGGTTCCTTTGTCGGTCTCTTTGCCTTGCAGGTCGAGGATGCGGTAGCCGGGATCGGTGATCTGTAGCGTTCCTTTGTCGCCGTAGAACGTGACCGGCGGCAAACTCTCGCCGCGGCGCGGTTGGCAGCTACTGACATCCCAAGAGATTCCTTTGTCGCCGAAGTGGAATGTCGCCACGCCCGTGTCGGGCGTCTCTTGATCGTCATCAAAAGCGTACCGTCCGCCGACGAACGAGACGATGTTCGGGTACTCGACGCCCAGACCCCAGCGAGCGACGTCCAGCGAATGAATGCCGTTGTTGGCCATCTCGCCCCCGCCGTAATGCCAATGCCAATGCCAGTTGTACGGGATCAGGTTCGACTTGTACGGCCGTTCCGGAGCTGGGCCTTGCCACAAGCTGTAATCAAGATTCGCCGGCGGCGATACTTGCTCGCCGCGTCCGATCGGCGGCCGTGCACCGGTGTAGACACAGCGCGCGTACATGACTCGGCCGATCGCGGCGTCGCGCAACTTCTCGATCGCCTCGCGGATCGCCGGCCAACTGCGGCGTTGATTGCCCATTTGCACGACGCGGCGATGCTTGCGAGCCGCCGCGCCCATCATCTCCCCTTCAGCCGCGTTGTGGCTGCCGGGCTTCTCGACATACACGTGCTTGCCCGCACTGCACGCCAGGATCGTCGCCGGCGCGTGCCAATGGTTACAGGTGGCGATGAACATCGCGTCGACCGATTTGTCATCGAGCACCTTGCGAAAGTCACCCGCTCCTTGAGGTGCCTTGCCCCCTTTGTCGACGACGAACTTGATCCCATTTTCGAGCCGGTTGGAATCGACTTCGCAGAGATACGCGATTTCGACGTTCTCCAGTTGCAACAGCGTCGAGACGTGGCCAAGTCCACGACTCAAGCCCATCACTGCGACCCGCAGCTTTTCGTTCGCCCCATCGGCGGCGCGAAGGGAACTGGCGGTCGACGAAGTCAACAAACCCGCTCCAAACGCAGCGCTGGCGTGCAAGAAATCTCGACGGTCGAGAATCGATGTCGAGGTCTGAGTGGTCGGCGGCATGGCACGGTTCCTTCCCGGAGACAGAGTGGCTCTTTTGCGATGGGGGCAACCATGACCGAAGAATCGTTCCGCTCAGGCGGTCAACGCGGTCAGGTCTGTCGCATCAGAGTGACATTTTGCCGCCGCCACGTCCACTTCATGGGCTGGTTTTCTCCCCGAAGCAATGAAGGGGTCTGTCACCCTGAAACGGCTGCAATAGCACCCGGCCCGTGGGCGTCGCCACTCGTTCGCTGCCGCAACGTGGCAGAATCATCCGTCGCAAGCCGGTCAAAGTTTGCGGGTTGAGTTGCTGGTACTGAATGCACGGACTGCGCGACCAGAGGCCAAGTTCGCAAAAGTCCGCTTGCAGCATTTCCGTCCAACTCGCAAGATAAGCACGCCTTGAGCCGCCATTCCTGGAGCACCGACATGATCCGCGTCACTGGTCGCTATCAAAAGCAGTCCGTCGAACTCGACGCACCGCTGAGCTTGTCGGAGGGCACGATTGTCGAAGTCGTGGTGCGAGTGAAGGCTGAGCCCTCGACAATCGAGCACGATGAATTCACGGACATTGGCGTCGCGCGGCTGGAGGAAGAATGGGACAACCCCGAAGATGCAATCTACGACAATTGGAAGCAGCTCTATGGTCTATGAACCGGGAGATGTCGTCTTCTTGCCGTTTCCTTATCGGGATCAATTGGCCGAAAGCGTCCGGCCAGCCGTGATCATTTCTCGGACGGACTTCAATAAGCGGGGCGATGTGATTGTTGCCGCTGTGACCACGCATCCTGCTCGATTACCGACCGATATCACGTTGCTCGACTGGCATGCCGCGAAACTGGTGAAGCCATCGACCGTGCGAATGCTGATTGCCACGGTCGCCGACGTTCGCATCGTCCATCATGTTGGCCATCTCACCGATCGCGATTGGGCTGCGGTTCAACAGCAACTTGTGAACGTGATCGCCGGCACTTGAGGTGCGCGGACTCGAGATTCAAAGTCGCCGTTCGGCAATGAGCAATCGTCGTATCAGGTTGTTTTGGGCTGCCTCCAAGACTTGAGGCAAATTGAGCCAATTGCCCGCCGATCGTGCTTTTCTACCCGTTAAAGCTTGCGGGTTGGGTGGCCGAAACTGATTGCACGGACTGCGCGACCGGAGTGCGCAGTGCTGTTGGCACAAATGAACCAGGCGACCCGATGGGCGTCAGCCCTCGGACGGTTGCGTGGATCACGGAATGTCCGGGGGCTGACGCCCACCGGCTCGCCAGATTGGTCACACGAAAAGGCAGGGATCGCCATGTTGTGGGACTCGTGGTGGAACGTGTGGCGGGGTCGTTCGCTCCCGAAACGTCGTCGCGTGGCGAGTGGGTCGTCGCTGAAGCGAGCGGCGGACGTCGCCAGTGCTTGGTCGAAGCAACCAACCGTTGCCGCAATCGGGAACAACGCTCACACGCCACGATCTGGCTGTTGAGTTTGTTCCAGAGTTCGTTGGATGTCTTGGGCATAGTGATTTGCGATGTTGTGTTTGCTGATGGACAACGGACGGCAAAGTGTCCCGTTGCGAGCAGATCGTGGCGACCGTACAACGGTTCCGAACAACTTCGAGGTTCGTAATTTTGCGGATAAAATATCGCCTGCCACAACGAGAGAATGACGTCTAAGCTGGATAACAACCATGTCGCATCTTGCTGTGATTGATGTTGAAACAACGGGTCTCAATCCGTATCGGCACGACCGCGTTGTCGAGATAGCCGCCGTTGTGATTGAGCCGGAGGGACGTGTTGTTCGTGAATTCTGTTCTTTGATCAATCCCGAAAGAGACATTGGCCCAACCAGCATTCACGGCCTTGCGGCAAGTGACGTCTCGTCAGCGCCCCGATTTGCAGATATCGCGGGAACGTTGCTTGATGTTGTCGAAGATTGTGTCGCTTTAGCAGGCCACAACATTCGCTTCGATCATTCATTCATGGTTGCGGAGTTTGAACGATTGGGACATCGGTTTCCGGACGGGCCAACGCTTTGCACTCTACAGCTTGCTGGCGGAGGCAGCCTTTCGGCGTGCTGTTCCTGCTTCGATATTCCGTTCAAAGGACAGGCGCACTCAGCGTTGGATGACGCGAGAGCGACGGCACATTTGCTCGCAAGACTGTTGGCCGATGAACCACGCCGTTTGAACGAATTGGCGCTACAATCATCGATCGCTTGGCCGCAAGTCCCCAAGTCTGCGATTCAGCCATTAACTCGTGACGACTCACGACGACGACAGGATGAGCCACCGAGCTATTTGCAGAAGTTACTGGTCCGGGCCGGATCAGACTTGGCACCAAGTACCGATGACTCTGCCGTGCTCGCATACAGCGCTCTGCTTGACCGTGTGCTTGAAGATCGGCGAATTGACGACACCGAAGGGGAGGCGTTGTTGGAAATCGCAACACGGTGGGGAATCGACGGTAACCAGATTCAGAACACACACAGGAACTATCTTCACCAATTGGCAATCGTGGCTTTGGCTGATGGGATCGTCACTGATGCCGAACGCCGTGATCTCGCGCTTGTGGCCAAGCTTGTTGGCATACGACACACGAGCCTCGACGAAATGCTCGACCGTGCTGCTCAAAAACTGTCGGACATACCGTCTTTGCGTCGGTCGGCACCTTCTCATCAGGGGCGAGAAGATCTAAATGACAAACGGGTGTGCTTTACGGGGGAGTCTCAATGTCGCCTCGGCGGCGAATTGATTACTCGTGACATGGCCGCGGCGTTGGTAACTCGGGGAGGCATGGTGGCCGTTGAATCGGTGACAAAGAAGCTGGACCTGCTTGTGATCGCCGATCCCCACTCGCAATCAGGCAAAGCTAACAAGGCACGACAATACGGAATTCGAATCATGCACGAACCGTTATTCTGGAAGTCGTTGGGAGTAGAGGTGGAATGAATATGGATTCTTCTTTGAATCGCGCCGTTGAGATTCCTATTCGATGTGGGCTAAGTACGGATGAGTTATGGTCTGGCCCTGATCGAGGGCTGATCTGGTGCTGGGAACGAGGTCGTCAAAAGCGAGTCGAAGATCCTATGTTGGCGACACAAGCATCGAACGGGGAACTCATCCGACTCGTTTGGAAACGTGGCACGTTTCAGTATCTCGCAACTTGGCAAGGTATCCGAGGCGAGAACTTGGATCTCGCATTGGACAGCGAACGGACAATTGTCTGCGCGGTGTCAGGCAAAAGCTTCGTGTTTAAGGCAGGTGTGCTTCCGGAGGAAGAACCTGAAACAGAAAGCCTGCCTACATGAGTGTGGCCGTTGGTGAAGCCACAGATGGCTACGACAGCAATTTGCGAATCGGTTCGCCGCAGGGCAGGATGGGCATGGGGCGTCCGCTGAGATTGCGGAGTTCTTGGTGTGGGTTCACACCGAGGAATTGGTAGATCGTGGCCAGCAGGTCGATTGGATGCAGCGGATGGTTGCGTGGTCGCTCGCCGCGCGAATCGGTTTCGCCGATCACTTGGCCCATGCGGAAGCCTTCGCCGGAGAGCAGGACCGGGTTGGTTTCGGGATGATGGCCTCGGCTTGATTGGCCGTTGTGATAGAAGATCCGCGGAGTGCGACCGAATTCGCCAACGATGACCAGCAACCCGCGGCGGTCCAAGCCGTTGGCGTACAAGTCCTCGATCAGCGCAGAGATGGTTTGATCGTACGGCGGCAGACACGAGCATTGTGCTGAGCGATGGAGCGGGAGACGATTCGCTGTCGGGCGGCGGTGGAACGGATCGGTTGGTGGAAGAGATCGCGGCTCCGAGCGATCCGGCGGGGGTCTCGGTCGTGAAGCTCGCGCGAACAGATCTCAAAACGAAATACACAATGACCGGACTC
>CAZPUJ010000229.1:0-4741 GCA_964589725.1 uncultured Planctomycetaceae bacterium
ATACCGACAATTGAGCTTGGCGACGACCAAGAACAGCCCGCCTTCTTCCATCGCTCGATAGTTGCCTCCCTGCGTGCGAAACAGCTCCGTCCGTCCCACCTCAAAGTAGCTGAAATAATTTGCGTGATGCAGAAATCCCATGGCGTCGGTTTCGGAATAACGCACGCGAATCTGCATTTCGTGTTGTCGCATGATGGCATGATGTCCGTTCTGATGCCCGGCCTTGGCGAGTTAATCGACGCTCGATCCGTGCTACCGATGGATACCCAACAAGTTGCTGAGTTGCGTGGATTGCGAGTTGAACGCACCAAAGCGCGGCTCGATGGAGAGCGCGACGCCGAAGTTGTCTTTGCTGACGTCGACGTTGGTTCCGAAGTGAATCAGGAAGTCCGCACCGACACGCGTCAGCGTCAGCGACTGTCCGCGGTTGCGACCTTCGGCCAAATCGTAGGCTGTGCCCACGGTCGAAATCCATTTGTCGCTCATCGCGTAGCTGGCGTTGGCTGTGAGAATTTGACTTTCGAACCCTTGGGCTTTCACTTGGCGAATACCGGCGTACACGCTGCCGCGAGTGCTGCGTTGGTTCAGCACGCCGAAATCCCACAGTTGCATACCACCGTCGAAGAAATCATAAGCGGCGTTCGCCAGTAACGACGTCCGATCACCGACGTTCCAGGCGTAGCGGGCACCGAACAGGCCAAAGTCCTTGCCGAAGTCGTCGCGCGACGCGTTCGGAAAGAGCGAGGCTTCCAGGTCCAGCGTCATCCAATCCTTGATGCGCAGCCGTTCCGGCGGACCGACCTTGGTTTGCAAACGGTGCCGCCAGCCAAAGCGGAGGACGTGTAGATCGTCGACCAACTCGTGATACGGCGCCGTCACGGAACTCCCCGCGCCGCTGCGGACCGCGAAGAATCTCGGCTCGAGCTGCCCCGGCAACACGCCGCCGAACGTGTTGACCAGCAATCGCTGACGAAAGCGTTCCTGAGCGTTGTCGTCGAACTCGTTCCATTGCGGGATCTGACTCAGGCTGCGACTGGAATCGGTGATCGACCAATCGACGTCGAAGACCATTTTGTGAGCCAACCCGTTGAGGTTGAAGATGCGGCTCTGGACACAAGGCATCACTTTCCAGAACAGCATGCTGCCGCGAACACCAACGCTGCCGACCACGCGACTCATGCTGTTGCCGTTGAAGTCTTCGGACCAGCCGGCGGCTTCACCCCACGCGTAGGGCACGACATTCAGCGGACCCAGGTTGAGCGGTGCCGACAACTCGTGCCGCGTCATCGCGACGCCGCCGGACAAATTGGAGTAGTACGGCAGCGGCGAATACAAATCGCCGACGACGTTTGGCGGGTCGGCTCGGTAGAGGTTCGCATACCCCGCATACGAGTGACTGGACCACGACAGCCAATCTCCGAACAGCGGCTGGCCGAGCCGTGTGAGGTCGCCGCGCGGCAGCCACTGCGTGTTGTTCTCGAATTCGAAGGGATGGCCTCGGAGCAGCAGGCTCCATTGCCAGTTGTCGATCTGTTGTCGCAAGGAGGTCAGTGATTCGATGTCTTTTCCCGTGTCGAACTCGTTCTCGTAGAACTGCTCCAGGTAGTTCCGGTCGGAGAGGTAGCCGAACTCATGCTGCAACGTGAAGCCTTGGGGCAGCTCGTGGCGATGCCGAAATGTCAATCGGCCGCGGTTGTTCTCCGGTGGATTCAGGTCGCGGCGGTCAAGACCCAGGTTGTCGTGGCCGTCGTCGTAGATGTAGTTTCCAATGCCCTCGCCGATGGTAGGCCCCGGAATGCCGAAGAGGTCTTGAATCTGATAGTTGCCACCCAGGCCGATACTTGGGCCGCGTTGCGAGAAATAATTCAGATCTAAATTGAGCGACGTTCCGGCCGGCTCGTCGACTCCCAGCAGTTGCAGAAGATCCCACGAGGTACGGAGCTGTTGGCCAAAGACGCGATCCGAGTTCACCGAGAGTTGGCGGAGCGGAATGTTGGGCTTCTCGACCGGGCCGCTGACGTACGGCAAATAGAACAACGGGGAATCATCCAGGATGAAAGTGTTGTTGAGGCTGGTGATCCACGGTACCTCCTGATAACGCGGAGCACCTGTCAGCGGATTGACGCGACCAGAGTCAAAGCTGCCGCCGAGCTGCGGAAGTTCGAGTGGTTGCGAGTAATACGGCTCGACAAAAATGTCGCTGGACTGAATGCGATAGCCCGGCTTGCCGAACTGGCTGGTGGTCGTCCAGGCGTTGGAGGCGTGAAACTCGTTGCGCGAGGTCTGCCGAATCTTTTCCGCTCGCACACGTACGCGGTGTCCCAACAGTTGCGGCGGCTTGACCGACAATTCGGCGTCCAGCAACAGGCCGCGATCTTCGCGAGCGTCGTAGTAGGCCCGCTCGGCCCGCAACACGTTGTTGCCTTGCCGAGCAACAATGTTCCCTTCGAGGTAGACTTGGTACGGCGCTTCGCGCGGCTGAACCAAGTCGAAGCTAAACTGATTCTGCTCGTTGACCTCGGTCCAAATCACGACGCGGTCGGCGGAGAGGTCGATCACGTCGATCTGCTCCAGCCCTTCAATGACCAAGTTGACGCCGCCCGTCAGGATCGTCACCTGTTCGGGAGGAACGGTGCTCGTGGACTTTTCGCTTTGAATGTTGATCGGCATCGCGCTGCGCGGCGACACGCGAATGTGCCGCAACCGCTCTGGCGCTGTCGCTGAGAGCGGCGCCAAGCGAGCACCGGCCGGCCGTGACTCGGTAGGTGTCGGCAAAACAAACTGAGTTTGCGTCAACGCGGCGCGCTGGACGGACCGTCGCCGCGCGAGTGCTCGTTGAAATAAGGCGTCTTGCTCGACGCGATCGTTCGTGCTCCGAAATCGAAATTGCCCAGCGACGCGGCCGCTCGCAGCACTTAGTTGTAAGTACGCGTTCGCCTGCTGATCCGACTGCCCGACTTGTTCGACCTTCACGTCGTCTTCAAGATACGCGGCCAGCGACTCGCGTCCCGCAGCACTTGCTTGCCAAATCACGATCTGCCGCGCGGTCGCGACAGTTTGAGCCTGCTCGATGCGACAGCGCCCGCGCAGAATAAGGACTCGCTGGCCATCTTCGGACTTGCCCTCCGTCGCGTAATCCGCCGAGATCGAAATTGGCGCGTCGATGGCTGTTGATACGGTATTGTCCGCCGTCAGCTCAGAGCGCAGCATCAGCCCGAGCGTGCACAGACCAAGTGCACACCACACAACGAGCAGTCGTAGTCGGTGAGAAATTCGTTGGCCCGGCACGGGCGCTCCCGATGGGCTGAACGTCAATGGAGTGTCGAGAATTCAGAGGCTGACAATCGGCAAAGTCCGCCGAAGAAGGGGGCGATATGATAGGGCCGTTCGCCGAATAGGGTCCAGGTCAGAAGTCAGCGGGCAGAGGCGCACGATGCACTTTGCGCGCGAGCCGGGGTCAGGTGTTCTGATTTCTGTTTTGGCCGTTGAATAGCCATTGATTTCCATCGCAAGTCAAACTCCAAACCACGCTTGACGCCGCTTGTGACGCCAAAACAGAAACCAGAACACCTGACCCCTCGCCCGATCCTGCGCTTCCGCCGTCTTTCCATAGTTACCAGGACACCGTAAGTTCCCGCCTCTGACCCCTGACCACTGACCACTGACATGCTTCGCCTGATCCGACATCTGTTGGAACTGATCCGTTTCAGCCACACAGTTTTTGCGCTGCCGTTCGCGCTGTTGTCGGCGATTCTGGCGTGGCACTCTCGCGAGGAGCCATTCTCCGGTCAAGAACTTGTGGGCATCTTGCTCTGCATGGTCTTTGCTCGTTCGGCAGCGATGGCGTTCAATCGGCTGGTCGACTGGCGGTTCGATGCGGCGAATCCGCGGACGGCGATTCGACATCTCCCCGCCGGGTTGCTCAGCGGTACGACGGTCATTGCGTTAACCATTGTGTGTAGTGCGGGGTTTGTCGTTGCGACGTTGTTGTTCCTGCCGAACCTGTGGCCGATCAGACTGGCGGTGCCCGTGCTGTTGTTCCTGTTGAGCTATTCGTACGCGAAGCGATTCACGAATTGGTGCCACTACTGGCTGTCAGCCGCGTTGATGCTCTCGCCGATCGCCGCATGGATCGCGATTCGAGCCGAGGTGACGTGGATTCCGGTGAGCCTCGCGGCCGTCGTGTTCTTCTGGGTCGGCGGCTTCGACATTTTGTATGCCTGCCAAGACGCGGAGTTCGACAAGGCCAATCAACTTCGCAGCATTCCCGTTCGGTGGGGCATCCCGCGTTCTTTGAAGATCGCGGCTGTCAGTCATCTGTTGACCTCGGTCAGCCTGTTCGCGTTTTGGCGAGTCGCCGGTCTCGGACCGGTCTTCTTGATCGGCATCATCGCCGTCACGTTCTTGCTGGCCTATGAACACTCGCTCGTCCGTCCGAACGACCTCACCCGAGTCGGCGTCGCATTCTTCAACGTCAACGCCGTGATTGGTGTCGGCCTGCTGCTGCTGGGTGTCGCCGACTTATGGAGTCGTTCGTAGTTCTACAAACCGAACAGCACCCGCGAGAACCACGACACTGGCAAGTCCGGTTGCAGCCAACACGACGGCCGATCACATTGAGCCAGCACGTTTTCCGCGGCGAGGAATCCACTGCGGACAGCTCCTTCCATCGTGGCCGGCCAACCGGTGCGAGTCCAATCGCCGGCGAGCTGCAAATTCGCGATCGGCGACTGCTGCGACG
>CAZPUJ010000230.1:0-12010 GCA_964589725.1 uncultured Planctomycetaceae bacterium
CACGCGAGACCGAGAGGACGGGAAATGACCTTCCGAAGAGTGGGTGGGCTGGATCTGTTACCTCAACCCGTTCCAGGCTGGCATCGTCTGGGTTCTTGAACGGGGCATCAAGATCGGTTGTCGTTCGACAACATCCCGCACAACGTCGTGATGCAGGGTCTGCGGAACGTGGTCGCGGATGGCAACATCCTGAACCTCCAACCCGCTGGCCGAAGCATTCGAAGGGGTGTTGCTTGGGAGCCCATCGAAAGCGTCGTTCCGCCCATTCGGAATTCTGCGGTGCCAGTTGTGGCCGGTCTCCTGACCGAGCCACCCCGCCCGACCGTAGGTCTCCCCGAACGGTCCAGCTCGGTTCGGTCAAATCGGAATGGCGAAGATAATGATTTCACCGTCGGGCACGACGCGCATTTGTAAGTCGTGTCCCGCCAGCAGAGCCATTCCGATGAGCGGTTCGGTTTCGGCCGCATCGACTTCGATCGTGAGTGGGCGACCGTCCCAGAGAATCGTGAGTTCGAAGATTTGGCTGAACGTCTTGCTGCCATCAGCCAAGTACACGTTCGCGATGCCAACTCGCTTGCCGCCGAATCGCTCGATCACTGCCAGCGGCAAAGTGAGACTGCCACTAACCCCGGTATCGACCACGCCCGAAAAACCAATCGCAGACCGATCGTCGCAAACAATCGCCAAGTCAATCCAACCTTCGAATTCGTCGGTGACAACTCCACGAATCATGCGACCGTCCTTGGCACGCGGCCGATACGGTGGTAGTAGAGGCTCCCAATTCGCACCAGCCAAACCTCCGCGTTGGGTTGCCGGGTTCGCAAATCTCTGACCGCCAAAATTCCATTGGCGGCGACGCTGAAATCACCCGACAGAACGTCGATGGCAACGACTTGGCCTTTGGCGGACGCGACCTGAACTTCGATGGTTTCGCGGTACAACTTGTCGCCGCGCGCAGCGATCTCTTCGGCGGAGAGCGTGACGGCTGTTTGAGACATGATCGAAGACTCCTCGGAAAAGCGGGCTTCTATGCCACGCAGCAGTGTAACTCGTCAAGCCATCAGGACTGAATCCCGCATTGACGATTTCCGTTACTAGCCCGGCCAGCAGTGCCTTCAGGCGTTCAGTGGGTACATAAAAGGTGACATAAAAGGTGTCAGACATAAAAGGTGTCAGGAACCGTTTATTAACGAATCCAGGTCAGGCCCATCGGACATCGTCCATGTCCGTCTCAGCCGCCGCTCGCCGTCACCACGGACTTCGGCCAATTTTGAATTCTTGAATGCGTGACCCCGACCGTGCGGCTATTTCGCAAAGATACGGTCCTTTAGTTTGAAGACCAGACCCTCCTTGGTCTCGATATCGGTCAGCAGTTGCTTTACTTTCCGCTTCGAGCAGACGCGGAGTTTCCAAAAAGCCCGCAGGATGTCGACCAGGTCAAAGACCTCAATGCCCTCGGCCACGCAGAAGTTGCGTGCGCGACGATCGTTGGTGTCGGCCAGGAACATGGGCGTCGTTTCCGAATGCGTTCGACCGCCTCATCGAGATCCTTCGCCGGCCGCGCTTCGAGTTCGATCCGGAATCCCCGCTGCTCGAGCATCTCCTGAAACCGCCACTGCGTCATTCCCACCAACTCGGCGGCACGCCCGAGCGTGACCGCCCCGTCCAAATATCGCCGGATCGCTGCCTCCATCCGCAGTTGCGGCTTGACAGCAAACATCATCTGCACCGCCTCGCGCACAGCCTCCTCCTCGCTGGCGAAACAACCCGCCCGCACCACGGCGGAAAGCTCATTATCGACGTCAGGTGGTGCAACATTCGTCTGGTGCCGGGCCATGATCAATCACCTCCAAGTGGAAAAATTCACGTTAGCAGTCGTGGGGACGTATCCGCAAGTTGGCGAGTGCCGTTTGTGAATGGAATCCGGGGTCAAGATGTTCTGATTTCTTTTTTGGCCCCGCAATCCACCCGCGACACGATTTGCCATTCAGTCGTGCGATCAGAGTTTGACGTCCGTTCGCGCCGCCAAAACAGAAATCAGAACACGTGACCCCTCAATGCCGGAGGCGATCGCCGAAGAGACGCCAACAAAATGGCCCAGGGATTCTCGATTGTCGAATCCCTGGGCCGGTGATGCTGCGACTTCTTGACCAATCGACTGTCACGCTTGTGAGAGGGATGGCTCCTGTTTGACTTTGGGTTCCGGTTTGGCTGATGCTGAATCTGGTTCGGCTGTTGGGCTGACAGTCGTTGACGTTGTCACGCCTAGGCCGACTTTGTCAGCGATCAACAGGTCGATCAACGTTGCGAACAAACCCATATCCTTCGAGTGACCATTCGCCTGGCCGTTGCCATTGCCATTCGCGCCGGACATGAAGAGGCGTTCGGGCACCAGAGGTTGTTTGCTTTGCGACAGGTGTTGAGCCACCAGCGAGAGCGCGTACAACCGCGGGTCGCCGTATGAGCCGATCTTCTGCGCGAGCACTCGGGCCTGAGCCTCGCCTTCCATCGAGACGCGTTGCCCTTCGCCTTCACCCATCAGCTTGAGCGCCAGGCTTTCGGCTTCGGCCTTCAGCCGAATCGCTTGGCTGGCGGCTTCGGCTTCGAGCACTTTGCGTTTGCGGTCGGCTTCGGCCTCGACAACGGATTGCTCCGCCTTCTTGCGGCCTTTCGCCAAATCCGCGTCGCCCTGGTTAGCGGCGATTTGGATTTGCACTTGCGAGTTCGTCAGTTCGGCCTGCTTGTCGGCCACGGCTTGAGCCATCTTCAGCTCCTTGAGTTTGTCGGCGGCGGTTTTTTGCTGTTCGTAGGTCAACACCTGCTCGCGAGCCAACTGCCGCTGACGCAATTGATCCAACAGTTTTTCGATGTCGCTGCCGGCCACGCTGTCGGGCTTGCCGATCAGCACGTCCACCAGCTCGATGTCGAAGTCCTTAAACTTCCCTCGCAGTTCGCCACGAGCTTCCGCTTGGATGACGTCACGCTCGTGCAGCAACGCCAGCATGGTTTTCTTGTGAGCGATGTCCCGGAAGTACGCGCTCAGCAGCGGGTCTAGCGTTTGCGTGATGAGTTTCTTCACGTCGCCGAATCGCTGCACAACGCTCGCGGCCTTCTGGTAGTCAATGTGGACGACGATCGACAGCGGCAGCACCGGTTCGTAAGCGTCGGCCGTGACCAGGTCGATCGACTTCAGACTTTCGTCGAATTTATGCGACTCGCTGCGGCCAGTGATCCAGTGCAGCACGAAGTTCGTCGTCGGGACCAGGTGAACGTTGCCGGCATACCGGTTGAACGCATACTTGCCCGGCCCCAGCGTGTTGGCTTGCACGCCACGCTCGCCTTCGACCACTCGTTCGCCGTGACGGAACGCCACGCCCGAAACGTCGTGTCCTTCCTTTCCGTAATAACTGACGACGACCCCCACGTGCCCGATCGGCACCACGGTCTTCGGCATCAGCTCGACGGTCGCAAACCAACGGTTGATGAAATACGTGCCGTCCGTCAGCGGAACGTACTGCCGGCCGCGTCGGCCGCCGGCTCGCAGAAACGCTTCGATGTCCTGATAGTTGTTGTGATAGTTCGGATCGCTGGCCTCCGTCGCGACCGCCGGAGCGATAATGTGCCCCGCTGCCAATGCCGGTCCGTCATGCGCGGTCACAATGCCAATCTTGTCGCCGGAATGAACTTCGTTGGTTCCATCTTCCGACGATTCCACGTTGCCCCCGCCGATCACGATTGGATCGAAACCGTTGACAGCGGCAAGTTCCTCGCGCCACGCGCTGAGCGTTGATTTCTCGCCTGCGTTGCCGAGGTTGTGGTGATAGACCACCTGCTCGGTGACCACGACGAACAGCACTGGGTTGATCACGTACACGCCTTCGCGGAGGATCGCTCGCTGACGGCCTCGCTGGCCGTAAACCGGCTTCTCACCGAAGCCGCCGCACAGAAACGCTCGTGCGTCTTGGAAGTGGTTGCAGTCCACCACGCGACCGAGCGTTTGTTCCGGAGGCAATGGCTGGCCATCGCGAGCAAACAGGTAGCCGATTTTGCCTTGCGGCACGACCGTCAACGGAGCCTTGTGAATTCGGAACTGCCACGGCCAGTAACCGAAGTGCAGTCCACCGCGCAGCAACTCCGCCTGAAAACCAGCCTCGCCGTTGAGCGCCATCAAGCGGCCCTCACCCAGCGACCCGGTTTGCGACCACAGTTTCTCCACGACGCCGACACGGTTGTTCGGGATGAATTTCACCCCCAACAACGCCGGCAGCAGGAGCAATGCGACGACAAACAACATCGCAATGAGTCGCACCGCTCCGTCTGGCAAATCCACTGCCAAAAAATTCATGCTCATCAGAAACGTACTCATGGTGTCCCTTTCGTGTGCGCAGTCATGTGCGCTCGTAGCGACCGCATTCATGCGGTCCAGCCAGGGACGCCGACTTGGGTGTCGCATCGACCCGATGAATCGGGTCACTACGAGCGCCGCGTCCCCGGCTCGTGGACACTGAGGCAACTTCGGGGCCAATCACCTCAATCGCGACAACCGCCCATCCACAGCCGAGTTCAGCCAAACAGCAACTCTCGCGGACCTCGCGAGAACTGTCAGATGTGGTGACAATTCTCACCCATGCCTGACTCTCTTCTGATCTTGCAACCTTTCGGGACCGATCTGAGCGACCTGCGCAAGGCAATCGTCTCCAAAGCTGATGCGAACGCTGTCGTGCAATTGGTTACGTCGCCGAAGGAATTGCTCACAACGGTGACGGACACGACGCGAGATCATGTCGCGTTAATTCCGCTCGCTGCGGGACGAGGCAAGAACGGCGGCCTGGCCTTGATCTCGCAAATTCGCGAAAGCAATCCAGATGTCGTCGTAGTGATTGTCGCGGACAAAGGAGATGTTGATGTGGCCGCGCAAGCCATTCAGGCTGGAGCGAACGACTTCTTGGTGCTCGGACCAAAACTGCGTGAGCGAGTCGCAACGCTGCTGGGCAAGCTGCAGGCGCTGCTCGATGCGGTGCGACGCAAGCGGCAGTTGGATGAGTACAGTTCGCAGCTTGCCAAGTCACTGCAACAGCAGTGGCCACTGATTGGAGCTTCGGCGGCGATGCGCAAGTTGCTGACGCGGATTCAGCGAGTCGCCAAGATCCCCCGGCCGGTGTTGATCATCGGCGAGCGAGGGACCGGCAAGGAATTGGTGGCGCGTGCGATTCACTTTTCGGGCGGGCCAGCGTCGAGGCCGCTGGTCACGATCAATTGCGCGGCGTTCAACGACGCGCTGTTGGAAAGCGAACTCTTCGGCCACGAGCGGGGCGCATTCACGGGTGCGGACACCGCTCGGCGAGGCAAGTTCGAGCTCGCCGACGCCGGCACGCTATTCCTCGACGAGATTGCTCACATGTCGCTGCCGTTCCAGCAAAAGATTCTGCGCGTCGTCGAATACGGCGCGTTCCAGCGAGTTGGCGGCAGCGAAGAACTGCGCACGACCGCTCGCATCGTCGCCGCCACGAACTGCAATCTGCGCGACCGTATTGAACGAGGCGAGTTCCTGGCGGACTTGTACGACCGCATTTCGTTCGAGGTGCTCGACATCCCGCCGTTGCGGCAGCGCGGCGACGACGTTGAGCTGCTGGCCCAGCATTTCCTAGCCACGTTCGTGCGCGAGACGCATTCGCTCACGCCCAAAACATTTTCGACTGCCGCACTCGCCGCGCTCAAACAATACTCGTTTCCCGGCAACATCCGCGAACTGAAGACGATCGTCGAACGCGCGGCCTATCGCGACTCGGCAACCGAGATCACACCCAGCGACCTCGGCCTAATCGCCGAGGACAACTGCCGCGCTCGCGCCGGCACCTTCGAGGAAAAGCGGGATGCCTTCAGCCGGCAACTCGTCCGCGAAGCGATCACCCAAGCCGACGGCAACCAAGCCCAAGCCGCGCGACTGCTGGGCCTCTCTTACCACCAGTTCCGCTACGACCTCAAGAAGTACTCCACTCGCTAACACTACAGCGCACCTTCTGACTCGTTGTAGCTGAATTCGCAAGAATTCAGTCAGTCGACCAGGCTCGTGTGGCTGAATCCTTGCGAATTCAGCTACAAGGTGCGCTGTCATCCTCCCGATCCAGGTTGATCGAGGAAGGTTGTGTCGGTCGGCGGCCAGTGCTGCTCATCCGCGGGGTGCAACCTCCACTCTTTGCTGACGATCAGCCGTGCGCCTCGACGAAACGTGAGATACGACCAAGCCCATTGCAAGACCACCAAGAGCCGGTTTCTGAAACCGGTCAGGTAGTAGATATGCACGACCAACCACAACACCCAAGCGGCAAACCCCGCCAGCTTCAGCCGGCCGATCTCCACAATCGCCCGGCTTCGGCCGATCGTGGCCATCTGCCCCTTGTCCGCAAAGTGGAACGACTGTCGAGGCTTGTTGGCGAGGTCACCGCGGATGGTCTGCGCCAGGTATTGGCCCTGCTGCATGGCCACAGGCGCTGTGCCCGGCAGCGGCCTGCCGGTTTGATGCGTAAAGCTGGCTTGGTCGCCGGCCACAAAGACGTTCGGGTGCCGCTTGACACTGAGGTCTGGTTCCACCAGCACGCGGCCCTGTCGATCAAACTCCATTTCGGTCGCTTGTCCGAGCGATGATGCTTGCACACCGGCCGCCCAGAGGACGGTGGCGGCTCGGATCCGTTCAGTGTCGATCTCGACTCCGTCGGCGTCAATCTTTGTCACGGCGCTCGTGGTCCAGACCTGCACTCCCAGATGTTCCAGATCTCGCGCGGCCCTGGCTGCCGACTGCTCGCTGAACATCGGCAGAATTCGCTGGCCTGCTTCCAGTAGGATTACGCGAGCCTGGGTAGAGTCGATGTTGCGAAAGTCCTTGGCCAGAGTGAAGCGGCTCATCTCGCCAATCGCTCCGGCCAGCTCCACGCCTGTCGGTCCGCCGCCGACGATCACAAAGGTCAAAAACCGCTTGCGGTCGTCGAGCGACTTGCTCCGCTCCGCCTGCTCGTAAGCCGCAAGCACGCGGCGGCGAATCTCCGTGGCCTGCTCCAAGTTCTTCAGACCGGGCGCGTGCTCTTCCCACTCATCGTGCCCGAAATAGCTGTGCCGAACTCCACAGGCCAGGATGAGGTAATCGAAAGCCACCTCCCCGAAATCGGCAACGGCCAGCTTCCGATTCAGGTCCAACGAGTGGACCTCACCTTGCAGCACACGGATGTTGCGATATCGCGAAAGCATGCTGCGAATCGGAGCCGCGATGTCCGCCGGACTGAGGCCGGCCATGGCCACTTGATACAAGAGCGGCTGAAACAGGTGATGGTTGGAGCGATCCACCAGCGTCACCTCAACGCCTCGAAGGCCACCGAGTCCCTTGGCGGCATTCAGCCCGGCGAACCCACCGCCAATGATCAAGACATGCGACATAACTATCCCTGTACCTCCTGAGGCTGCGCAACAGGCAGTGCAAAGTGCAGAGTGAAAAATACTGAGTGCAAAGTGAAGGACATTCATCAGCGTCCATTACTCTGCACTTTGCACTCTGTACTGCTGGCCCAAAATCTCGACCCCGCCCATGAAAGATTTCTCACGCCTTCCAACCACTCGACGCCGCGCGGGCGATTTTTTCGCCGATCAACGCGATCTTGTGATCCTTGAGCCGCTTCTCATTAAGCCAATAGGGACTGGTGATCTCCTTGAAGGCATGGATGGCGGCCTGGATCCCCTCGGCCCAGGCCACAGCAATGAGTTTGATGTCCCCATGCACGTCGCCCACCGCGAAGATGCTCTGCCGGCTGGTCTCGAGGTACGGATCGACGGCGATGCTGCCATCGTCGTTGAGCACCAGCGCGAGCCGTTCGAACGTTTCCTTGGCCGACAAGAAACCGATCTGCACGATCGCCAGCGAACAGTTCAGCCGTTGGCCTCCGGTAATCTCCAGTTCGATCTCGTCCCCCGCGAATCGCGCGGCCAAGATCTCCGTCGATGCGTGGACCTTCCCGCCCGCCTCGCGGATGTGCGTCAGGCTGTCCGGCTTTCCGATGGGTGTGGCCTCGCGAACAATGAGATCCACTAAACCTCCGCGCGCCAACACCATCAGAGCCGCATCGAGAGCCGAATCGCCGCCCCCCACCACCGCGACGCGGCTGCCTTCGTAGTCGCCGATTTTTGGGATCTTGTAATGGACACTCCGCGACTGAAGCTGGTCCAGCACACTCAGCCGTCGGGGGT
Organism: uncultured Planctomycetaceae bacterium; assembly: GCA_964589725.1. Lineage (GTDB taxonomy): Bacteria > Planctomycetota > Planctomycetia > Planctomycetales > Planctomycetaceae > CAYSHJ01. Next base: position 8,233 of record CAZPUJ010000230.1, read on the forward strand.
AGTGCAGAAGCCCGCAGGCAATGATCACTTTGCGGCACAGATAGCTCCCCTTGCTGGTGACAACCCGCTTCAATCGGTCCTCCGTCTCGATGTGGTCCGTGTCGTCGATCGTCACCAATTCTTCGTTGAAGTGGAACTGCACCAACGCATCCAACGCCTGACGGTACGTTCTCTGAGACAACTCCTCGCCGGTAATGCCGTCGGGAAAGCCCGGGATGTCCACGATCCGCTTGTCCGCATACAGAAACTGCGGCTGTCCACCCGGACGTTCCTTGGCCTCGATCACCAGCGTAGTCAGTGCCCGGTGAGCTGTCGTCAGCCCGGCGGCCAAGCCAGCCGGCCCGGCCCCGATGATGACCACGTCCCAGTAGGGCAATTGCTCGAAGTCCAAGTCAGGCTCAAGCTGCGTTACCTTGAAGTCTGCCATGATCAATCCTGTTGTGAATCAGGTTGTCCCTGATGTCGTTGAAAAGTAGGCGGTGGGGTGAAGTGAGGATGACGTGGACTTCTTTTGACACGGAGTAGAGGGTTTGGCAACGGGCGCATCAAGGGCGGTGATGAGTTTTGGGAGGTCGCGGTAGCCTTTGATGCGGCGAATTTCTTTTCGACTTTGAGCAGGCCGGCCGCGATGTGTCCAAGCCTCGAGCCCGCAGTTCAGTCAGCAATTCGGTACAGACCGGCGCGTTCTCGGTCCCTCCCTGACGCAGCCCCAAGATATGTTTGTGGCCGTGTTCGTCGAGTCCCACGGCAAGGATTAGCATCTCGCCCGCGAAGTCGCTGCCGTCCAGGAACAACGCCACGAAGCGGATCGTGTTCAGGGGGCCAGTCATCAGTTTCTCCAGCTCGTCGGCCGAGGCCCTCACGAAGCCGCGACTGACGCTGGACTTCTTCACGCCGACTCCCGCGCGCGCCAGATCGAGCACTCCCTCGTAGTCTCGGCACGACACGCCGCGAACCATCTTGGCCAGTCGCAAAATTGGTATCAATTCCGTCTTCAACAACGGCGTCGGCCGTCGACGTAGAATGAGATGCCAGCAGCATGTCAACTTCCGTGTTTGTTATGATGTCCGACCGGAAAATGGTGTCACTGATCGACTCGGTGAGAACCTGTTCACGAATAACACCGTGTTTTCGCTGGTAGTGATCGACTTCCCAGGCTCATTCAAAAGGCGGCGAGTTTACAGTGTCCCTTTGCGTTCTTCGCGGCCTTCTGTTTAAAAAATGGGTCTTGAGACATGGGGTGCATTTCGTTTGAACAGAAGGCCGCAGAGATCGCAAAGGAAAACGGACCTCTTGGGGCGGCGGAGCCGCAACCAAACTAACCCGAAGCGTCAGCGAGGGCGGGCGCTCCGAGTGACGGAGATTTTTCAATCCAAACTTTGTGAAACGCCCGCCCTCGCTGACGCTTCGGGTTAGTGTGTCGGCTCAAAATCTTTGCGTAGCGCGAAGATCTCAAACGTTTGCAGTACAGCGTGGTCCGAAGAACTCCACGAATTCATTGTTGGACAGGTTCTTAGCCTCGTCACCTGCGTTGGCTTCAACGCAGCGAGAAAGAGGGGCTGGTCGAATACCGTGTACGAGGAGCAAGACGATGAGTCATGCGGATGATCGAATGGCGGCAAGGAGCATTCGGCGGCGGGTGTGGATCCTGACGGTGTGGTTACTGGCCGTGTCGTTGCCTCTGGTTGCCGGTTGCGTCGAGCAACCGTCGAACGTGCCGGTGGCGAGCGCCGATTCATCGCAGACGTCGTCCTCGCAGGCTGACGAGCCGGATCGAGCAGCCAACGCCGTGATCGCGGATGAGCGGCCACGACAGGACGGCAGCGCGAACGTCATTCAGCTTACTTCACTGAAAGTTCCCGGCAAAGACATGGACTGGCCTCGCTTCCGAGGCCCAAACGGCATGGGAACCAGCGACGCGAAGGGGTTGCCGATGACCTGGAGCGCGACAGAGAACATGGCTTGGAAGACCGAGTTGCCGGGGCCGGGCGCTTCGAGTCCGATTGTGTTTGGCGATCAGATCTATCTGACGTGCTACACCGGTTATTTCATCCCGAACCAGCCTGGTGGCAGTCTCGAGCAGCTCAAGCGGCACCTGATCGCCGTGCGGCGCCGCGACGGCGGAATTGTGTGGAACCAAGCGATCGCCGCGAGGTTGCCCGAGGAAAGTCAGATTCGTGATCACGGCTTTGCCGCGAACACGCCTGCCGCGGATGCCGAGCGCATTTATGTGTTCTTCGGCAAGTCGGGAGTCTTCGCGTTCGACCACAGCGGCAAGCAACTCTGGCAGGCCGACGTCGGTTCGCAGACTCACGGCTGGGGCACGTCGGCTTCGCCCGTGCTCGACAAGGATCTGGTCTTCATCAACGCCAGCGTCGAAAGCCAGTCACTGATCGCGCTCGATCGGCGTACGGGTGCCGAGAAATGGCGAGCGAAGGGCATCCACGAGGCATGGAATACTCCTGTCGTGGTCACCGCCAGTTCGGGGAGGCGGGAATTGATCGTGGCCACTCAGGGCAAGGTGCTGGCGTTTGATCCCCAGACGGGGGATGCGCTGTGGTCCTGCAAGACTGACATTGGCTGGTACATGGTTCCCAGTGTCGTCGCGGCTGACGGCATCGTTTATTGCCTGGGAGGTCGCTCCGGGACCGCCGCGCTGGCCGTGCGAGCCGGTGGCGATGGAGACGTGACCGAGACCCATCGGCTGTGGACGAGCGTCAAAGGTTCGAATGTTTCATCGCCAGTCTATCTCGATAAGCATCTCTATTGGATGCACGAGCAACTCGGCATCGCCTACTGCGCCACGGTCGACAGCGGGAACGTCGTCTACGAACAGCGTCTCGAACGAGCCGGACAGGTCTACTCGTCCGCGCTGCTGGCCGACGGGCGACTGTATTACCTCACGCGGGATGGCCAAACTTTCGTGCTCGCGGCGAAACCCGGTTTCGAGCAGCTTGCCGTGAACGACCTTGGCGACGGGAGCCTCTTCAACGGCAGCCCGGCCATCGACGGCTCCCGCCTGCTCCTCCGATCAGACAAGTTCCTGTACTGCGTGGGCAAGTAGAACTGATCATCAAAGAAGCAAACCCGGCCGGGCTTGCCCATTGGGGTCGCTTGATTGAGGACTGACTAATCACACCGGCCACAAAGGCCGGGGCTACATGACTTCGTGAATCGGTTCCGCGCCCTCGACACCCACCAGCTTTTGATCCAGCCCGCCGTAAAAATACGTCAGGCGATCGGGGTCGAGGCCGAGTTGATTCAGCATCGTGGCGTGCAGATGCTTGACATGGAATGGCTTCTCGACCGCCGCGCTGCCGAGTTCGTCGGTCGTGCCGACGGAGATGCCGCCGCGAACTCCGCCGCCGGCGAGCCACATCGTAAAGCCGTAAGCGTTGTGATCGCGGCCGGTCCCTTTCTCGTACTCGGCGGTCGGTTGCCGGCCGAATTCGCCGCCCCAAACGATCAGCGTCGATTCGAGCAGTCCGCGGGCTTTCAAATCGGTCAACAACGCAGCGACGGGTTGATCGGTCTCGCCGGCGTGCAAGTCGTGGTTCTGTTTGAGATCGCCGTGAGCGTCCCAGTTGTCGTCGTTATGCGCTCCGCCGGAATAAATCTGCACGAAGCGGACGCCGCGCTCGACTAGTCGTCGCGCGAGCAAGCACTGCCGAGCGACCACGGCACAACGTTTCTCGTTCAAACCATACAACTGCTGAATATGCTGTGGTTCCTGCGTCAGATCAACGGCCTCGGGCGCGGAAGACTGCATCTTGAACGC
>CAZPUJ010000231.1:0-10939 GCA_964589725.1 uncultured Planctomycetaceae bacterium
GAGAGCCAAGCGGTGACGGCTGTGGCGCTCCCTTGGGAAGTGATCGCAAATCCGTGTTTCATCTGTGTTTCATCCGTGGCTGAATAACCTTCGCGTCACGCAAAGATTTCAAATGTTTGCAGTGCAAGGCGTCTTGTCGGCGCGACCGGATCGAGATACCGTTCGTCTCGTTTGAGGGCGGCCACGGTTTTGCAAGGAGGCGGAAATGACACGACGCGAGATGACCTTTCAAACTCTCTTGGCCTTTGGCTTGGTCGTGGGAATTGTCGGCGGCAACTTTTTGGTCCAGCGTTGGTTCTTTAGCCACCCATCCTCGCGCGTCCTCGACGCCGCGGCCACCGACGGCCGCGAAACGCAGTCCGATGACATCGACTGGAACGCACCCGATCTCGCGCCGCGCCGCGCCGTTTCCTCAACAACCGCAGGCGACGAATCGTCTGCCGCGCGGCGTCAACGGCTCATCCAGATCATCGCCGCCAAACTGCCCGAAGCCTCCGTCGAAGAACGAACCGCCTGGCTGGAACAGCTTCAAGACCTCTCGCCCGACGTCGCGTCCGGCATTCTCGAATTGCGGGAACAGGTCGGCTCGCTGCGCGATTGAGCCAACCGTGCCCAAAGCCGCGGGCGACTGGGCTTGTTGAAATAGTCCGCCGCCGAGTTCACCTCGGCGGTTCACGCGTTTCTGCACTACGTTTTTCCCGATGAATTCGAGTAGTGCGGAGACGCTTAAACCCCTGAGGCAAGCTCAGGGGCGATTAACTCAACAAGGCCGACTGACCGCTGTTTGCACGACAACCCCAACGGCGATCAGTATCATCCGTCCGCAGATGCCCGCGCGAGAACGACCGGCGACGTACCAAGCGAGGGGTCAGGTGTTCTGATTTCTGTTTTGGCGTCACAAACGGAGCCAGTCGTAGTCGGGAGGACCGTCTCGCAGCGGAAATCGACGGCGATATCGCGGCCAAAACAGAAATCAGAACACCTGACCCCGGCCGGGCTAATTCTTAATTGCCGTTCGCCTTGTACCATCTCGAAAGCTTTGAGGAAGTCATTATGACCACGTTTTTTCGTGCCGTCGCTTGGATCGGAGTCAGCCTCTGTGGCTTGAACTTCAGCGGTTGCGGCCAGGAATCTTCGCCGCCAACAAGGCCGGCGAGCACTCCTGGTTCCAGCGCGCTGAATCCGCCTTCGGCTGAAGTCCCGGTTGCCGCCAAGAAGGATGACGCGGACGATCGCTCCGCGGCAACTGACAAGCCGAAAGCAGACGATTCCAACGCAGCCGAAGTGCTGCTCGGCTCGTCCGAACTGACAGCCGGAATTCCCGGCGAGGGACCGCTGACCAACGAACAGGTCACCGCTTGGCTGGAAAAGCCCGAAAATCACCTGCCGCTGGAGATCATCCTGCCGGCCGGCCTGGCGGTCGGGGCGAACCAGGTGCAAGGCATCGCCGACAACATCATGACTCGCGCGAAGATCGAACTCGGTCGTCAGCTCTACTTCGATACACGCCTCTCCGCCGACAACAAAGTCGCCTGCGCGAGCTGCCATCATCCGGACGAAGGCTTCGCCAAACACACGCAGTTCGGCGTTGGCATCAACGATCAGAAGGGAGGACGCAACTCGCCCGTCAGTTACAACCGCATCCTCAGCGGCGCGCAGTTCTGGGACGGCCGAGCCGCCTCGCTCGAAGAACAAGCCAAAGGCCCGATTGCCAATCCGATTGAGATGGGCAACACGCACGATAAAGCCGTCGAGACCGTCAAGGAAATCTCCGGTTACGTGATGCAGTTCCAAATGATCTTCGGCGACGAAGGTGTGACGATCGACAACATCGCTCGCGCGATCGCAACGTTTGAACGAGCGATCGTCACCGGCCCGACTCCGTTCGACTATCACGAATCCCTGCGACCTTTTCTCGCCATGAAGCCCGATGATTTGGAAACGCTCAAGGACGACGATCCGGAGTTGTACGCCAAGTATCAAGCCGTGAAGGCCGCGTCCGACGCGCATCCGATGTCCGCTAGCGCGATCCGCGGCCGAGACCTGTTCTTCAGCGAAAAGGTCGGCTGCACTGCCTGCCACGTTGGAGCGAATCTCGCCGACGAAAAGTACCACAACCTCGGCGTCGGCTTCGGCGAAGGAATCGACAAGCCCGACCTCGGCCGCTTCGAGATCACGAAAGACGAGAAAGACAAAGGAGCCTTCAAGACGCCGACGATCCGCAACGTCGCCCTCTCCGCTCCGTACATGCATGACGGCAGTCAAAAGACGCTGGAAGAGGTCGTCGAGCACTACAGTAAAGGCGGCACGCCGAATCCGACGCTCAGCAACAAGATCAAGAAACTCGACCTCAAACCGGAGGACAAATCCGACCTCGTCGAATTCATGAAAGCCTGCACCGGCGATTTCCCAAAGGTTGAACGCGGTCGGCTGCCGGAATGACTGACCGCCAGATCCCCACCGGGCTTGCCCCGGTGGCTCGCGGGATTTTGCACTACTTGATCGGCAATGATTCTGTCGCAGGTTGTGCAGAATCCCGCGAGCCACCGACACAAGGTCGGTGGGGTTGAGGAACCCCCACCATGCAGCTCGCCACCGGAACCACTCTGATCCGCAATGGCCAGATCGTCGATGGAACGGGAGCTGCACCGCTGCCGAACGGGGCAGTTGTTGTCGAGGATGGCAAGATCACGTTTGTCGGCCGCGAACAGAACGCTTCGCTGGTCTCACGTGACGCGACGGTGATCGATGCGCGCGGCGGCACGATCATGCCGGGGTTGGTCGAGGCGCATTTTCATCCGACATATTTCAATGTCGCGGCGTTGGAAGACCTCGACATCAAGTACCCGGTCGAATACGTCACGTTGCTGGCGGCGGCGAACGCGAAGCTCGCGCTGGAGTGCGGCTACACGGCGGCACGCAGCGGCGGCAGCTTGTTCAATATCGACGTCTGGCTGAAGAAGGCGATTGAAGACGACGTCTGTCCCGGCCCGCGACTCGCCGCCAGCGGTCGAGAAATCTGCGGTGTCGCCGGCCTCATGGACTGGAATCCCGACTATCGCAAGATCGGCATGGAAGGCCTGATCCTGCTGGTCAATGGGCCGGACGAAGCTCGCGCCGCCGTGCGCAAGTTGGTCAAGGACGGCGTTGAGTGGATCAAGACATATCCCACCGGCGACGCCGCCGCACCGGATACCAATGACCATCACACGCTTTGCATGACGTTCGAGGAAATGCATGCCGTGGTGACAACCGCTCACAACCACGGCAAGAAAGTCACCGGACACTGCCGAGCCACCGCGGGGATCAAGAATGCTCTCCGCGCCGGCTACGATACGATCGAACACGGCACGTTCATGGATGACGAAGCGTTGGACCTGTTGCTGCAACGAGACGTGCCCTGCGTCCCCGCGCTGTACTTTGAACTGGCCAGCATCGAACGTGGTCCGGACTTCGGGATGCCTCAAAAAGTGATCGACGGCCACCTAGAAACGCTCGAAGGTGGCGCCGAGAGTTGCCGCAAGATTCTCCAGGCCGGTGGACGACTCGGCATGGGCGGCGATTATGGCTTCGCCTGGAATCCGCACGGTGACTATGCGAAGGAACTGAGTTTCTTTGTGAAATACGTCGGCCTCGACCCGCTGACCGTGATCAAATGCGCGACCAAGACCGGAGCCGAAATCCTCGGCCGCGACAAAGAGTTCGGCACCGTCGAGACCGGCAAACTCGCTGACTTGCTGATCGTCGATGGCGATGTCGTGCGCGACATTTCGATCCTGCAAGATCGCTCGAAGTTCATCTCGGTCATGCAAGCGGGAGTTATCAAAGCGGGGCAGTTGGCGTGAACTCAGAAGTCGGGTTTCTTCAGAGAAGCCAGGTTACTCGACCGCCTATCATTACTATGTCATCCGTGAAATCTGTGGTCGCAATGCAGAGGTCTTCCATGACAACCCTTCTCACGCGGTTTGTTCCGCTTACGTTGGCATTCAACGTTTTCCTGCTGTGGTCGGCGGCATCTCACGCGGAGCCGATGTCGACCGTATCCTTCGACCGCGATGTGCGGCCGATCTTGTCGAATCATTGTTGGAAGTGTCACGGTCCCGACGCGAACGAACGCAAGGCGGGATTGCGGCTGGATCAGCCAGACGCCGCAAAGCAGCCAGCCGAGTCGGGTCAGCGCGCCATCATCCCCGGCAAGCCAAGCGAGAGTGAACTCGTCAAACGCATTCTCTCAGCCGATCCCGACGAGCGAATGCCGCCGGAATCCGAGAAGAAGCCGCTCAGCGACGCTCAAAAAGACATCCTCAAACGCTGGGTCGAACAAGGGGCCGAGTTTCAACAACACTGGTCGTTTCGCACCGTTCAACGCCCGCCGCTGCCGAGCGTCAAAGACAAGACGTGGCCGAAGACGCCGATTGATCACTTCATCCTCGCACGGCTGGAGGCCGAAGGACTGAAGCCAGCTCCCGAAACTGACCGCACGAGGTTGATTCGCCGAGTGACGCTCGACCTTACCGGACTGCCGCCGACGATCGCGGAGGTGGATGCCTTTGTGAACGACTTCGATCCGAGGGCCTATGAGAAGCTGGTGGACCGCCTGTTGCAGTCACCGCATTATGGGGAGCGGATGGCGTTGGAGTGGCTCGACGCCGCGCGGTTCGCGGACACGAACGGCTATCACATCGACAACGGCCGCGACATGACGCGTTGGCGCAAGTGGGTCATCGACGCCTTCAATCGCAACCTGCCGTTCGATCAGTTCACGATCCAGCAACTCGCCGGCGATCTGCTGCCGGAGCCGTCCGATCCGGTCGCCGCGCGCCAACTGAAACTCGCCAGCGGGTTTCATCGCAACCACATGATCAATTTCGAAGGTGGAGCGATCCCGCAGGAGTATCACACGGCGTACATCGTCGACCGGGTCAACACCACGGCGACCGTGTGGCTCGGTCTGACGATCGCTTGCACTCAATGCCATGACCACAAGTACGACCCGCTCACGCAGCGCGAGTTCTATCAGCTCTACTCCTTCTTCCATAACGTGCCGGAGAACGGCCTCGACGGCGGCAAAGGCAACGCCTCACCGCTCGTGAAGGTGCCGACCGCCGAAGAAGACGCCAAGCTGAATGACCTTGCGGTCAAAGTCTCTTCCTTGGAAAAGCGGCTCTCCGCTCCCGAGGCCGATCTCGATGCGGCGCAGGCTGAGTGGGAACGTTCGAACGGAAAGCCGTCGGGCGAGCGTTGGCAGACGCTGGCTGACGCCGTCGTCGAATCGTACGGCAAAGCGAACTGGAAGAAGCTCGACGACGGATCGTTCCTCGCCAGCGGCCCGAACCCAAACGAAGACACGTACGCGGTCACCGTCTCGACGCTGCCAAAACAGATCACGGCAATTCGCCTCGAAACATTGCCGCATGAAAGTTTTGCCGCAAACGGCCCCGGCCGGTCGAGCAACGGCAATTTCGTGATGACCGATGCTCGGCCATCGCTCGTGAAAGGCAACGATGCCGGTAAAGCCATCAAACTGAAGAAAGCATCCGCCGACTTCAGCCAGAGCGACTTCCCGGTCGATCAGGTGATCGACGGCAAAAAGCGCACGGGCTGGGCGATCTTTCCGGAAGTCGGCAAGCCTCACGCCGCCGTGTTCGAGTTCGCATCCCCCGTCACGCTCGCCGACGGCGAGTTGTTGAAGGTCGAGTTCGACTTTCATTCGACCTTCGGACAGCACCAGCCAGGCCGCATTCGCGTTTCGGCCACAACGTCCCCAACGCCTCACGACGGTCAGGCGGTACCGGACAACGTGCTCAAAACGCTCGCGCTGGCGACCGAACAACGGAACGATCAGCAGCGAACGGAACTCCGCAAGTATTTCCGCGAGAATGTTTCGCCCGTCGCGCGCGTGTGGCGCGACGAACTGGAACAACTGCGTCAGCAACGCAATGACCTCGACAAGCTGATCCCGACCACGATGGTCATGCAGGAGATGCCACAACCGCGCGACACGTTCATTCTGCTGCGCGGCCAGTACGACAAGTTCGGCGACAAAGTCACCGCTGATGTCCCCGCCGCATTGCCTCGACTTCCGGACGGCTCGCTGCGGAATCGACTGGGCCTCGCGCAGTGGCTGGTGCATCCCTCGCACCCGCTGACGTCGCGAGTGATCGTCAATCGGTACTGGCAGATGTACTTCGGCACCGGCCTCGTGCGTACGTCGGAGGACTTCGGCTCGCAAGGCGAGTTGCCATCGCACCCGGACCTGCTCGATTGGCTGGCGGCGGAATTTGTAGGTCAGGCATTCCAGCCTGATCCGACTGGGCCCACGACGACTGCGAGAAATCGGGTCAGGCTGGAAAGCCTGACCTACGGAGCTTGGGACATCAAGCATGTCCAACGCCTGATCGTCACCTCGGCCGCGTATCGGCAGGCGAGTCGCGTGTCGCCCGCGTTGTTGGCTCGCGATCCAGAGAATCGTCTGATCGCGCACGGGCCGAGGCATCGGTTGCCGGCCGAGTTCATTCGCGACTTGGCGTTGTCAGTGAGCGGGCTGATGCAGCACAAGATCGGCGGGCCGAGCGTCTCGCCGTATCAACCAGCGGGCTTGTGGGAAGAGTTGATGGCTCGCGCCGACGGCAAGAACTGGACGGCTCAGGAATACACGCAAAGCCACGGAGCCGACCTGTATCGCCGCACGATGTACACGTTTTGGAAACGGACCTGCCCGCCGCCGCAACTGGCCACATTCGACGCTCCCGACCGCGAGACCTGCACCGTCCGCCGAGCCCGCACCAACACGCCGTTGCAGGCGCTCGTGCTGATGAACGATCCGACGTACGTCGAAGCCTCGCGCAAACTGGCTGAACGAATGATGCTCGAAGGCGGCGCGACCACGGAGTCGCGCATCAGGTTCGCGTTCCGCTTGGCCACCTCGCGCCCGCCGACTTCGCGCGAACTGAGCGTGCTGCTCCGCATTCACGACCAACAACTCGCGCGCTTCCGCGCCGATCAACCATCCGCGCTGAAACTGCTCGCCGTCGGTGAATCGCCCCGCAACGAACAACTCGACCAAGCTGACCTCGCTGCGTGGACAATGGTGGCCAACACGATCTTAAACTTGGATGAGACCGTCACGAACGGATAAGGTGATATCAAGCCCCACTGGGCTCGCCCCAGTGGCTCGCGGGACTTTGCACTACTCGAATCCATCGTTCACCCCAGTAGTGCAAAGTCCCGCGAGCCACCCCGGCACAGCTGGCTAATTCTTCAATCTGCGTCTTGGTTGAAATACAAGCCCGAAGCGCAAGCGAGGGATTTCTGCGGATTCCCTCGCTTGCGCTTCGGGCTTGTATGCCTCCACAGACCACGTAACCGGACGAATTAGCCGGCCGTGGCCACCCCGGCGAGCGGGGTGGGGTGGTTTGCCTTCGAGTGTTACACTGATTTCTGACTGTTTCTCCGCCTACTCTCCCGCCCTACCATTCCCTCCGAGATTCGAGGAACCTGCCATGACTCGATCAAATCCGACAGGCGTTTCGCATCCGGTATTCACCAGGCGGAGTGCTCTTCAGGCGGGATCGATCGGACTCTTGGGACTCGGGCTCACGGAGATGTCGGCGTTGCGCAGCCTGGCTTCTCCGCAATTGGTCACGCCGGCGAAGTCGGTATTGTTCGTGTTCCTCACGGGCGGCTTGTCGCATCAGGACAGCTTCGACATGAAGCCGGACGCGCCGGACGCGGTGCGTGGTGAGTTTCAGCCGATCGACACACAGACACCCGGAGTCTTCGTGTGTGAACATCTTCCGAAGCTGGCTCGGCAGACCCAACGATACGCACTCGTGCGATCCATTGGTACGGACAGCAGCGGCCACGAAGAGGCGTGTCACATGCTGTTGACCGGCCGCTTGGATTTCCCGGCGGGGTTCAGCGTGGCGCGAGTCCCCAGTGCGAACGAGTGGCCATCGCTGTTGTCGCAGGTGACGTATGCGACTCGCGGGCGAAACAACTTGCCACCGGCCGTCGTGTTGCCGCAGCCGAGCGTGAACGAGGCGAATAAGGTGCGGCCGGGACAGTACTCCGGCAAACTAGGTCCGAAGTATGAAGCGTGGCATGTGGACATCGCCGCTCAGTGTCCGCTCGGCAACGGCGCGTGTCCGAATTGTTTTCGCCACGACGACGATTCGTTCGAGCATGCTTCATCAACGATCTTCGACACGCCGATGCTCACGCTGCCGGAAGGTGGATCGCTGCGGCTGACCGATCGTGTCGGATTGCTCGGCGAGATCGAGCGACAACAGCAACAGTTGGAACGGACGGCCGACGCCGCGAGACTTGATCAACATCGCTTGCAAGCACTGTCCGTGCTCGCCGACCCGAAGACGCGGAAAGCGTTCGATGTCGAACAGGCCGACCCCGCCATGCTGGCTCGCTATGGCAAGAACAAGTTCGGCTTGTCGCTCTTGATGGCTCGGCGACTGATCGAGGCCGGAGTCAACTTGGTTCAAGTCAATCTCGGCAAGAACAGTTCGTGGGACACGCATCGTCGCAACTTCATCAACTTGAAACAAAACCTGCTGCCGTACTTCGACCAATCCCTCTCGGCATTGCTGGACGATCTCGCGGAGAGCGGCTTGCTGGAGACGACGCTGGTGATCGTGATGGGCGAGTTTGGTCGCACGCCGAAGATCAACAAAGACGCCGGACGAGATCATTGGGGTCCAGCGAACACGGCCATCTTCGCCGGAGCGGGCGTGCGTGGCGGCACGGTGATCGGCGCGACCGACAAGCTGGCTGCGTATCCGATCGCCGATAAGCAGACTCCCCAAAACGTCGCGGCCACGATCTACGACACGCTCGGCATCCCTCGACAGGCGATGTGGGAGGACTTCGACGGCCGCCCGCACGAACTGTATTGCAGCGAGCCGCTCGCGGGATTGTTCTAAGGGTCGGGGGCTCGTTCACGCCACCTGTCGTCCGGTCCCGGCCGCTGCCGATTGTCGGACCAATCCGATGCCCGGGCTGCGATTCGGCTCAGCCACGACAACCGTACGGTCGAGCGGCTCGGACGCGAGCTCATTCCAAAACCGCGGCACTTGGATCGTCGGGTGCGAGGCGCTGTGAGCAACATCGTGCATCGCGATCAGGCCGTGCGGGGCGACGAGTCGGCGATAGGCGTGAAAATCGGCCTTCACGCCAGCGTAGCTGTGATCGCCGTCGATGAACAGAAAGTCAATCGGTCGGCCGGCGAGCAGTCGTTCCAGTTCAGCATGCGTCTGCGGCGAATGTGAATCGCGATCGAGCGTGATGACCCGGGCGCCGCGCTCTCGACCGAAGGTCCGATAGACCGCGCGCATCACCGGCCGCACGCTTCCCGGTTCGCCGGGCTTGTCGATTGAGATCACCAAGCCGCCCGGCTGCACTATTCGCGACCACAAGTAAAGCGTCCCGCCTTGCGACGTTCCGATCTCCACGATCACGCGCGGCTGCAACTGGCGAACTTGCTCGCAAACCGCACCGATCTCCGCTGGATGCTGATTCGCGAAGATGCTTCTCCGTCCGCGATGCCGACAAATGCGAGCCACCAGCGCCGACCAGTCCTCTGTCCGCTCAAACGAATCTCGCTCGCGCACCAGCTTCGGCCAGTACGCCACGTCGAGCACCGACTTGATTCCTCGCACCACCGTCGCTGCAACCGATCGACTACCTCGCGTCATGACACCCTCCTTGGCGAATAATGCGGTGGGAATGTAATCACCCGCGGAAAACCTGCGAAGACCGGAGTCTTCGCTTTCCAAAACGCACGGAGTTCCCGGAAGATCGGCGTTCCGCGATCAACATCGCTGGTTGAAGAGTGGCGGAGCCAGAGGGTACTCCGATCGCCGCAGTCCAAAGGGCTTTGGCGCGAAATTTTGGTCGTTCGCCGCATCCAAAGAAAGTCGCTCTGCGACGATTCCAACGCTCCGTCAAGACGGAGCACTCCACAATGATCTGCGCCATCTGGCTGGTGACTTCGATGAGCAGCAGTCATTTCACCACATCGACGTGATCCTGCGGCATGGGCTGATGTTGTTCCTTTCGTCGATGGCCGCCGCCTGCTTCAATGCCTCACGGTCGCGATTGAGAATTCAATGACAAGGGGATCCGAGATGAAGAGTTGGCGAGTTGTATGGTTTGCCTGCGCGGCAGTGGTGGGATGGGAACTCTTAGCCACTCTCCGTGCCGACGACATCCCCGCTCCGAAGAACACGCAGGAGATCACGACGCCGTTGCTCACACCGCAGGAAGCTCTCCAGCAGATGAAGGTGCCGGAGGGCTTTCGCGTGGAGTTGTTCGCTCACGAGCCGGACGTGCAGCAGCCGATTTCGATCACGACCGACGAACGCGGGCGAGTATGGGTCGCGGAGTGTTACACCTATGCCGAGAGCAAACTGGACTTCGACCCGGAACAGCGCGATCGGATCGTGATTCTGCAGGACTCGAACGGCGACGGTAAGAGCGACAAGCGGAAAGTCTTTGCCAGCGGATTGAACAAGCTCACGAGCGTTGAAGTCGGGTTCGGCGGCGTGTGGGCGTTGGCGGCTCCACATTTGTTGTTCTTTCCCGACCGCGACCGCGACGACGTGCCGGACGGGCCGCCGGTGGTCGTGCTGGATGGCTGGGACGCGAACGCGGTGCGGCACAACATCGTCAACGGGCTGAAGTGGGGGCCGGATGGTTGGCTGTATGGCCGGCATGGCATCCTGGCGACGTCTCTGGTCGGAGCACCGGGAGCGAGCGAGTCGCAGCGGACGAAGATCAACTGCGGCGTCTGGCGGTATCACCCGACGCGAAAGGTTTTCGACGTCGTCGCTCACGGCACGACCAACCCCTGGGGTTTTGATTTCGACCAGCACGGCGAGATGTTTCTCATCAATACGGTCATCGGCCATCTGTGGCACGTCGTCCC
>CAZPUJ010000232.1:0-4067 GCA_964589725.1 uncultured Planctomycetaceae bacterium
AAATGAGCTTTGACGATGGCGACCTTTTCGTCCGCCGAAATGGACCGTCGAGCTTTTTTCATGATGCGTCCTTTCTGCTGTGGTGACTCTACCACACGCCAGAACCAAGGACGCTCCGGTTAGAAAAAGGGCACTACAAAAGTGCACGTTCCTTGGCGCAAGATCTCTTTGCCAATCTCCAAATGGCGTATGGAGCAAGCCCGAAGCCACTGCCGCAATTAGCCGACCTGCATTTTCCGCTGGAACGACGTGGTGATGGTTGGACAAAGTTTTCGCCACACATGGACCGCGTATGCCGGTGCACTACTGCAAAACCGTGCGGCCAAATTTCTCGCTGATTCTCAGATTACATCGGCTCATCGTGAAAACGTCGAAGCCGCGATTGGTACATCAACCGTCGAACGCTTCCAACATGTGCGATCGGTGGTTTTTGCACTCTGGCGCCGCCGATGTGTCAAACAATCCACGGAAGTGTTCGCCACGGAATGGTCAACGCACGCCAAGAGCATCATGGCGCTCTGTGAGTGGCTTGGAACCCCCGAGTTGGAGACCGTCTTTGCAGCAGTCCCCCAACAATCCGAAGAACAAGCCTGTATCGCGCTCATCGGTGCCGCCGGGGTTTCTGTCGACGAATGGCAACGGGCCCGAGGACTGTTACAGCTCGAACCATGGAAATTCTCCCGGACGGCCCGAGGCTGGGAGAACGCTATCCGTGAACTCACCGCCACATTGATGGTCTGCGCTGCCCGTTCGACATCCGATTCGTTACCAGACGCGGAAACCTTACTCCGGCCATTCGCTATCTGCGACATCCCCGCCGAACTGCATCATCAGCGCGCGGACGACGTAACGATTGCGCGCGCCGTTCTCAAAGAGATGAACTCACGGCTGATAACAAACGCGAGCGAAATCGCGGCCGTCTTCCTCAGGCGTTGTTCGTCGATCGAAGCAGCACTTGCGACATCGATTTCGGAAGTCACCTTGACAGATGCACCTCGACGTGACGCCACCGTCTATATCGATGATGACGAACCAAAACGCGCGCGCGACGCGGAAGCTCGATTCGACGCCATTGTGCGAATTGCCATCGCCGTTGCCGCACATCTTGCCGAATCGATTTCTGAGGAAACCATTCGTGCAAACCCACGTGTTTCCCCGTTGCTCACCGGTTGGTGGGCAAACTGTTTCTGTATTATTCCGGCGTTACAACGAGCGCTACAGAGTGTTGCACCCAAGACAAGTCAACGTTTGAGTGATTGTCGGGTGTATCGGGACCCCGCACCGGCGAATGAGATGCGCACGCGCTTCGAAGAATTGCAGAACGAACCAGGTCCATCTCCACCGCCACCTCCCAAGCGTCAGGTCACCGTCTTCGGCCAGGTGCAGCCCGAGGACGACGTTGCAAACGATCTGCAATCGGGGAGCAGTGGAATCATTGGAAAGCATTTGCAGTCAGTGGCGGAGCAGTGTGCTGCCGTTACCGCTTCACCAACTGGTCGGCAGCAAGTCACTCTCGCCAAACGGGGCGACCGAGCGCGTGGTACTCCGACGTTCGGCCTCGGCAGAGGATCGGAGAGTCGCAAGGATGCCGACCTATCCGGTTTGATCGGTGAAATATTTGTCTATGAGCTCTTCCGAAAACTCTTCCCTGATTTCGACGAGCGCGCATGGCAATCCGAAAATCGGCAAAAGTATGGACTTGAGGGAGCAGGATCAGACGCACTCGGCTATGACTTCTCCTACCGAGACGTCAAGGGAAAGCTCACCACTCGTACCGATAAACCGATGTGCTACATCGAAGTCAAAGCCACGACAACCGATGGCTCAGACGCATTCCCCATTTCCGCCAACGAGTGGGAAAAGGCACGTGAATGTCATCTGACATCGGATACTGTCTACATAATCGTACGGGTTGCGAACGTTCGGGAAGCGCCGAGAATTTCCGACATGATCTACGACCCATTTGGTCTGTATCGCATTGGTCAAGTTGCACTCATCTCGGACGACATGCGAATGTACGTTGGTCGGCCGCTCGATCCAAGTCGCTAATTCTCCATCACACGATGGAAACACGCGTCACCCCATCGACCTCGGGGAGGAGTGTTCGATGGCGAAGGCGTTCAAGTCCTTGATGCAGACTGCACCCGCGGACAATCACAGGTCCAGCGCCCCGAAGTCCAAGTCCCGGCCAAAAGCAGGCACCGAGGCCAAGACAGGTGCGAGTAAGACCAAGCCGGCTGAACTCCTTGCAGCCGATAATCCGCAAATCGCGAAGCCCGACGGCGACGCCCCGGTGCACGGGTACATCGCCGGGATGCCGCGTTGGAATCGCAAGGGCACCTTGCGCACGGTTAGCCCGTCGACGTCTAAAATGGCGAATTCCACTTCACGTTCTTACCCACGTTTACGGTATTGAGGACCAGGGCGCGCCTCCGCAAGGAGAAAGCCCTTCGACCTATTGGCCGAAGGTTTTTTGCACAAAGATAGTCGGGGCCACAGGACGGCAATAGATGAAGAAGGGTCAGGTCTCGTTCCTGGGCCGTCCTCTCGGTCGGGTGGTACTTTCGAGGTTGAGACGAAGGGTGCTGCGTTTGATCCAGCGGTCGTCTCCAAAGGGGAGGCCGCGTTGAATGCAATGCCGCAACCCCCTGACCCAACGCCGTTATGGATTTTCAATCGAGATATACAAGCCCGAAGCGCGAGCGAGTGCATGCATTGCGGTCGCTGATGATGCACTCGCTCGCGCTTCGGGCTTGTATTCGTGGCGGCCTTTGCCCTCGCAAAATCCATAACGGCGTTGCTCCTGACCTCGGCGTCGCTCTCCGCCTTGTTCACCCAGGACCGCCACTGGCGCGGCAGTGGCGGATCGCCAAAAATTCTCACGATTGTTTCGTGCGATCATCGGCCCGGCAGATTCTGGCAGCGGTGGAGATGCGGATTAGGAAGACGCCGGCTCGTAGCACGCCCAGAGCGCCGAGCATGACGACTCCGGCTTCCACGACTTTGGGTCGATCCAGATTCGACAGGTATCCAAGTCCCGCTTGAATCAGAAAGAGAGCGAAGATCACCAAAGCCCAACCGGCGATTTCTCGAATCCAGAACATGGCATTAACTTTCTGCGGTCGTGGGTGCTGGCTTTTTGCGGCGGAGAAACTTCAGTCGGCTTTTGACGACCATGCGGATGTCGGCGTAAAGCAGCATCACCTGCGTCGTGCGGAGATACATCGAGGATTGTCCGGCCGTCAATCGTCTCCAAGCTAGTTCCGACGTGACGATCACGGCAACAACGGTGATGATCAACAAAGGCGGGACTGGCTTCAGAAGCTTCTCCGCATGAGTGACCGACGGGTTCTGTTCGGCGATGCCCCCGAAGATTCCAAAGATCGTCAGCAAGAGCTGCGACATCAACACGCAAACCAATAGCAACACAATCTGCCGAAAGAGTGAAGTTGCCTGATGGAACCTCGGCAACGCCGGGGGGCGATCTGGCTTGGCGACAATCGTCGTCGGGGCTTTATCCGGGGTCCCGGCGAATGTCTTGATGAGTTCGGTCAGCGTGCGGCCGATCAGCCCTTTCAGTGATTGATCCCGGCTGAGAAACATCAGCAATCCGAGCACGACGGCGACGTACACCGCCGAACCAAGTTCCTCTTCCATTCCCGGTCGGTTTGACTCGCGAAAGAACATGATCAACTGAAATGTGACCAGCAGCGGTGTCGCGTTCGTTCGGATGACCAACCACAGCAAGAGAAGGACACTCAGTCCAATGACCGTGGACGGCAAATTGGCGTCTCTGAGCAGCGCTCCGATCAACAGGCCGGCGATCGCCAGTTGCAGAATGCTGCGAAACGTGTGCGTGGCAGTTTCGATGCCGTTGGCACTCCGCGTGGCATGTCGCGGGTCGCCGATTTCATTCGAGAAGTTGCTGGGCGTCATCGGCGCAGTCCTCCTGCGACAATTCGACCGGAACGGGCAATCTCCATTTCCGAGAGGACCAGATGAATTGCCTCTTGCTCGCCGGAGCAGGTCACGGTGGCACCCAACCTTCGCAGCGTGCGTTGAAGTTT
>CAZPUJ010000233.1:0-13963 GCA_964589725.1 uncultured Planctomycetaceae bacterium
AGTTGACGCGGACGGCTCCATCGAAGTCGTTGTCTTCCAGAATGCCCATGTGGTCTCCCGTCAGCGATTCTGTTGATCCCGTTCGTCACGGCCGGGCTTGAAACATGGCAACTCCGGAACGGGTTGAACCGATTGACGATCAGGAAGTCCTGTACCGGAGAATTCCCGCAGCCCTGAATCTGTATGACCCGCATTCCGAACCTCATCTTCTTCCCGACGCTTTTCGACCGAATGAAAACGACACCACGGGTCTGTCAATTTACCGCGCCAAATACACGACTCTCGAAGACGCAGCTCGGGGACGAAAAGGCAAGAAGTACTACGTTGCCGTCCTGCGAGCCGGCGATCTTCGCGTCGAAGGTATTGAGGTCGTGCCCCGGCCCCTGGCCGACGACCCAGGACACGCGGAGCTACCGGGGTTGAGTTACGCCGAACGAAAATCAGACGAAGTGCTCAAATGGAAAGCGCTCCTCGCGCGGCAACTCTGTTTGCGAGTGGAAGGTCCGTTCCCGAAATAAGCCAGTAAGAACACCACGCATGCCCGCCAAAGTCACGCTCAGCGTCACCGAAGGCCAACTTCGGGGCCAGGAATTTGTCTTCGACGAACGCACCACAGGCATCGTCGGCAAGGTCGAGGGCTGTCATCCGCGCTTGCCGCAGGACGCGGACCATAGGACTGTCTCGCGACACCACTGCTTGTTCGACATCAATCCGCCTGATATCCGAATCCGTGATTTCGGCAGCCTGAACGGCACATGGGTTAACCGCCAGATGATCGGCCGCCGCGAGAAAGGCATGACGCCGGACCAAGCCAGTGAGTTGTCGTTTCCGGAGCACGACCTGAGGGACGGCGATGAAGTTCGGCTGGGCAAGACCGTGTTTCGCGTGAGCGTCTTTGTCCCGAACTACTGCTCGGAGTGTTCTGCCGAGATCCCCGATGAGCAAAAGGCGCGCGCCGAGCTGTCACCGGGCGTCGTTCAATGCGAGGCGTGTCGAAGGAACACGACTCAAATCGAACAACCGCTCGCCAAGAAGTCCAAAGTCTGCGCGAAATGCGGGCGAGACGTGTCGGCCGAGATGGGCGATGCTCGGCAGGGAGACCTCGTCTGCGCGGCGTGCCGCCATAACCCGCTGGGGATCATCCACAAGCTGTTGGAGTTGGCGAACGGGGGCCAGAAGAACCTAGTCGCGATTCAAGGCTACACGATTCTGAAGGAGTTGGGTCGCGGCGGAATGGGAGCCGTGTATCTCGCGCGTCACGACAAGACGGACGAGCAAGTGGCTCTCAAAGTGATGCTGCCGCGCGTCGCCGCCAATCAAAAGGCCAAGCAGACGTTTCTCCGCGAGGCGGAGAACACTCAAGCCTTGCACCATCCGAACGTCGTGGAAGTGCGCGACGTGGTCTGCGTTCAGGGCACATTCTTTTTCACACTGGGATTCTGCGACGGCGGCAGCGTGGACCAACTCATGAAACAGCGCGGCAGTCGGCTGTCCATCGATGAGGCGGTGGAGATCACGTTGCAAGCTCTCGACGGTCTGGAGTACGCGCACCACGCCGAGGTGCCTCAAGTCCGGCTGGATGACGGCACGTTCGGTCGCGGCGAAGGGCTGGTTCACCGAGACCTCAAGCCGCACAATCTCTTTCTGTCCGGATCCGGCCGCTCACGCCGAGCACTGATTGGCGATTTCGGTCTGGCCAAAGCGTTCGACCTGGCGGGATTGAGCGGGCAAACCTGCACTGGCGCAATGGCCGGCACGCCGGTCTTCATGCCTCGGCCGCAGATCATCAACTTCAAATACGCCAAACCCGATGTCGATGTCTGGGCGATGGCAGCGTCGCTCTACTTCATGCTGACCGGTCAGCTCACGCGCGACTTTCCGAAGGGAAAAGAACCTTTCAACATCATCTTGAGCACCGACGCCGTTCCTGTTCGGCAGCGAGATTCTTCGATCCCCAAGAAGTTGGCCGAAGTGATTGACACCGCGCTGATTGATCAGCCCAGCATTCCGTTCCAGACCGCGGCCGACTTCAAGCGCGCGTTGGAGAGCGCCATCTGAGCACGACAGGAAATCACGCGGGGCAGAGACGAAGATGCCGCAGCCAAAATGAGTTGTTACGCGACCGGGATGCGGACTCGCGGGATGCGAATCGACTTCAGGCGGTCGAGTTCGGCGTCGGCGTCGCGCATCGCGCCTTCGGTGCTGTCGTGAGTCATGATTACCAGCGGAACAGTCGGTTGGCCGCCGGGCGTGGCCGCGGACTCGGCTTCCTTTTGAATGACGGAGGCGATGCTGATGTTGCGACGGCCGAGGATGTCGGCGATGTCAGCGAGGACGTGCGGGCGGTCGTCGACGTTGTAGCGCAGATAAAACCTGCGGCGCATGTCGGTCGCCGGGAGCAGCGGCAGCGGCGAGTGCTCGCGCCAAATGTCCAGCCGCGTGAACGTCAGTTGTGCTCGGCCGACGGCCAGGTCGATCAGATCGGCCACGACTGCGGAAGCGGTCGGCATCTCGCCGGCCCCCGCTCCGGAATACCACAAACGGCCGACGGCGTCGCCGGTCAACTCGATCATGTTGTACGCGCCGGAGGTTTTCGCGAGCGGCCGATCCGCGCGCACGAACGTCGGCTGCACGTGCATCTCGAGTTGGCCTTCGACGAGCCGCGCCGTGGCCAGCAGCTTGATGCGATATCCAAACTCGGTCGCGTATTTCAGGTCGGCGAGTTCCAGTCTGTCGATCCCCTGCCGATGAAACGCTGTGACCGGAACCTTTGTGCCGAACGCGAGCTGACTGAGCAACACCAGTTTTTGCGCCGCGTCGGTCCCGTCGACGTCGAGCGTCGGATCGGTTTCGGCGTATCCCAGCCGCTGAGCTTCGGCTAGCACGTCGGCATACGAGCGACCCTTCTCGTGCATCTCGGTCAGGATGAAATTGCTGGTGCCATTGAGGATCGCCTGAATCGAGGTGATCTGATTCGCGGCCATCGACTGCCCGATCGCCGCAATGATCGGGATACCTCCGGCGACCGCTGCTTCAAACGCGATCGTGCGGCCAAGTTCGCGGGCGCGGCGGAAGAGTTCGTCACCGTGCTCGCACAGCAACGCCTTGTTGGCCGTCACGACATCCTTGCCCGATTCCAACAGCCGCAGCATGATCGTCCGCGCCGGCTCGAGGCCACCGACCAAGTGCAAGGCGATGTCGATCTCTTTGTCGGCGTAAACGGCTTCGGGATTGTCGGTGATCAGGCCCGAAGGCAACGCGACGCCGCGAGGCTTATCCAACTTCTGCACGACCGCGTGACGGAGCTCGATGGACCGGCCGGCTCGACGAGCGATCCGTTCCGCGTGATCGGTCAGAATCCGCGCGACACCCGTTCCGACCGTGCCCATTCCGAGCAATGCGACTCGCAGAGGAGATGCGGTTGCCATGCGACTCCTTTCCACTTCAATTCCGTGAACACGACAACGATCAGGGTTGGGTGGCATGGTAGCAGTTGGCGTCGGTCGTGACAGTCACGGGTATTCTCCGCTCGGCTGAATATGACACTAACCCGAAGCGTGAGCGATGGGCTGCGGTCTCCGACCCTCGCTTACGCTTCGAGTTAGTGTGCGGCGTCAACTGTTAATCCGTCGTGTCGGCTCGCGGTCGCTGACATGGAGACCGCACGACGCGGCTCGCTGGCGAGCGCACGAACTGGCGATGGCGTGACGCCGGCCTATAATCCGCCGCCTGTGGGAGCCTACGAACATGAGCGACACGCTGGACCTGTTCACGGAACGCGAGCGACCGATCCGCATCGGAGCGGTCAGCTATTTGAATTCGAAGCCTTTGATCGAAGACTTAGCCGAGTTGGCTCGCAACGCCGAGTTGATTCTCGACGTCCCCAGCCGGCTGGCGGACGACCTCACCGCCAACGAGCTGGATGTCGCGCTGATCCCGTCGGTCGAGGTGTTGCGGCACGCGAATTTCGAGATTGTCTCGGACGCCTGCGTGGCGACTCGCGGGCCAGTATTGAGCGTCAAACTCTACTGCCGAGTGCCTGTCGCACAGATTCGGACTCTCGCTCTCGACGAAGGTTCGCGCACCAGCGCGACGCTGACGCGAGTCATGCTGGCGGAGCGGTTTAGCGTCTGCCCGCAAACGGAACTGTTGCCACTCGGCTTCGCGACCGAAGACACATCGGCCGACGCGGTATTGCTGATCGGTGATCGAGCCATGAAGCCACCGCACGAGCGATTCGTCGTGACGTGGGACTTGGGGGACGAGTGGACTCGCTGGACTGGCTTGCCTTTCGTCTTTGCGATGTGGGCCGCTCGCGGCGGTACCAATTTGGAAGGCGTTGAGGATGCGTTGTCGCTAGCCCGCGATCGCGGTGTCGAGCGACTGGCGGACATCGCAAGGCGCGAGGCTCCGAAGCTGGCGATCTCGGAAGAACTCGCCCGTTCGTATCTCACTCACAACTTGCACTTCCAACTCGGTTCGGCCGAGCGATCTGGACTGAACCTGTTTCAAGAACTCGCCGTGAAATGGGGCCTGGCCCCTCAAGGAGTCGGCCTTGTCTTCCGTGACTGCCTGTCCGCCCGCTGAGATCCATGGATCGACAGCCACTCGCCGTGGCTGCGAGCGTCCGACGTTGACCGTCGATCGCGAACGGGTCGAGCGTTTAGACGATCAGTTTGGTGGACGCTCGCCGTTCGGTCATTCGCCGATCCGCGCGATCCTCGAAAAAGGGGTCGCAGGCGAACGGCTGTCGAATGCAGACGGTTTAAGGTTGCTCGAATCGCACGATCTTGTCTCGATCGGCATCGCGGCGAACGTGGTGACTCAGCGGCTGCACCCGGAGCCGTACCGAACATTCAATATCGACCGCAATGTGAATTACACGAACGTCTGCTCGGCGGTGTGCGACTTCTGTGCTTTCTTCCGTCGTCCAAAAAGTCCGGAAGGGTACGTGCTGTCGAAGGAAGAAATCTTTCGCAAGATCGAAGAGACGGTCTCGCTCGGCGGCGATCAGATTTTGATGCAAGGCGGAATGAATCCCGATTTGCCGCTGGAGTGGTACGAGGATTTGTTGCGGTCACTGAACGAACGGTTTCCGCGAGTCAACTTGCACGCGTTTTCGCCGCCGGAGATTTACGCTCTCAGCAAACTGGCGAAGCTGCCGGTGCGAATGGTGCTTGAGCGACTCAAGGCCGCGGGCTTGGGAAGCCTTCCGGGCGGCGGCGGCGAGATTCTGGTCGATCGTGTTCGCAAGGAGATCACTCGCGGCAAGGTGCTGTCCGACGACTGGATCGATGTCTGTCGGCAGTGGCATCTACTGGGAGGCAAGTCCTCGGCGACGATGATGTTTGGCCATGTCGAAACGCTGGCTGAGCGGATCGAGCACCTCGACCGCATTCGCCAACTGCAGGACGAGACTGGCGGCGTCTCGGCCTTCATCTGTTGGACTTTTCAGCCCGAGAACACCGACATGGCTCACCTGCCGCCGGCCGGTGCGTTCGAGTATTTGAAGACGCAAGCGGTCAGCCGACTGTACCTCGACAACGTCAACAACATTCAGTCGAGCTGGGTGACGCAGGGCGAGAAAGTTGGCCAGATGGCGTTGCTTTTCGGAGCCAACGACATGGGGAGCCTGATGATCGAGGAGAACGTCGTCGCGTCGGCGGGGACAGTCAATCACCTCAGTTTGGAAACAATCAAGCGGTGCATTCGCGAAGTGGGCTACATACCTCGCCAGCGAAACGTCTATTACGAATACATCGATGACGTCGATGAGGTCGATGCTCCGCATGAGGCGCGCCGAGTGGCGTTGCCGGTGTTGAGTCTTTAATTTTCAAGGGCGACGAATTCGCGGTGCCCCGCCTTCTCGCAATAACGCGTGCTAAACTACCGACGCACTTGCGAGTGTGCTCGCTCCCAAGCACTGCTTGGGAATGCCGTCTTTGAAGCTCCGCTTCGCCAAGCAGGGTTTCAGAGAGTCCGTTCCCAAGCTGAGCTTGGGTCCGAGCGAGACGTCGTCACCGTGCTGGAAGACCCAGCCGAGGCCCTCATGATCTCCGTCCAGAACCTCACGAAGGGTTTCGACGACCTGCGTCGCGGGTTCGTGGCGGCGCTCGACAACGTGAGCTTCGACGTGCATCCCGGAGAGATTTTCGGACTGCTCGGCCCTAACGGCGCCGGCAAGACCACGTGCCTGCGAATCCTCAGCACGGTGCTCCGTCCGACGAGCGGCACGGCTACGGTCGCCGGGTACGATGTCACCGCGCATCCAGCCGAGGTTCGGCAGCGGATCGGTTTCATGTCCAACAACACCGGCATCTACGATCGGATGACGGCTTGGGAGATGGTTGAGTATTACGGTCGGCTGTACGGCATGTCGGAGGATGTGCTGCGGCCGCGGCTGGAAACCATCTTTACCACGCTGCAGATACAGGACTTCCGCGACATGCTGGGAGCCAAGATGTCCACCGGAATGAAGCAAAAGGTGAGCATCGCGCGGGCGATCGTGCATGACCCGCCGGTGCTCATCTTCGACGAGCCGACCTGCGGACTGGATGTGCTGGTTGCTCGTAAAGTCTTGACGACGATCGAGTCGCTCCGCGATCAAGGCAAGAGCATCATCTACTCGACGCATATCATGCGTGAGGTCGAAAAGCTCTGCCACCGCATCGCGATTATCCACAAGGGCATCATTCTGGCGATAGGCACGTTGCCGGAATTGCAAGAACGTTATTCTCAGACAGACACCGAAGAGCTGTTCTTTAACCTGATCGAGCAATACGACCGAGCGGAACTCACCACCTAATTCTAATTGGACGGATTGACAATCCGTGCCGCAGTCAGCAACGCCACAGACAACAACCATGAATTGGAAAAACATCCAACTCATTTTCTTGCGCGAAGTTCGCGATCAACTCCGCGATCGGCGGACTTTGTTCATGATCGCCGTGTTGCCGCTGCTGCTGTATCCGGCGCTGGCCGTCGGTATGTTGCAGATGACGATGCTGTTCACCGAGCAACCGCGAACAGTTGTCATTCTCGGTGAACAACATCTCCCGCCGCCGCAATTGCTCGACGGCGATCGCTTCGTGTCGAACTGGTTCGTCAATCCAGAGGATGCCGAAAAGCTGAAAGTCATCTCGGACTCTTCCCAGTCAATGGATGAGAAGTCGCTGCAGCTCATCGAGCAAGCTCGACGTATACGGGAAAAGGCCGAAGAGCGAGTGCGGTTCGAAATCAAACTGCGACAATTGGAGTCCTCGGCGCGGGCCAGTGTCAGCGACCAAGCCGGATCGCTGAACACTTCGAGTTCCCAGGTCGGTGCGACCTCCCAGGCGACGCTGCGGATCGCCGAGTTCAAAGCTCAACTGGCCACGCTTGACTATGAGCTGACCGAGTTATTCGCGAACAGTCAGATTCAAGTGCTGATCTTCATTCCGAACGGCCTGAAGGACAACATCGAGCGGGTCAATCAACTGATCGCCGAGCACAAGACGACGGCCGATGCCAACCTGTCTTACGATCGGCCGATGATCGTGAAGAACCGCGCGGACGACAAGTCGGTCGTCGCGTATGCTCGCGTGTATGAAGTGCTCAACGCCTGGGAACGAGAAGTCCTGCGGCAGCGATTGAGTTCGGTCGGCCTGCCCATAGAACTGCCGACGCCGTTCGGTGCGGTGCCGCTGGACTTGGCCGCCGACGAACAAATCTCGGCGAATGTTTGGAGCAAGATGTTTCCGGCGCTGTTGGTCATCATGGCCGTGACCGGCGCATTTTATCCGGCCGTCGACGTGGCCGCCGGCGAAAAAGAGCGCGGCACAATGGAAACGCTGCTGATCTGCCCGGCCACGCGGACCGAGATCGTGCTCGGAAAATTTTTCACGGTGATGTGCTTTAGCATGTCGACCGCACTGCTGAACTTGCTCAGCATCGGCACGACCGGGCATTACATGCTGTCGGCACGCGGAGGTTCGGTTGTCTCAGGCACGATGGCGAAGATGGGTGAGATCACGCTCCCCTCTGCGCCGGCCTTGGCTTGGCTGTTAGTGTTGCTGATCCCGCTGTCGGCGTTATTCAGCGCGCTCTGCCTCGCACTGGCCACGTTCGCGCGCAGTTCAAAGGAAGGGCAATACTATTTGACTCCGTTGCTGATGGTCTCGATTGGGCTGACGGTCTTTTGCCTCTCGCCGGCGGTCGAGATTTATCCGGTTCATCAGGCCTCGTGGTTTTATAGCGTCATGCCGGTCGTCAACATCGCGCTGTTGCTGAAAGCGTTGTTGCTGAACCCGGGCAATACCGACGCCCTGATTTTTGCCGCGCCGGTGTTGGCCACCAGCATCGGTTACAGCTTGCTCGCGTTGTGGTGGGCGATTGAGCAATTCGCCAGCGAAGGGGTTCTGTTCCGCGAGGGGGAACGCTTTGAACTCGGTCTGTGGGTCCGGCACCTGTTGCGCGAGAAAGAACCGACGCCCAGTTTCTCCGAGGCCGGCTTCTGTTTCGTGCTGATCATGTTGGCGC
Organism: uncultured Planctomycetaceae bacterium; assembly: GCA_964589725.1. Lineage (GTDB taxonomy): Bacteria > Planctomycetota > Planctomycetia > Planctomycetales > Planctomycetaceae > CAYSHJ01. The sequence goes on from CAZPUJ010000233.1 coordinate 8,518, forward strand.
AGTTCGTCTCGATGCGCGCGCTTGGCCGATCGATCGAGAAAGTGAGCGGCGACCAGCTCGCCGTCGCGATGATGAAGTTACTGGTCATTCAGCAACTCGCGATCATCGCTTGTCCGGCGTTGTTCATGGGCTTGATCCTGACGACCAGCGTGCGACAAACATTTCGAGTGCACTGGCCGAACTGGAGGATTCTGGGCGTCGCTGCACTGTTGCCGTTCGTGCTGCACCCGCTGTCGCTGGAATTGGTCGCCTCGCTGAAATGGTTTTTCCCCCAGTTGCCCGAAGGAGCGATGCGGCTGCTTAAGACCATGTCCGATCACGAGCAACCCTTGTGGCTCTTGCTGATCGCGTTCGCAGTGGCGCCGGCCATCTGCGAAGAGCTGGCGTTTCGCGGGTTCATTCTGACGGGATTCAGCCGCAACGGGCGGATTTCTTTGGCGATTGCGCTGTCGGCCCTGACGTTTGGCATCATGCACATGATTCCCCAGCAAGTTTTCAACGCCACGCTGCTGGGATTGGTGCTGGGCCTGATCGCCGTACGGAGCGGCAGCCTGTTGCCCGGCATTGTGTTCCACTTTTTGTTCAACGCGCTGGCCGTATTGCGTGAGCGTCTCGGAGCCGATTGGGCCGCCAGTCTGGCGGCGGATCAGAAGGATCGCGCCGAGAATTGGTTCGTTGCTCTGGAAGCCAGCGGGCTGAGATATAACTGGCCAACCTTGGTCATTTGCGCGACGGTTTCTGGTGCCGCGCTGTGTTGGCTCGTACGACAAGGGAACGCTCAAACGTTGATTCCAGCCGGACGTGGCCTATTGGCGAAGTCTCGCCCAGTAACGAGCAAAGTGTCGATGCCCACCAGAGCCGCCGCAAAGTAACGGCGTCGCGCCGCGATGGAGGATCGGTCGCGACTCCCTTCGCACGTTACATCTTCGTTTGAGCATCAACCGCACGCGCTTCCTCTGGCGCGAAGAGCGAGCTACAAGCTGGCGGCTTTGGCACCTTGAGAATTTCAACCGATGTCTTCGTTATTGCAGCATCTCCGCGCTCGTTGGGTCTTGCCTGTCGATCGACCTCCGATTGAAAACGGTTTGGTCGAAATCGTTGACGGCGGGATCACGTCCGTTCGCGCGGCGAGTCCTCACGACGCGGCTGACGACCTGGGTGACGTCGCGATCGTACCTGGATTAGTCAACGCGCACGTTCACTTGGAATTCAGTCGGCTCGAACAGCCGCTCACGCCCGCACAGCCATTCGCGGATTGGATTCGTTCGCTGGTGGTGTACCGACGTCAAACCTTTGGAGCCGATCCGGCGGCAAAGTCAGCCGCGCTACAAGCCGGCTGGCGCGAAGCGGCTCAAGCCGGAACGACGTTGCTCGGCGAGATCGTGACCGATGACTGGTCGGCCGATGCGTTCATCGGTCCCGGCCCGCGTGTCGTCGCCTTCCGCGAACTGATCGGCCGCTGGCCCGAACAGATCGCCGCTCAAACACAAATCGCCGAAGCGCATCTCGCACTCTTTCCCTCTCTTCAGTCATCCTTTCCCTCCCTTCAGATGGGGAGGCCAGGGGGGGAACGTCGAACGCTCGCCGGACTCAGTCCGCACGCGCCGTACAGCGTCGCGCCGGAGTTGTTGCGAAAAGCGGTAGAGCTCGCGAAACAGCACGATGCCCCCGTCGCGATGCACGTCGCCGAAACGCGAGACGAGCTCGATCTGTTGGCCGCCGGCCGCGGCGACTTGGTGGAGATGCTGCGTGGCTTTTCAGCTTGGCGAGACGGATGGCTTGCGACAGGACTGCGGCCTCTGGATTTCTTGCGAATGTTGGCGAAGGCCCCGCGCGCATTGATCGTGCATGGCAACTACTTGGCCGACGACGAAATCGACTTTTTGGCCACTCAACCACATCTGTCGGTCGTCTACTGTCCGCGCACGCACGCCTTCTTCGATCACGAGGTGCATCCGTGGCGACGCTTGCTCGCGAATGGGATCAACGTCGCGCTCGGAACGGATGGGCGAGGCTCGAATCCCGACCTCAGCCTGTGGAACGAACTTGTCTTCCTGCGCAGCGGCTGTCCCGACGTTTCGCCCGCAACGCTGTTGCATCTCGGCACGTTTGCCGGTGCACGAGCACTCGGCCTCGATCACGATTGCGGAAGTCTCACGCCGGGTAAACGAGCAGACATCGCCGTCGTCTCTCTGCCCACCGGTGCGACCTCGGTTGATGAGCTCGAAGGCCTGTTCGCATCGGACAGCCACGTGGTCCGCACGCTTTGGGCAGGTCAAGAACATTGCAATCGTGTCGGCATCTCCGCAGAATGACCCGCCTCTTGGGATCATATACCCCGCTCGCCAGAATGTCTCGCGGATGGCCGTGCGAGGAATAATCGTTGCGGAGTGAGTGGCCCCCCGATGAGCAGTGCTGCGATCGCGTTTGGACAACCCGTGACGGAACTGCGCGGATTGTCAGATTCCGACTTTCTTCAGCGAGTGCTTTGGACGATGTCGGCTCCGCCCGAAATTCGCAAAGCAGCCCTCGACGGCCGAGTCGATCGCTTCTGGCGAGCCTGGTCCAAAGCAATGGGGGCGCGCGGGGATCGGAAGCTCCGCCGCCAGCGGCAAGCGAATCGGAGCGTGCTGTGGCCCTGGGACGATGTGCGCGAACATCCGGTGAAGTCACTCCTGTCGCTGATCGAAAAGGAAGATTGGCCGCGCTTGAGTCGCTGGGTGGCGAACCGATTGGCGGGTGGCAGAAATGGCCGGCACGAGGTCGGCAGCTACCGAGAGCGCCTCCTCCTCGGCGAGCTATTGCTTGGCGGTTGGCGAGTTGACGCGCAGATCGCGTGGGCGGTGTGGCGGCTTGTACTGACTTGTGCGATCGAGCTAGGCACGTCCAGCGAAGTTCAAAATGGCGGCGACATTTCAGCCGACGAACGCTTGATGCAGTCCGGTGAGTTGCCGTGGCTGTTGGGTCATCTCTTCGCGGGCGTGGCTGGTGTGACGGAGTTCAAACAACTTGGACAGCAATCGCTGCGCAACGAACTGATCGAATTGACCGACGGCGACGGAACTCCGTCCGGGAGCTTGTTGGCGTTGCTGCCGCGCTGGCTTGCGTCGTTGATTCGATCGGTCGAGATCGGCGCAATCCTCGGCGAACCGTTGCTCGAAGGCGAGGCCAAGTTCCGGTTTGAGGATGTCATCACGAAAGCCGTTCTGCTGCTTGATCGAGATGGGTGTTTTTTTCGTGGCGACTCGAACCGCGTGAAGCGACGTTCCTTGAAACGTGTGACGGATTGCCAATTCGTCTTACAGAACTCGGCGGTGACGATGTTGCTGCGTGGCGCCGAACTGGCTGAGCTTGATGAACTGTCGCTTGCGGCGGAGTCATTACGGCACCGAATGGCCATCATCAAGAACGGCTGCGGCACGAATAAACCCAAAACGACATTTGCCGAATCGCCGGAAGAACGGCTGATCGTCACCGACACCGATTTGCCGGCGGTGCAGTCCGACTGGGCTGGCTGGGCCTGCTTACGAAGCTGGTGGCATGCGACCGCGAACACGACGATCGTTCGGCACGACCAGTCGAACGTCCGATTGCAGATCGCTCCGCAAGGTGTGCCGATGATTGATGGCGAATGGGGGTTGAAAGTCTCTCTTGCCGGTGAGCCGCTGACATGGAACGACCGATGGCAATGCGTCTGCTGGACCTCGGACCCGGACATGGACTACCTCGAATTGTATCTCGAATGGCCCGATGGTCCGACTGTTTGCCGACAAGTGATGTTGTCTCGCAAGGATCACTTTTTGGTTCTGGCCGATGCCGTGACGCGAGCTGGCTCGCGACGCGTCGATCTGGAATCGCGACTCCCACTCTGTCGTGGCGTGCGTGCGAGACCCGATTCACAAACGCGCGAACTCCGTTTGAATTTGTTCGATGTCTCTGCTCGCGTCTTTCCATTGGGACTGCCAGACGATCGGTTACTCAGCACGGTCGGACGGTTCGACGCGCAGGACGGTTCGTTGCGGCTGGTGCAATCGTCGTCGTCCGAGTCACTCTACGCTCCGCTCGTGCTGGATTGGTCACCGGAGCGGACCAAGCTCGACGCGGAATGGCGCACTCTGACGGTGACGGAGTTGGGCCAAAAGCTGGCATTGTGGCGAGCAGCCGCGCATCGCTTACGGGTGGGGAACCTGCACCTCGTCGTGTATCACAGTCTTGATGAGAGCGACGATTCGCGCGCAGTGCTCGGCCTGCAGACGGACCAAGAAACCGTCATCGCGCGCTTCGACGAGAAAGGCTACGTGCTACCGTTGGTGTCGGTGGATCCCTGATCTCCATCGCGACTGGTCGAATCAGGCAGCGTGAACGGGCCGGGCCCGGCGAGTGGTTTCCTCGTCGGCACAAAGGCGTTCGCTTTCAGCGACGATCTGGTCCCACGACAGGCCGCTGCGCTGGCACATGTGCATGAGATCGGTCGTGATCGACACAAGTGCCGCATCGAGCGGACAGCCCCCCAAGCCTTCGGCAATCCAGGTGTAGTGTTTCGAACGCAGGATTTGGTCGATGTGGCGAGACCAATCACCGCGCGGAAAAGTCGTCATGGCCGTGTTCCTTGTTGTGACATGATACAGTTGTGACATGATACAAGAGACGATAAGCGTCTCAGGCCGGCCGCGAATGGGCCGAGGGATGTGTAGGGCGCAGATTACCTTCTCGCGTTCAATTTGTCACGTGTATTCTCCGCGCCCCGCCTGGAAGGTGTTTTGGCATTCGGGTCTCGTCATTTGTGCTTGGGCCGCTATCTTTTGTGGCGACTTGGCGCAAGTGTGGCCGAATACCTTTCACCGGAGCAGCGACGATGTGCGGGATTGCGGGAGCAGCTTGGTCGGCGAACGGGGAACCGCTGTCGGCCGCGACGCTCGAACGCATGATCTCGGCCATCGTGCATCGTGGCCCGGATGACGCGGGAACGTATTTCAGTGCTGAGTTCAAAGTGCCAAGTGCCGAGTGCTCAGAAATCGCCGCCGAGGCGACGCTTGGCACTCGGCACTTAGCACTCAGCACATTAGTCACTTCCTCGGCCGCCGCGCTGGGCTTCCGCCGCTTGTCGATCATCGACCTCGCCAGCGGACATCAGCCATTGGCGAACGAGGATGACTCCGTGTGGATCGTCTTCAATGGCGAGATCTACAACTACCGCGAGTTGCGAGCCGACCTGGAAACGCGCGGACATCGCTTCCGTACCAACAGCGACACCGAGTGCATCGTGCATTTGTACGAAGACCTCGGGGCGGAGTGCGTGCAGCGACTGCGCGGCATGTTCGCGTTCGCGATTTGGGACGACCGTCGCCAGCGGTTGATGCTGGCTCGCGACCGCGTCGGCAAGAAGCCATTGTTCTATCGTTGCGAACAAGGCCGGCTGACGTTCGCCAGCGAACTGAAATCGCTG
>CAZPUJ010000234.1:0-3178 GCA_964589725.1 uncultured Planctomycetaceae bacterium
TCAGGCCCTTGTGGCCTGCGTGATGAGACTTCTGCTTGTTTTCCGACGAATTCAAGTCAAACCGGCCACAAGGGCCGGGACTACAGATTGCCCAAAACGACGAATTGGCCAGCCGCAGGATTCCCAGAAGAATTGATTTGCAACTCGGCGAACTGCCGATATATTTCCTTGCTCTTGTAAGAGGAGGTCGAATCATGGCACGCACATCTTTCACTCGTGTTGTCCGGGCTTGGGAATAATTCCGCCCGTGATCCGTGCTGACCTCCGGTGACGCTTTCGCGAACCGACTGTCGCTCGTTCCACGCTGATGATGTTCTTCCCAGGCCACGCCGCGCGTTGCTCATCCTGACTTGTGGGCACGCGGAACGTGTTTGGTTGTGCGTCGGTTCCCATGAGGATTCCGGCCTGCACTCGCGTTCCCGTGCGTGACACTCGCTTTGACATCTCTCTGGGAACAAACACATGAAACCGCGAACAAATTCGCGCAATTCGCCTTGGAAACAGTTCTGTCAGCAACTCGGTGAAGGTGATGGCGTTGATCCTCGACAGGCGGCTCGCCGGTCGTCTGGTTCGCGTCATCGAGATCAAGATCGCAAGACGCAACAACTCTGTCAGCAAGTCGCGCATGTGCTCGACGCCGTGCTGACCGGTGAAGCCAAAGATGCGGACTTGCAAGACCTCAGTGTCGTCAACGTTATGCCCGCGCCTCACGCGGGACGATTGCTGGTGATGGTGCAATCGTGGGCCGAGGATGCTCTCAGCCATTGGTCCGCAATCGATGAAAAGCTGCGCCGAGCGACCCCGTGGTTGCGTTCGGAGTTGGCCGCATCGATCTCGCGGCGCCGGATCCCGGAGTTGGTTTTTCAGCTCGCGGGTCCGAACGCTGCAACCGATTCGGGAGAGGAGGTCGGCCATGCGTGACCGCAAACTTCCGAATCATGTTTCGTGTTGGCTGTCCGAGCCGCTGCCAAGCGGCTGCCGCGTCACATTGCATCGCCTGGCGACGGCCGACGATGTCGTGCATGCCGCCGTCATGCCTGACGTGCATCTCATCGAAGACGTCTGCAACGGGGTCGCGGTCGCCACCACCGACTTGATCTATCCGCAAGCGGTGGGTGGCGACATCGGCTGCGGCATCGTCGCCGTGAAAGCCGATTCGTCGGCGGAGTTTCTGCGCGACGAAGCGATCGCTCGCCAAATTCTGGACGGCCTCGCCGAGCGAGTCCCGGGCAACCGTCATCCGGCCACAACGGCCGCGGCTGAGTTGCCGGAAGACCTTGCGCAAGTGCGGCTCAGCAACGACCGGCTAACAAAGCTGGCCGAACGTGACGGCCGCGTGCAACTCGGCACATTGGGGCGCGGGAATCACTTCGTCGAATTGCAAGAGGATGCGAACGGTCGGCTGTGGTTGATGATCCACTCCGGCTCGCGCGGAATTGGGCAGGCCATCTCGCAATGGCATCTCGAACGCGCGCGACAAATTCGCAGGCAACGTCTGGCTTCCGTGTCGGCCAGTAGCGACGCCGGACAGCAATACTTGCACGACGTCGCTTGGGCGAGGCGATATGCGAGTGCGAATCGCCGTGCGATGCTGCGGGCGGTGGAGCAGACGCTGCTCGACGTTTTGGGCTGCGGACTGGATTGGACCAATGTCGTCGAGACCGATCACGATCATGTCATTCGCGAACGTCACTTCGGACGCGATCTGTGGATTCATCGCAAGGGAGCGCAACCGGCATCGATCGATCAACTCGGATTGATTCCCGGTTCGATGGGAACTCGCAGCTACCTCGTGCGCGGTCGAGGCAGTGCGGAGTCGCTGTGTTCCAGTTCCCACGGAGCCGGTCGAGCATTGCGGCGGACGATTGCCCGTCAACGAATTGGCCAACGGCAACTTTGTCGTGAGATGAACGGAATATGGTTCGACGACCAAATGACCGACCATCTTCGCGACGAAGCGCCGTCCGCCTACAAAGAGGTGCAAGCCGTCATGCGAGCCCAGCGTGACCTGACGGCCATCGTGACCGAACTTCGTCCCGTTCTTGTCTACAAACGATAGTCGTGAATCGCTCAAACGTTCGGCCCCTCACCCCTCACCCCTCACCCTGTACCCTGATGCGGGGCGAGGGGGACCAGGCAAGAGAGCACCAGCTCCCGCACTTCCGCCGCGATGAAGAAGGAGCCGGTGACGCAGATCAAGTCCTCTGACGACGCGATGCGGCGGGCCAGGTCCCACGCTTGAGTGGGCGACTGGGCGACGTGAGATGGGACATCACTGATCGAATGGATCAAACTCACGAGTTGATCGGGGGGGACGGCGCGTGGGTTGTTGAGGTAGCGGGTCAGAATGATGCTGTCGAAGCGGGGCAGCAGTTGCCGCAAGATGCCGGCGACGTCTTTGTCTCGCGACGTTGCGAAGATCAGCACACGACGTCGCGCCGGAAACACTTCGTCCAATGTGCGGCCGAGTGCCGAGATTGACTCCCAGTTGTGAGCCGCATCCACAATGACCGTCGGCCGTCGAGCAAGCACTTCGATGCGCATGGGCCAGCGGACGTTCGTCAGTCCGCGCCGAGCGGCTTCGGGCGAAACATTCCAGTCCGCGCCGCGAAGCCGATCCATCGTTGCCAGCGCGACGGCCGTGTTGTGAGCTTGATGCTCGCCCACGAGCGTGAGCGGCATAGCGGACCAAAGTTGTTTCGGAGTTATCACATCGACTGTGCACGCCACATCCGTCGCAGCGGAGTTCGCGTAGTACTGATACGAAAACTCGCGGCCTAACTGCCACAGGTCGGCTTGTTGTGCTCGGCAAACTTCGGCGATCGTCGCGCACGCTTCATCACCGACAACGCCGCTGATCACCGGCACGCAGGGTTTGATGATGCCGGCTTTCTCGCTGGCGATTTGTTTCAGGCTGCTGCCGAGCAATTGCGTGTGGTCGCGGCTGATCGTCGTCAGCACACAGGCGACCGGCGAGCAAACGTTCGTCGAATCCAACCGTCCGCCGAGGCCGACCTCCAGCACAATGATCTCGGCGCGCTGCTCGATGAAGAACAGCCAGGCCATCGCGGTCGTGACTTCGAAGAACGTCGGACTGAACGGCTGCGAGGCAGACTCGCACAGTCGCACGGCTGGCTCGACGCGACGCACCAAGTCGATCATCTGCTCGGGCGTCGGG
>CAZPUJ010000235.1:0-5595 GCA_964589725.1 uncultured Planctomycetaceae bacterium
CAATGAACCGCAGCTCGACGCCGGTCTCACGAGCGAATCGCCCGAGCGGCACGATTTGGTCTTCGGTCATCCCGCGCACCGAGACCGCGTTGATTTTGACCGGATCGAAGCCGACTCGTTGAGCCGCTTGAATGCCTTCGAGCACCTTCTCGTAGCCCTCACGCCGCGTGATTTCTTTGAACTTGACAGGGTCGAGCGCGTCCAGCGACACGTTGATCCGCCTCAGTCCGGCATCCCACAAGTCTTGAGCTTGTTCCGCGAGCAAGATTCCGTTCGTCGTGATGCCGATATCTTCGACGCCGTCAATCGTCGCGATCTTGGCGACGAGTTTGTTCAAGTCACGCCGCACGAGCGGCTCGCCGCCGGTCAGGCGAATCTTGTCCACGCCCAAGCCGACGCACACGCGCGTGAATCGCTCGATCTCTTCAAACGTGAGCAACTCCGCCCGCGGCATGAACTGCACGTTCTCGGCTGGCATGCAGTAAAAGCAGCGGATGTTACAGCGATCGGTGACGCTGATCCGCAAGTTGTTGTGAATTCGGCCGAATGAATCGACCAAAGGCTCGGACATGGTGTCGGCTCAAATTTCGGATTTCGGATTTCGGATTTCGGATTTTTCGTCGGCTCCAGGATGCACCCATTCGGTCGTGCCGTCGCTCCAGTTTTCCTTTTTCCAGATCGGTACGATTTCCTTTAATCGGTCAATCAGGAATTTTCCCGCTTCGAACGCCTGTTGTCGATGCGGACAACTGACCGCGACCGCCACGCTGACGTCGCCGAGTTCCAGGTGACCGAGCCGATGCACGATGCCGGCCTTCACGATCGGCCACTTTGTTTTCGCTTCGTGTTCAAGCTCTTGCAACTTTGCAATCGCCATTTCGGGATAGGCATCATAATCCAAAGCCGTCGTTCGCCGCCCGGCTGTCAACTCGCGGACCGTTCCCAGGAAGACTACAACCGCCCCGGCCTCGGGCGAACGCACGGACTCAGTCAATTGAGCGAAATCGATTGCTTTGTCTGTTAGTTCGACCATTGGACAAGGATTCGAGTCTTCGGTTGTAATTCATGGGCGCAGTGCGCGCAATTCGTCCCGCCTTCCCGGCATCGGGAAAGTGTAAAGGCCGGAGACATCGTGGACAGTGTTCGGGGACATGGCTCAAAAACCCCGTTGCTTCAAGGTTAACGAGTCAGCAGTTTCAATTACTGCCCCAACGGCTAAATTCCCTCCCATCTCTTGGCGAGCGGGGCGGGTTGCGAGGAAGTCGGAAAGGATTATTTGTTGGCCATGTTTGAAAAAGTCGGTGAGGCGAGTTTCATCAAGGGTGAGCATGAGGTGCTGAAGTTCTGGGAACAGTACAGCATCTTCGACAAACTGCGACAACAAAATGTGGGGAAGCCGAAATGGAATTTCCTCGACGGGCCAATCACCGCCAACAACCCGATGGGCGTACATCATGCTTGGGGGCGAACCTACAAGGACGCCTATCAGCGCTACTACGCGATGACCGGGCATGAACTGCGGTATCAGAACGGGTTCGATTGCCAGGGGTTGTGGGTTGAGGTTGAAGTCGAGAAACAATTGAGCCTTGGCTCGAAGACCGCCATCGAGAAGTACGGCATCGATAAGTTCGTCAACGAGTGCAAACGCCGCGTGCTGAAGTTCGCGGCTCGGCAGACGGAGCAGTCGATTCGGCTTGGCTATTGGACCGATTGGGACGATCCCGACACGCTGCGGTTCTTGGCGTCGAAGATCGGGACTGACGAAGCCGTGACGATCACCACGCCATCCGGCAAGACCGTGTCGGGGACCGCGAGCGAATTGGTCGCGCGGCTCGGCAATGCGGAGTGGGGAGGGAGCTATTTCACGTTCTCGACCGAGAACAACGAGACGATTTGGACGTTTCTGAAAAAATGCTTTCGACGCGGCAAGATCTATCGCGGCTACGACGTCATGCCCTGGTCCGGCCGAGGCGGCAGCGCGTACTCGCAGATGGAAGTCGCCGACGGTCGCAGGCTGACGGTGCATAAATCGCTGTTCGTGAGGTTCCTGCTCCGGCGAGCGGGGGGCGTCAGCCCCCTGATGGCCACGAACGCTGCAACGGCAACAAACGAAACCATCAGTGGGCTAACGCCCACCGCTCGCCAAGACAATGAATACCTCCTGATCTGGACCACGACGCCGTGGACGCTCACCAGCAACGTTGCGGCGGCGGTCAATCCGGAATTGGAGTACGTCAAGCTGCGCAGCAAGCGCGACGGTTCCGTCTATTACTTCGCGAAGGACAACCTCGAATACCCGCGGCTGGCCAAAGAGTTCAGGGAAGGCTTCGGGCGGCCGGAGTGGTCGTGGCCGAGCGGCGTGCCGAAGCTCAAGAGCATCGCGCAGATTTTCAAGGAGCAGGGTGGCTACGAGATCGAGGCGACGCTCAAAGGCTCGGAGATGATCGGTTGGGAATACACCGGGCCGTTCGATGATCTGCCAGCTCAACGCGAGCTCGGCGGCGTGCCGTTTGATCAGCGAGTGAAACAACTCTGCGGAGCGACATGCCACAAAGTCGTCGATGGCGGACGGGACTCGAAGGGCAGTCCGATGGTCGTCGCCGGCGAAGGGACCGGCATCGTTCACATCGCTCCGGGTTGCGGCGACGTGGACCATGTGCTCGGGCAGCAACTCGGCATCGTCGGCATCGCGCCGCTCGGCGAGGACGGAAAATTTCTGGACGGTTTTGGTCCCTTCACCGGGCGCGAGGCGACCGATCCCGCGACTGCCGAACTCGTCTTCGAGCATCTTCGCAACAAACACTTGCTGGTCAACGTCGAGCAGTACCCGCACATTTACCCGCACTGCTGGCGGACGGGGGACGAGCTGGTCTTTCGGTTGGTCGATGAGTGGTTCATCAACATGGACTGGCGGGACGAGATCAAAGAAGTCACCGAGGCGATTCGCTGGCTGCCCGACAGCATCAACGGCAAGGAACGCGAGCTGGAATGGCTCACGTCGATGCGCGATTGGATGATCTCGAAGAAGCGGTTCTGGGGATTAGCGTTGCCGATCTGGGTCGAGGAATACGAAGTCAACGGCGAGAAGCGGCTGGACTTCGAGGTCATGGGCTCGCTGGCAGAACTCAAGAGCCGCGCGGTCGAGGGCTGGGAGGTCTTGGAAGGTCACACGCCGCATCGGCCGTGGATCGACGCGGTGAAGATTCAGAATCCGCAGACCGGCCGGTTGATGTCGCGCATCGTCGATGTCGGCAACCCGTGGCTCGACGCCGGCATCGTGCCGTTCTCGACCACGCAGTTCAACACGAATCGCGAGGCGTGGCAGTCGCAATACCCGCTCGACTTCGTCACCGAATGCTTCCCCGGCCAGTTCCGCAACTGGTTTTATTCCATGCTGTCGCTGGCCACGATGATGATGTCCGACGAAAACAGGCGAGCGGGGGGCGTCAGCCCCCCGGTTGGTCCGGAGTCAAACGACGTTCCACCCACCGGGGGGCTGACGCCCCCCGCTCGCCAGAAGACTGCGGAGGAAAAGCGTCCGTTCAAAACGTTGCTTGGTCACCGCCTCGTGATGAACGAGGACGGGCAGCCGATGCACAAGTCGGACGGCACGGCCATCTGGTTCGAGGAAGCCGCCGAGCAGCTCGGCGTGGACACGATGCGCTGGATGTATCTGGCTCATAACCCGGCGCAGGATCTGCGATTCGGGACTCGGCACAAGGACAAGCCGGTCACGATCGAGACCCCCGACGGCCCCACCGACCACACCGCCGAGGGGCTGCCCGTCTGCGAAGTCGTCAGCAAACCCGCCGACGAAGTCCGCCGCCAAATCCTGATCCCGCTCTGGAACAGTTATTCGTTCTTCGTGAACTACGCCCGGCTGGATGAGTTCGATCCGCTCCAACGTAGCCGTCACGCTCCGCGTGACGAAAGCCGAGCGCGCGATACGGTCGCGAGCGTTCAAGACAACTCAACATCGGGAGTCGGTGAAGCGTCCGGCTTTCCTGACGCGGAGCGTGAGGGCTACGTTCCTGTCGCCGAGCGTCCAGAGATCGACCGTTGGGTTCTCTCCAACCTGCAAGCGTTGATAGAAACCTGTCGTCGCGAATTTGAGAACTACAACACACCGGGCGCATGCAGTGCCGCCGCCGCGTTTATCGACGACCTGTCGAACTGGTACATCCGCCGCAACCGCCGTCGCTTCTGGCGCTCACGCGACGCGAGCGACACGGACAAGCTCGCCGCTTATCAGACACTCTACGAGGTACTCGTAACGTTGACCAAGTTGCTCGCACCATGCGCGCCGTTTGTCTGCGAACGCATGTATCAAAACTTGGTGGCGAACCTCAGTCGTTTAACCCCAACGCCAACGGCGTGGGCGTCGAACGGGAATGACGCGTCGTCCGCCACCGCCGCCCACGCCGTTGGCGTTGGGGTTAAACGCTACGCCAGCGGCGTGCGCGCCGAGCGTCTCAGTGGCTACTATCGCGTTGCGGCGTTCATGCCGTTGGCATTGAGGTTAAGCCGGTCAACCTGCGAGGAGCACTTCCCATGATTCATGGCTATCACGTCATCATCGTGACTTACGGCTCGTGGCTCCCCAATGACCCCAGAGGCTCTTGGTCAGACTTCGTCGCTGCTTGGGAACTGTATCGTTTCGGTCGCGTCCCACGAGCTCCTGCAACAGGGTCACTCAGCACACAACCTCAATTCGCAGTTCGGCGTCAGAAAATCCAACGCTCGTTGAAGTATCCCGCCGTGCAATTCACCGGCCTGCAAGCACGAGCCGGCGGCGTGGGGTTCGGCACTGCGGCGAGCAAGAACCGCATCACCATTTGGGCCTGCTCGATCCTTCCCGCGCATGTGCATCTCGTGCTGGGCCGCTGTGCGAAGTCGTGCGAGACAAAGTCCAACTTCCTCAAAGGCGAAGCCACCAAGGAACTCAACCGACAAAACGTGCATCCGTTGGCCGCCTACCGGCAACACGACACGACTCCGACACCCTGGGCCAGAAAGCATTGGCAGGTGTATCTCGACAGCGAACAAAGCATCGAGAACGCCATCGCCTATGTGCTCGACAACCCCATGAAAGAAGGCAAACCGCGTCAGACGTGGCCATGCGTGACCGCGTTCGCCGGCATTGAAAGCAACATCGTCGCCTATCCGATATGACGCGTTGATGTTTAGCCGCTACGCCATCGGCGTGCGCGGTTCGGACGAGGCGCGGATCAACGGACAAAGCCGCCCACGCCGATGGCGTAGGGGTTAACCGACGCGGCGAAGCCGCAACCAATGTGGCACGACGCTCCGCGTCGTGAATCGCGACGCGGAGCGTCGCGCCACAATGCGCGCACGCCGACAAGAAATTGAGAACTAGTAGTACATCGCGCCCCTCCGTCGTTAGTGGCGTTGTGCGGTTGGTTGAGCGGCATGGTGCGGATGATTGAGCCCGCACCGATGTGACTCAACGAGAGCGATCCTCAATGTTTACGGCCCACACCCAAATCACGATCAAGTCCCCCACCAGTGTTTGCGGATGTTCGTGCTTCGCAGGTCGTCGAGATCCTTGAGATTCTAGAGAATCGATACAACGTC
>CAZPUJ010000236.1:0-6442 GCA_964589725.1 uncultured Planctomycetaceae bacterium
GCCATTCGCACCCGCGCTGAAGCCCGCCCGCCGAGCGATTGTGCTGTACTTGGCGAGCTTCGCAGCACGCTTCAACTCCCACAACAATTCCGCCACTTGATCCGCACGAGTCGATGCCATTGTTCAGCTCCTGACACTTCAGAATAATCAAACCAACACAAGAAAGCCCTACCGCCTCTCCACGTCCACGACAAACACCCTGATGAGCAAGGGCCTTGAGTTTCACAAGGTCTCTCAATCCAATTTCACGCCATGACAGACGACAGCTACCTTAATCGAACCCGCAGGGGGTCTCAAGACTCACGGAAAAGGCCATGAACCGCGTTTACGAATCTCACGGAGTCCGTTTCGAATATCCTGAAGACTGGATCCTGCATGAGCAGCCGGGACAAGACGACGTTTCGATCACGGTCAACAGCCTGGAAACGTCCTTTTGGTCGCTGACGTTGTTATTTCATCGGCCTGAGCCTGACCGCGTCATCGAGACGGCGCTCGATGCGCTCCGGGCGGAGTATTCCGAAGTCGACGTCTATCCCGCCACGGATCGTTTGGGTGAAAGTCGCACGGTCGCCCGCGATGTTGACTTCGTTTGCCACGAACTAATCAGCACGTCTTTCTTGCGAGCGACTCGCACGCCTCGATTCACAATGCTGGTGATCTATCAAGGGGCTGATTTCGAGCTTGACGAAACGCAAACGCTGCTGGAAGAAGTCTGCCGCAGCCTGTCTTGGGACTTATCGGACGGGGCCGAGAACGCCATCGTTCCTGATGACACCGAGTGGCTCGACTATTTCTGGCCATCCCAGGTAGAGCCCAACAACGACACGTCCGACGAAGCGAAAACCGACGATGCTAAAGAATAGGTTGGGACGCAAAGGCATCTGCTCTATAATCCGTCCTCGTCCGCACCAGTCACTTCTTGAGTATCGTGAGTATTCTCATTCTGTGTTGCAGTCGATAAGGACGTTGATGGAGGGTTCGACGGATGGCTACTGCTGACCTTGAAAGTCTGTGCAAGGAAGGCCGCCGCTGCTTTCGCGAAGGGAAGTACCAGCAGGCGATTTCTTTCTTCGAAAATGCGTTGAAACTGGATCTGGATCGAGTGGAAGTCCACGACGGACTGGCGACTTCTTTTTTCGTGATGAAGCAATACGACCGGGCCGTGGAACACTTTTCTCGCGCCTCGCAACTGCGGCCGATGGACCCGAAACCGCTGATCAATTGGGGAGCCGTCTTGAACCGGCAAGGCGAATTTCAAAAAGCCGCCGACGTTCTCAAGAAGGCCCTCACACGCGACGGCAAGGCGGTGGAAGGCTACTACAATCTGGGCATCGCCTACCGCGGACTCAACCAGATGGCGATGGCCGTCAATTCATACAAAGAGGCCCTGAAAATCAATCCGCGCATGCTGGATGCGATGCAGAATCTCGGCAACGTCTATTTGGAAATGGGAAACGCCAAGGGAGCTGTCGATCAATACAAGAAGGCGCTCGAGATCAATCCGGACTTCGAACGCGCCCAGCGCGGATTGCAGCGCGCCGAAGAAGCGCTGGCCACGGCCAAGGCTCAGTTAAGTCCCTTCGGCCGGCTGGTCAATGAAGCCTCGCTCAAACAAACCAAAGTCGACTCACACACTCGCAAGCTTAGCAGCGAGGAACGAGTCAGCGATCGACAGATGCTCCGACGCTTGATGATCGAGATGCAAACCGCAGGCGAAGAATTATTCGAGCACCTGCGCGATGATATGGAGGTCGATTTAGCGCAACTCAACCGCGGCATCCAGTCAAGCCAGCAAGCGGCCAGCCAACTTCTCTTTACGGCGAGCGACAAATTTCAAGCGACGTTCAAACGGTTCACGGAATTGCGCGGTCAGTTGCAACGACTTGTGAATGACCTGAAGCGGCACGAAGAGGGATTGCAGCAGAACAGATAGGCTGCGACGCGCCGGTCTCGTAAGTTCCGTTCGCTGGCCACGTGCCACGAAATGCCCCGTTCACATCATTGCGGAACAGACTTCTTGGACATGCCGCCATTGCCGCTCTTCGTGTTCGGCACGCTGCGTCGTGGTGAATGCAATCACCACTTCCTGAGTGGCGAGTATGATCGCCTGCGGCCGGCGCGGCTTTCGGGATTCACTGCCGTCGCGCCGCTGATGATCGCGCGCGAGGCCGGCTCCGTTGTGATCGGTGAACTCTACGACCTGGCTCCCGCAACGTATTCGCGAACTTTGCAAGGCTGCGACCGACTGGAAGAGATTCCTGTGGGCGACACGATTGGCCGCGAATACCGCCGCATTCCGGTGCGAGTGCAGACGGACGGCGGCGAAGTCATCGCGTGGGCCTACGTCCGTCCCGATGTCGAACCCGATGAGGATTTGAGGAATCTGTTGCATGCCGAAATGGCAAGGCTGAACGCTGACGGGCCAGCCAATCCAAGATCAAGTTCGTGACTCACCCAGAATCAAGGAGGTTCAATGATGAGTATCGTTTCGGAATTCAAGGTTTTTATTCAACGTGGCAACGTCGTGGACATGGCCGTGGGTGTCATCATGGGTGGAGCCTTTGGCAAGATTGTCAACTCGATCGTCGTCGACATCTTGACGCCGCCATTGGGTTACATCACCGGCGGAGTCGACTTTAAAGACCTCAAGCACTCTTTGCCGTCGCTGACCATTAAGATCCCCGACCCCGCGAATCCCACGACCTTCCTGGACAAAACGCTGCCGCCCGCGGAAATCAAATACGGGATCTTTCTCCAGTCGGCGTTCGACTTCCTGATCATCGCGGTTTGCGTCTTCGTCCTCATCAAACTGTTGAACAAGCTGAAGAACAAGGAAGCAGACAAGCCCTCCAATCCGCCGGAACCGTCGTCGCAGGAAAAATTGCTGACGGAAATCCGTGACCTCCTCAAGGCCCGGGCCTGAGACAACAGGAACATCGCCGCAATGACACTCAGGCAGCCGGTGGCAATTAGTCTCCCGTAGCGACGACCTTTCCAGGTCGTCAGAGAGTTGCGACGAGCTGGAAAGGCCGCCGTTGAGCCGGTAGATCAATTCAAACTGGCTGCCGCCGATTGCTGCGACTGAAGCTGGAACGCTGATTCTGCGAATCTGGGAAGCTCAGGAGACTGAGCGAATACTAACTCCGCTGGAAAACTCTTCCTAATCGACAAACTTGTCGCCTTGGGGAAAGACTTCTTAAGTTACCAAGACCTCCAGACGATCTGACGAAAGATGTTCCGCAGGCGAAGCTCGATTGGCCCAGGACGCATTTGTCCCCGGTCATTACGCGGCACGTTGCTGTGTCGGTCAGATTAGGAGGTTGGTATGCGTTGTGGGATGAAATTGTTTGCCGTGGGTGGCATCGTCGGAGTGGCACTGAGCGTGAGCATTGCGGGCGAGCGTTTGACGGAACGTCATAACACGCCCAAGTCTCCGACCAAGACCACTCGTCCGGGGCGATTGGAGTTCTTCAGCCGTGGTGGACCGACCGCGGACGCGGAAACTGAATCACTCGCGGAGAAAGAATCGGAAATCAACCTGGACGCGACTTCGACCGCTGCGCAGCGCTACGCACGGCCGAAAGAGACGCCGATCGAATCCAAGGTCCAGGCCAACAAGTCAGTGAAGAAGCGTCTGGAACAAGAACTTTTCGGTGATGACCTGACAACGTCCAAAAAGAAATCGGCCGACCGAGAAATTCTGCAAACCGGTTTCGACACATCTCCAACACAGTCCTCGAATCCAACACAGTCCTCGAAGCGAGTTGAGAGAAACCTGCCCGAGCTGGACGACACGGACGACGGACACTTGATCGTGCCGGCGGACTTCAAACAGAAGCCTGGCGAGAACGCTCGCGTGCAACCGGTTCGTGCCGAGCAGCGACAATTGACGCCCGCGACCGCAACTGCCACGGTGAATCCGACACCGAAAATCAACCAAGCCAGCATCATCAATGGCAAGTCCGCGAAGCTAATCGCCTCGTCGATCAGCCAGACGACACGCGACGCGACGACGTCCGCACGGTCTGGTGTGAAGAAACTGTCCCAGGCCGCTGGTACGCCGACGGTGTCGGTGGAATGGACGAATCACGGCGAGATCAATGTCGGTCAGGAATGTACCTGCGACTTGCTGGTCAAGAACACGAGCCGCGTCGCCGCGCGGCAAGTCGTCGTGGAAGCCTTTTTCCCGGCCTCCGTGCGGTTGACTCAAGCGGAACCCCAGCCTCGCCGCGCCGCCGATAATCTGGAATGGTCCTTCGCCGAGCTACCCGCTGGCGAGGAACGAGTCATTCACATCCGAATGATTCCCAGCCAGCGCGGCGAGTTGGCGGCGACGGCCAATGTCCGCTTCACGGGAACGGCAGCCAGTATCTTCAATGTCGCGGAGCCGCTGCTGAAGGTCACTGTCGACGCTCCTCGGGAAGTCGTCGTCGGCGACCCGCATGTGCAGACCATTACGGTGACGAACCCCGGAACGGGAGCCGCTCAGAATGTTCGCCTTCGAGTGACAACGCCCGACGGACTCGAACATACGCGTGGCGATCGTTCGCAGATTGACATCGGTGCCTTAAACCCTCAGGAATCGCGCACGGTGCGACTCTCTTTCACGGCCATTGGTGGCGGCAAGCAGACGATGACCGTCGAAGCGGCGGCTGAATCGGGACTGAAGCAGGCCGCGGAATCGACGGTCAACGTGATCGCCCCGTCGTTGCAGTTGGCGATTGACGGGCCGAGCTTGCGATACCTCGGCCGTGACGCGCGGTACACGTTGACAATCACCAACGATGGCAAAGCCGCCACCAACAACGTGCGCGTGTCGCATCGCCTGCCGAAAGGCTTCAGGTTCATCAAAGCCGATAAGGGCGGCACGCTGGACGCGAAGCAGGACTCGGTCAATTGGTTCGTCGGGCATCTGGAACCCGAGCAGTCCGTGCAGTTGAAGCTGCAATTGCAGGTCAGTGAACTGGGCGACTTTGAACAACACGTTCAGGCGACGTCGGAATACGGCGCCGTCGCCAAAGCCAACATGCGCACCATCGTCGAAGGCTCCGCCGAATTGGTGATGGAGATTCAAGACCTCGATGACCCCGTCGAAATCGGTCACGAGACGGCCTACGAAATTCGCGTCAGCAACAATGGTTCCAAGGCTGCGGAGAAGGTCGGTTTGACATTTGAATTGCCCAGCGGTCTGCGCCTGATCAACGTTGAAAGTGCCACCGAGCACATGGCCAAGAGCGGCTTGATCCTCTTCAACGACCTGCCGCAACTCGCTCCCGGCAAGACGGCCCTGTACCGCATTCATGTGCGGGGCGAAACCGAGGGCAACCAGCGCGTCCGTGCCCGCCTGACCAGCGAATCGATCGATCAAGAGTTGATCTCGGAAGAACTCACTAAGTTCTCCGCCGAATGATGTGACTATCGAGTCTCTGCTGGCGTAGCGATGCCTCGTACCACAAATCGAAATTGAGGCCACCGGCAGAATCCAGATTAAGACTCAGTGCCTGAGGTCTCGCCGAGCACCGATGCGCGGACGGCGAGTTCTTCTGGAGCGGCGCTGGCAAGCCGAGTGCGGGCATAGCCGATGTAATAGGCCAGCCCGATCGCGTACATCGCCAGCGTTAGCCACAGCACGACTGGCTCATTCAACCAGCCGTAAACCAACGCGGCGAACAGGCTCATCACGATGACCCCGGCCGGCAAGAACGGATACAGCGGCACTTTGTACGGCCTCGGCATGTGCGGTTCCTTCACACGCAGCACGAACAGGCAGATCATCGCCAGCACATACCAGATGAGCGCGGTGAGGTTGCAGGTAAGCACAGCGACCAGCACGGCCGCCTCATTGAAGTAGCCCCAGATCACGAAGCCGGCGACTACCACGCTCCAGACAAAGATCGACACGTCCGGAGTGCGTCGCACGGGATGCACATGGCCGAGGATCGACGGCAGATAGCCAGCCCGGCCCATCGCGAACGATTGGCGGCTGACCGCGAAGATCATCCCGTTGTAACTGGCGACCATGCCGCAAATCGCGAGCACCGAAAACGCGATCAGGTGCGGCGAATGCGCCGCGTCCGGCCAGACCTCGCGGTAGACCATCGGCAAAGGAAAAAGAACGGTTGGGTCGCCGGTTTTCTTGTAGTCGTTCCCTGCCGTCACTGCGAAGAACCACGTCAGCACGACCAAGACGATCAACGTGATCTGCGCGAAGGTCAGCCCGCGCGGAATCGAGCGGTGTGGCTCGTGTGCCTCTTCCGCCGCGAGTGCGACCGATTCGATGATCACCAGCCACCAGATCGCGTACGGGATCGCTTTGAGCACGCCGGACCAACCGTCGGTCAGCAGCGGCTCCGTGAGGATCCGCTCGAACTTCACGCCCGGAATGCAGGCGATCCAAAACCAGACGAGCGCGATAATCGCTCCGTACGTCATCCACTCCATG
>CAZPUJ010000237.1:0-20801 GCA_964589725.1 uncultured Planctomycetaceae bacterium
GCGGTCGGCGACAGTCGCATCGAACTGATCGGCGAAGAGATCGACCGCGCATTTATCCAAGCCGTTGTCGGCATGTCCTTGTCGCAGCAACGAGACGTCGTCGCGCTCTTCAGCCCGTGTCACGGCGTTGGCGAAACATCAGTCTTTCGAGCCGTGCTCGAAGCGGGATTTCGGCAAGTCGAAATCTTCTCGCCGCAGCGGCTGCCGGATGGTAATTTTCCGTTCGCTCCCGACCGCTTTCCGAACCCGGAACGACCGCAAGTGCTCGCCGCGCTGGCTCCGCGAGCGAAACAGATCGGAGCCGATTTGATTCTCGCCTCCGATCCGGACGCCGACCGCATGGGTGTCGCGTCGAAATCATCCAACGGTTCGTTTGTTCCGCTCGGTGGAAACCGCATCGGCGTGTTGCTGGCTGATTACGTCTTGCGAAGCCGCCGCCAAGCTGGCTCACTGTCGTCGGAGCATTTCTTGGCGACGACGCTCGTCACGACCCCGATGCTCGAAACGTTGGCGAAGGCGCACGGCGTTCGTTGCTTCGGCGATCTGCTCGTCGGATTCAAATACATCGCCGCCATGATCGATCAACAAGGCCCCGAGCAATTCGTGCTGGGCTGTGAGGAATCGCTGGGCTATCTGGCCGGCACGTACGCCCGCGACAAAGATGCAACGGTCGCCGGGCTGTATCTGCTCGAACTGGCCGCCGAACTGAAGGCTCAAGGGAAAACATTGCTCGACCGTCTGGATGAGCTCTATCGCGAGCATGGCTACTTTTGCGACGGGCAACTTTCGAAAACATGCACCGGCGAGTCAGGCCGCGAGCAAATCCAAAAGCTCACCGCAACGTTGCGATCTCAGCCGCCCTCGTCGATCGGCAGTGCGCGTCTCAAGCAGGTCCGCGATTATCAGCGTCACGAAGTTCGCTCGTTGCCGAATAATCAAAAAGTGGGCTCGCTGGAACAGCCACACGGCGACTTGCTGATCTTCGACGGCGTCGTTGATCTACTGCAGGCTCGCACCGCCGTCCGCATCGCAGCACGTCCATCCGGCACCGAGCCGAAGATCAAATTCTATTTGTTCGCGCATCCGGCCGATGGCTCGCGCGACGAACTCTCCTTGCCCGAATTGAAAAAGCAACGCGAACAGATTCTGATGGACGTTCAAGACGCCCTTTCAAAGTGGATCGATCAGACAGTGGTTTAAAGATGTCTCAAGAACGCATCGGACTGTGGTTAATCGGAGCTTGGGGCGGCGTGTCGACGACCGTCGCCGTCGGGTTGGCCGGCTTGCAGGCCGGCGTCGCTCCAGAAACGGCGCTCGTCACGTCGCTGCCGCGATTCACACGATTGAAGTTAGCCGATTGGCCACAGTTCATGATTGGTGGTCATGAGATTCGCGAAACGAATTACGCGACCGAGGCCGAAGTCCTGCACAAGAATTCGCACGTGTTTGATCGCGATTTGCTGAACACCGTCGCGCCGCGATTGGCCGAGTTTGACAAGAACGTTCGTCCCGGCACGCTGATCAACGTCGGCTCGACCATCGAGAAGTTTGCCGGTCCCGAGACGCGCGCGACGCGCGGCGAAAAGCCCTTCGTCGCGATCAAACGAATTCGCGCGGACATCGAAGAGTTTCGAAAGACAAATGGACTCGGACATGTCATCGTCTTGAACCTGTCGTCCACCGAGCCGCCGCTCGAGTCCGAGGCCACGTCGTGGGATTGGGCCAAGTTGTCGAAGACGCTGGCCGACGGCGACGCCTCGCCAGTTCCAGCCAGTTCGATCTACGCAATCGCCGCGATGGAGTCTGGTTTTTCATTCGTCAACTTCACCCCTTCGGTCGGTTCGAATTTGCCGGCCCTCGAAGAATTCGCTCTCAAGCAGGGCTGCCTGCACGTCGGCCGCGACGGCAAGACGGGCGAGACGATGTTGAAAAGCGTGCTCGCGCCAATGTTCGCCGCTCGCAATCTGAAGGTGATGAGTTGGGTCGGACACAACATCTTCGGCAACATGGACGGCAAGGTGCTCGACGACCCGATCAACAAAGCCAATAAAGTTCGCTCGAAGGATCATCTGCTGACGGAGATTTTGGGTTACAAACCGCAGACGCTCGTCAGCATCGAGTACATCGAGTCGATGGGCGATTGGAAGACGGCGTGGGACCATATTCACTTCGAAGGCTTTCTCGGCACGAAGATGACGATGCAGTTTACGTGGCAAGGCTGTGATTCGCTGCTGGCCGCGCCGCTGGCGTTGGATTTGGTTCGCCTGACGGAGCGCGAACATCGCCGTGGCAAATCTGGCGTGATGAATCATCTGGCCGCGTTCTTCAAAAGTCCGATGGGGCCGCACGAATCGGATTTCGCCAAGCAGTTCATCGCGCTCGAACGCTGGACCGACGAAGTCGCGGCCGAGCAATAACAGGATCGGCCGAACGATGAAGCAGCGTGTGCTGGCGTATTTGCGATTGCTCCGCTTGCCCACCGTGTTCACCGCACTCGCGGATATCTTCTTGGGCTTCTTGCTGACGCACGCCGAGTTCGATCCGCTGCCTCAGTTTCTCGCGCTGTGCGTGGCTTCCGTCGGGCTGTACTTGTCCGGGATGGTCTTCAACGACTACTTCGATCGATTGATCGACGCTCAAGAGCGTCCGCATCGACCGATTCCATCCGGACAGGTTTCTCCGGCCGTGGCCGTTCGCCTCGCCGCGGTGTTGATGCTCGTCGGCCTCGGTGCCGCAGCGACCGTTGGCATGCCAAGCGCGATCGTCGCCGGTGGACTTTGTTTTCTGATCCTGGCTTACGATGGAGGTCTCAAGAAAACACCACTCGGCCCGCTGGCGATGGGAAGTTGTCGCTTCGGCAACGTGATGTTGGGTGCGAGCGCGGTGAGTTCGCTGCCGATGCTTGTTCAGGGGCCGCAATTGGCGATCGCGGCTGGCTTGGGTATGTACATCGTCGGCGTGACGTTGTTTGCACGACAAGAGGCGACCGTCAGCCGTCGCTCGGCGTTGTGGCGTGCGGCTGCCGTGATCAATGCAGGTGTCCTCAGTCTCGCCTATTTCGCGAGCCAGTCACCCCTTGGGGAGAACCGCCTTCGTGCACTGGGCATATTGGCGGTAATCCTGGTAACTCTTGACCGACGATTGGCATCCGCCATCACGGAGCCGAATCCTCAACGAGTCCAACTGGCGATCAAAACATTGCTGTTGTCGCTCGTGATGCTCGACGCCACACTGGTCTATGCCTTCAACGGAAACGAAACGCTGGGGATGGCCACCGTAGCATTGCTGATTCCGGCGATCGGTTTGAGCCGGCTGATTGCCATGACTTGACTTCGCTCCTGCCAACCTTATTGGCCGACGGGGCGAAAGCCCATCTCGTGAAATCGCGACATCTCGATTGGCGAAGTGAGCTTGACGGTGACGATGTCCTCCCAGGGGACGATGGCCGTGCGAGCACCCAGATTGTCGGGGCGGTCTCGTTCGAGCAGCACGTTCTGGTCGGAGACCAGAAAGTTGCAAAAGACGACACTCTCGTTGAGCGAGGTGACGACGATGCCCAGCTTCGGAATCGAATTCGGCCAGCGTTGAAAGAGCAATTTCCAGCCAATCACTTTTTCCATGCTTCGGCACACCTTCCCCTGCGTTCCAGATTGGTGCAAGCGAAAACAAGAAACCCGAGCCACCGGAAGGCTGCTCGGGTTTATACAGTCATTGACCCCGAGGGGATTCGAACCCCTGTTATCGGATCGAAAATCCGGTGTCCTGGGCCTGACTAGACGACGGGGCCGAAAAGCGAGGCACACTTTAGGCCTTACAGGTTGACTGTCAAGCGGATCCCCGTTGATGCATCACGGCTGGACCTGATCGTCGGTCGATGTCGGCGTTTCTGTCGCTCCGACCGCTTGTTCTTGCTGAATGGCGGCTAGGATCTCGCTGCGGTGAATGGGCACGTCGCGGGGAGCTTGAATCCCCAGACGAACCCTGTCGCCACGAACCTCAACCACCGTGACGACGATATTCTCGTTGATCACCACGCTCTCATTGCGCTTTCGTGACAGGACTAACATGGTTGGTGACTCTCCCAAGTCTCGAACCTCTTGGATCACGTATCGCAGTGCCCCCTTGCACCGGTGACTCGGGTGGTTGCGAGAAATCCTCCATTTGGCACCAAAATTGTTCGGCGAATTGTAATCGGCCAATTCGTCCGGTCAAGCACGATGATGCCTCTGTTCACTTGACAATCACAGGTCCGGAATGTCCGCGCTGCATTGCATTTCCTAGATTTCCCAGTTCAGCGACGACGGATTTTTGTCTCGGACCAGCGTTAACCCGTTCAGCCTTAATCACTTTTCGCTCGCTGGGCACCGTAAGAGCAAGAATTCAAGTGAAATCTCGTTCAGAACCACGCCGTGGATCGAGCGATCGATGCAGTGGGTCAGAATCAACTCATTCGATGCTCTTCGAGGGATTCAACTGACGGGCACTTGGGAGATGCCTTGAGATTCTTCCACGCATCGCACTCGCCGATTGCATGCGTAAACGGTATTTTAGCGATTCACATCGGGACCGTAGTGTCAACGAGATCGGTCGACAAAGGTGTTCGTCCTGGATTCAGGCAGGCTTCGTTAGGGGAGTCAGGGGCCTTGAGGCACCAGGGTTCCTGGGAGTTCGGGTCATGTTGTTCAGTCACGTCGAAAGCCCGACTGCCGGAGCATTGGCCCACCACATCCTGTTAGTGGAAGACGATACCGCGTCAGCCGAATCGCTGAAGGCGTTGCTGGAGCAGCACGGCTATCGCGTTCAAGTGGCCAAAGACGGTGGCCAGGCTCATTCCGCCTTTCGCATGCGTCGGCCGGACTTTGTCATCATCGATCTCATTCTTCCCGGCGAGAATGGCTTTGAGGTTCTGGACCGCCTTCGGCGTGCCGACGAGACGGTTCCGTTTCTCGTTCTTTCGGCCATCGCGCTGGACGATGCCAAGTCGCTCTCGGAGCGACTCGGAGCGGACGGCTACGTTTCCAAACCGGTGGCACCCGAGGAACTGCTGGATCAGATCAAAGAGATCGCGCAGCGCGTTTGGGAACGGACACACATGGGACAGCAAAAGGAGGAGAAGCGGATTCGATTCACATGTCGTTGCGGGAAGCGGTTCAAGGTCAGTCCCGTGCATCGCGGACGAACGCTAACATGTCCCGATTGCGGCGAACCGCTGATCGTCCCGCGACACGAATGAAGAGTGATTCGATCAATCACGGACGGAGTCGTTCGCAAGCGGCTCGCCGAGAGAGATCCGTCAAGCAGCCAAGGGGATAGATCCGCCGAAAACGACATCGTCACAGCAGCCACGTGAGTAAAGCAGTCGATGGCGATCCTCATCATTCTCTCTGGCAAACATCAAGGGAAGCGGCTGTCGCTGCCGGACGGTGACGTTGTGGTTGGACGCGATGAGACCTGCCAGATTCGGTTGGCCACGGAGGAAGTGAGCCGGCATCATTGCCGCATTCGCTGCCAGGGAGACCAGATCACCATCGCTGATCTGGGCAGCCGCAACGGCACGCTGGTGAACGACGTCGTGATTCCCGGAGAGACTCCGCTCAAGCCGGGAGACACGGTGCGAGTCGGCCCAGTCGCGTTTCAGCTTGCGGGAAAAAAACCGATCGGTGCCGGGGTGGCGGTTCCCAACAAGAAGGCTCCATCGGACGACAGTATCCTTGACTGGCTGGCAGACGGGGCTGAAGAACAGAGCGAAGACGGCGACACCAGGATCTCCAAACGCGATCCCGCTCCGCAACCGGTCGAAGCCGCGACGACACCGGCTGAGATGGACGCAGATTTCTCGCGTCCCACGCCCTTGCCGTCGCAAAAAAAGTTTAAGACGATTGGCGCGGAAGGCGAGGACATCATCCAGCGGCATTTCGAACTCGTGCAGGCGGGTAAGCTGCCGAAATACGTTCCCGCGCTGAAGCCGAAATGACAAGCTCATATCATCTCGCACGACCGACGACGCGGTGCAAACACGATCAAGCAGTTCAGAAATGCGCGGTGACAGGACAACGAGGACGAAGCAGCTGATGCGGATTATCGCGGGGCAATTTCGGCGGCGAAAGCTGTTGGCGAATCCTGGGCTGACGACTCGCCCAATCACGGACTTCGTCAAAGAGGCGCTATTCTCGCGGCTCGGAGATCGCTTGCCGGGGCGGCGAGTCGCCGATGTCTTCGCCGGCACCGGCACCATCGGCTTGGAGGCACTCAGTCGCGGCGCGGCCAGCGTCGTGTTCTTCGAGAAAGACCCGCGAGCGTTTGAGTTACTCAGAAGGAACGTCGCAAAGTTAGAGGTCGAGCCCAAGTGCTTCTGTTGGAGGACCGATCTGTTTCGCTGCTCATTCCGGCCGAAAGGGGACGAGGCGCGATTTCTGCCATTCGATTGGATCTTTTTCGATCCGCCGTTCGCGATGGTCGAAAAGTGCCGGTCTGGTTCGGAAATCTTCCGTGTATTGCAACGATTCGCGCGGGCAGAAATCAGTTCACCCGAGGCGCGGTTGGTCTTCCGCGTTCCAACGCGGACCGAATTCAAAATGCCATCCGCGTGGGAGGAAGAGGATCATTGGCCGTTCTCGCACATGCACGTATTCGTCTATCGCAAGCAAGCCGTCTCGAAAGATGAGCCGAGTGACAACGAGTCCGCATCGGATCAACCGACAAGAAACGAACGAGCCGGTTCTCCGGCGGCGGACGTTGCGGACAGCAGTCACGATCCGGAGGAAGCGGCATGAGTGTGCTGGACCGATTTCGTCTCGAAGGCCAGCGGCTGTTCATCACGGGAGGCAGTCGCGGTCTCGGTCGCGAGATGGCGCTGGCGATCGCGGACGCGGGTGCTGATGTCGTGCTCGTCGGTCGCGATCTCGACAGTTTAGAGAAGACGGCGGCCGACGTCGGCAATCTGGGTCGGACGGCCAACATCTTGGTGGCGGATGTCGGCATGCCGGCGGAGTGTGAACGAATCTGTCAGCAAGCCATCGAGCAGTTTGGGCCGATCGACATCTTGATCAACAATGTCGGCGGTCGACGAATCAACGTACCAGTCGAGGACCAGTCGCTTGATCAGTGGCGGCAGATTCTCGACCTCAACCTGACGAGCACGTTTCTATGCACAAAGCTCATCGGCGGCGCGATGGTGCGGCGCGGCAGCGGCGTTCGAGTCATCAACGTCGCTTCGATCTCGGGCATGGTCGCCAATCGAGGCATCGGCGGACGAAGCTATGAAACCTCGAAAGCCGCCGTGATCCAGTTCACGCGCGCTGTCGCGACCGATTGGGCTCCGCACAAGATCACCGTCAATGCAATCTGCCCCGGCGGCTTCATGACGGAACCGAACATCCGCTGGGCGGCTCAGAATCCGCTAATCATTGACGCGTTCAAGCAGCAGATACCGACCGGCGACTTCGGCCAGCCGGAAGATCTCGGCCCGCTCGCCGTGTATCTCGCCAGCGACGCCGCGCGGTACGTCACCGGCGCGGCCATCGTGATCGACGGAGGATACACGCTATGGTGAGGACCAGTCTTCGCGGGACGAAAGTCCCTTCGATTGGCTTTCGCACACGGATGTCAGAAAGACAGACGGATGCTTGCCTGATCGGTGTGCCTTACTAACATCTGTGTGCGTCAACCATGTCTTCTGTTCTTCTTCTGAGGATTGGAATCAAATCGTGCGAGCAGAATATCGGCGAGCGACTTTGGCGTTCTTATCCGTCGTCGTGCTCATCGGCCTGTCCGGCTGGGCGGTGGGATGGTTTAAGTCCAAGGAAACGACTGTCACCGAGGTCGCGCCGGGCGTGTTCGTGCGCAAGATGGAATGGGAGCCAAAGTTCCTCGGCAGCAATCAGGGCTGGGTGATTTTCAAGGACTTTGTCCTGGTTATTGAAGCCAGCTTTCCGAATCAGGCGGAAGAGGTCATCAAAGAGATTCGCAAGACGACCAACAAGCCGATTCGGTACGTCTTCGACACGCACTATCACGGCGACCACGCGGACGGAAACCCGATCTTCGCGAGGTTGGGCGCTACGGCGGTCGCGGCGGAGAACAGCAAGGAACTGTTTGAAACAAAAGGACGCGCCGGTTTCGAGAACTCTCAAAAGGAGAAGCCGCAGGAGTACGGATCGCTCGACTTTTCACCCGCATCGCTGTACTTCCCGACGAAGCTGGTCATCGACGACGGCTCGCAGCGAGTCGAGCTATTGCATTTCGGCCACGCGCACACAAGGGGTGACGCCGTCGCTTGGCTGCCGAAGCACGGACTGCTCTTCACCGGCGACGCCTGCGTCAACGGCCCGTTCAATTACACCGGCGATTCGAGCACCGAAAGCTGGATCGGCGTACTCACCAAGCTGCAAGAGCTGCCCATCAAATCGATCTGTCCCGGCCACGGTGATCTCGCCGGAAAGGAACTGCTCGAGAAACAGAAACGCTACTTTGTCGAACTCCGTGAGACGATTCAACGAATGATCGACCAAGGCAAGTCGCTCGATGACATCAAGCAACAGCTCGATCTGCCGTTCTACAAAGAATGGACCGGCGTCGACGCCAAGGCCCAGGTCGAAAACATCGAGTTTGTCCATGGCGAGATGACGAAACGGAAGAGCTCGTGACTTTCACAAAACACGCTTCCAACAAGTCAGCGTAGATACCCAGTCTACTGAATTTACTCGCCTTGCCTCGGCCGCCCTTGCCCGATTGACTCGTTTTTTTGAACGGCGATATAACCCCCCCCGCACTCACGCGAGGCGGATGAGGGTGATCGGCAAAAAGTTTCGTCAAGGATGACGGTCTATGAGCAAGGCGGCGGTGTCGGTCGGCCGGGCGACGGAAGAGCGCGCTCCAGCGGGGGTGTCGTATTCGCAGTTTGAGCAACTGCGCGAGGCTCGCTCGATCATTAAACAGGAAGCGGAGACTTTGCTCGACTTGGCGCAGCGGTTGGACACCGACTTCTGCCGTGCGGTCGAGGCAATGTTGCATGTCAGCGGCCGGGTGGTCGTGATCGGCATCGGCAAGGCGGGGCTGATCGGACAAAAGATTTCGGCGACGTTCGCCTCGACCGGAACGCGGTCGCAATTTCTGCATCCGACCGAAGCGTTGCATGGCGACCTGGGTTGTTTGAGCGCGGACGATCTGCTGCTCGCGCTGTCGAACAGTGGCGAGACACAAGAGGTCTGCGACGTCGTGGCCGCGTCGCGCAGTATGCGGGTTCCCTGCGTCGCGTTCACGGCTTCGGACCAAAGCATATTGGGCCAACAAGCGGACGTGGTCGTGCGGCTGGGATCGATTCGTGAGGCAGGGCCCATGGGGCTCGCGCCCACGTGCAGCACGACGGCGATGTTGGCAATCGGCGACGCGCTGGCGCTCGTGCTCAGCCGACTGCGAGGTTTCACGCCGCGGCAATTCGCGTTATTTCATCCTGGTGGCAGCTTGGGGCGGCGTCTGCGCTCTGTTCGGGAAGTCATGCGGCAGGGTTCGCAATTGCGACTCGCGCCCGTGACCGCGACGATCCGTGAGGCCTTCACCGCGCGAAGCACTTCCGGCCGACGGACCGGGGCCGTGATGCTCGTTGACAACGAAGGCCGACTGCGCGGTTTGTTCACCGACAGCGACTTGGCTCGACTGCTCGAACAGCATCGTGACGATCAACTCGACCGGCCCATCGTCGAAGTCATGACGAAATCGCCGCTGACGATTGACGCCGATGCGTTGCTGCAACAAGCCGTCGACGTGCTCTCTATGAGGAAAATCAGCGAGTTGCCGGTCATCAACGACGACGGTCGGCCGATCGGGCTGATCGACATCACCGACGTGATTAGCCTGATGCCGCCGACGGCCGAGGCGGAAAAGTAATCGGTTTGCGGATTCGAAACGCTTTTGATCAATCCGCAATCCGCAATCTCCAGTGGAGCGACCAGTGTTTCGCCGCGTGTTCGTCACGCTGACTGTCACGACTGCTTTGAGTGGGCTGTACGTGCTCTACTCGATCGTGCTGACACCACGACTGGTGCCGGGGAGGTTGGCGGAAATTCAGCGGCCGAGTGTCGAGCCTAACGAACCCCCATCCTTGCCGCCGCCGGGCAACATGGAAGACGCGGAACGCTTCCTGCCGGAGGCTCCCTGGGCCGCGCGGGCGAAATTTCAGATTCGGCTGGCTAAAGGCTTGCTGTATTCGGAGAGTTGGCGGCCGATTAATGAAGCGCAGGACATCTTCGAATTCAGTCCGTTCGCGATGATTTGGTTTGACGCTCCGAACGCCGAACATGACAACGGCGATGACGCCGCGACTCGCCAGCGACCCCTGACGCTAGTCGCCGATAAGGGACTGATTCGATTCTCGTCGAAGTTCGAGCCAACCAGTCAGAAGATTGGCCGCGTCATCGACGGTGCGTTGGTGGGAAAAGTCAGCGCGACCGGACCGGACGGGATGTCGCTCAAGGGACAAGACCTGTTCTTTTCCGAGCAGAAGATGAAACTCTACTCCGACGAACCGGTTGAGTTCACGTACCAACAGCATCGAGGCAACGCCGATCACGGCTTGCAGGTCGAACTGCTGCCTTCGAACGAACCGTCACGTCCCGATGAAAACATCTCGATTGGCGGCTTCCGGCGAGTGCTACTTCGCGGAAACGTCAAAATGATCCTCTCGACGAACGACGGCCCCATGCACGTCGCCTGCGAGGAAGGATTTGACTTCAATGACGAATCGCGGACAGCGTCGTTCAAGATCAACGTGGCCGTGACACGACCTGATGAAGCCGATTCGCTGAGCTGTCAGTATCTCGATTTGTTTCTCAAAGACGAAGCGGCTGTGACCGACGCGAAACAGCGAATGTCTCGCGGCGATGCCCCAGGGGTCGTACCGATCGTAAACAGCAACGTCGGTTCGAACGGCGAAATCGGTCGTCGGAACGCGGATAACGTCGCCAAAAACACGCCGAACATTCCCGCCACCGGTTTTGGTCGGCTGGCCTTACGAAAGCTCCGTGCTACCGGACCCCGAGTGGAACTCGAATCGAAGCGCAACGGAATGACTGCATCGATGACCAGCTTGGTTCATGACGTTGCATCGCGCACGACCGTGTTGAAGGATTCGAAGGCGGTCATCGTGCGGCAGCAAGGTCAAGGGAACGAACTGCGTTGCCCGGAGATCACGTTGGTTCAAGACGAACAAGGACAGATCGAGTCGGCGCACGGTTACGGGCCCGGTTGGCTGCGACGTCGTGGACCTGGCGCGAAGGAAGTCGACTTTGCGGCACAATGGCGTTCAGAGTTTCAATTGCAGCCTGATCCGAACAGCGAGTTGGAAATGCTCACGCTGCTCGGGCAGGTGGATGTGCGGCAACCGACGAAAGACTTCCGTTTGTCGGCCGAACAGATTCGATTTTGGTTTGATCGCCCCGCTGGGGGGAAAGAAGGCAAGTTGAAAAGAGTGGAAGAAAACAAGGTTTCCGCCAACGATGCGCCGTCGAGTTGGGTGCCGGAATCGGCGGCGCGACGACTTCAGCCACGGCAGTTGCAGGCTCAGGACAACGTCAAGTTCGTCAGTCCGCAGTTGACGGGAGAAAGCCCGCGGCTGATCGTCTTCTTTGAAGAAAGTTTGCCGAGGCCATCACAACTGGCGGACGATTCGGAATCGCAACGCCGCGTGCGTCCGGTGAGCGGCCGCTCGACGACACGTGACGCCGAAGAGAACGCCAATAAACGCGATCTACGTGACAAGACCAAGTCCTTGTCGTCGAACGAACCACCTGACGAGCCACTGCAACTCACGGCCGAGCTGATCAAAGCCAAAGTCAAACTCGCGTCTCAGAGCGACGACAACGTCGCGGGGGAGTTGTCCGAAGTTTGGACCGAAGGCAACGTCGACGTTCAGCAAGCTCGCGGTCACGGCGAAGAGCCAATGCATCTGACCGGTCAGCGGCTGCATCTGCGAAACAGTGGCGGCGACGGGCAAGTCTTGCACGTCTTCGGTCAGCCGGCGGTTATTCGAGATCGCGGCTTTGACATCGAAGGAAACGAAGTCTTCTTCGATCGACGCAAGAACGTCACCTGGATCGACGGTGCGGGGGCGTTGCGGCTGCCGGTGAAGAACGACCTCGATGGCCGCAAGCTCGGCAGCCCGTCGCTGCTGACGGTCTTGTGGAAAGAAAAAATGATCTTCGACGGTCAGACCGCAACGTTCATCAACGACGTGAAAGCCGCTCTCAACGACAGCCGTTTGCAGTGCGCGGAAATGGATGTCGTGCTGACCGAGCGATTCTCGTTCGGCGGCGATCGTCGCAACGCTCCGCACGCGGAAGTCCGGAAAGTGATCTGTAAGGATGGAGTTGAGATCGATCATTCGCTGTATGTCGACAAGGAACTGACTGAAATCCGTCGAGGGCATTTCGCCACGCTGACGCTCGATCAAGTGACCGGCGCGACGGAAGCGATTGGTCCCGGTCACGTGGCCTTGTGGCGCCCCGGCCGCGGAAAGCGAGCGGCTCTCGCGCCGCGAGCGGTGGCGCAGGCGAATCGGCCGCTCGAATCCGAGATCTCCAATTGGGAATTCACGCGTGTGACATTCTTCGGCAAGACGACCGGCAACATGCGCGATCGACAGACTTCGTTTCACGACCGTGTCAGCATCGTCTATGGCCCAGTCGCGCATCCGCTCGACACGATCGATCCGGACTACCTGCCCAATGACGGTGGCGAAATGCAGTGTGACAAACTGCAGATCCTGCAACAACAAGTGGCCGCCACGAACAAGAGCTACATCGAACTCCGCGCCGAAGGCAACGCTAAGCTCGAAGGCCGCACGTTTAACGCCCGAGCCGACGCGATCAGTTTCGACGAGTCGAAGGAACTCTACACGCTCCGCTCGACCGGCAGCCGCCAAGTGACGATCTGGCGTCAAACGCAACACGGTGGCGACTACGACGAAGCCTCGGCTAAGAGCATGCGCTTCATCCCGTCGCGGAACTACCTCGTCTCCGACCGGACGACAGGCATTCGCGGCTCGAATTGAACGTTGATGAGGATCCCGTCCGGTGTTCGCAACTCACAACCGGACGGAGCCTGTGGCTGATAAACTTGCGGCCGTCTTGGATCAGGATCTACGCCTCCAGCGCCGATAACACGGCGGCCGAAAACGTGAACGCTTCGTTGATGATTGCCGTGGCATCGGTCAGAGTGTCGTTGCCTTCGTTGCCGGCCAGCAAGTCGGTGCCGCCTTGCCCATTGATGGTGTCATCGCCGTCTCCTCCGAGACATGTGTCGGCGTCGGCACCGCCCAGCAGGATGTCGTTGCCGTCGCCGCCCAAGATCGAGTCTTTTCCTGCTCCGCCGTTGATCGTGTCGTTGCCGTGGCCACCGTTGAGGCCATCATTGCCCAGGCTGCCGATCAGCGAATCGTCGCCGTCGCCACCGACCAGAGTGTCGAGTCCATCGCCGCCATCGAGTGTGTCGTGGCCGTCGCCGCCTCGGAGCAGGTCGTCGCCGAGATCGGCGGTCAGCACGTCGTTCTCGGTGCCACCTTCGAGCGTATCAGCGCCGTCACCGCCGGTGAGCATGTCTTGACCGGAGTTCCCTTGCAGCAAATCGTTGCCGGCCTCGCCGGCGATGGTGTCCGCGCCGGCGTCACCGGCGACGTTGTCGCCTCCATCGCCGCCTTCCAGCATGTCGCTGCCGGTCCCGCCGCTGATAGAGTCGTTGCCGGTGCCTCCGCGCAAGGTGTCGTCGCCATCCTCGCCAGACATCGAGTCGTCACCCTCGTTGCCGTTTATGCGGTCGAGACCGACTCCGCCGAACAGCGTGTCGTTGCCCGCTCCACCTCCCAGAACGTCGTCGCCGTCGCCGCCATCGAGCGTATCGTCGCTGGTGCTTCCGATCAGCGAATCGTTGCCGGCCTCGCCGCTCAGTCGCAGCCGCACGTTGCCCATCGCCACTCCGGCCGCACTCAGCGTGTCGTCTCCCGTGCCGCCGTTGATCGCGAGTGACGTGGCGGCCACGCCATTCAATGCTGCCACCGTAATCGTGTCATTGCCGCCGTTCCCGTTGATCACGACATTGTTAATAGTAGATGCCACGACGAATGTCGTGCCTGTCTCCGTGATCGTCAGGCGATCGGTGAGGTCTTTTCCGACGACATACGTGTTCATCGCGACTGAGCCGTTGACCACGAGCGTGTCATACCCGGTCGAACTACTGGCCGTGTCCTGTCCACCGCTCGCACCGTCCCACACGATCTGATCATCGCCGCTGCCGCTCTCGATCACGTCCGGCCCACCTTGGCCGATGAGCGAGTCGTTGCCGGTACCGCCGTTGAGCGTGTCCGCTCCGGCGCCGCCGAAGATCGAATCGTTACCGCCTCCGCCGTCGATCGAATCGGCTCCGGCCCCGCCGTTGATGAGATCGTTGCTGTCACCGGCCAAGATCGCGTCAATGCCATCGCCGCCAATGAGCGTATCCTCCTGCGGCCCGTTGTTCGGAGCAGGCGGTGGTGGCGCGGGCGGTGGCGGCGGTGGCACTTGCCCGACCGTTCCGATGACTGCTTGGACGATGGCGTTCGCGAGTGCGTCTCCCGAGTCAGGATCGATGACGAAGTACAAGGGCTCGCCGGGATTGATCGGGTCGCTGGGAATCTGGCTATCGAGCGCACTGGTCGAGTTGTTGGCGCTGCCCGTCAGCAACGCCAGTGATTCCAGCGGGCTGCGTGGCTGCGTCGCCGGGTCGGTCGGATCGAAACCAAAGCCACCCAAGCCACCCAGGCCGACGATACGGACTCCCAGACTAATCAATTCATCGATCGTGGGTTGGATTTGAGCTCCATTGGCCGGGACGGCTTGCGTGCTGCCGCCGACTTGGATCGATTGCGCGGGCACAGTCGATCCGGAACCGCTGTAGGTTGTCAGACCACCGTCGTCACGGAATCGCGTTGCGGCGTCTTCGGCCACGAATACGATTCTCAAGGTGCCCGGACGGAAGCCCACGCCACCCAGCGTGCCGCTCGCGGGCAGGATCGGACCATTGGGATCGCTCGTCAGATCTTGAGCTGTGGGATCAAAGGCTGGCACATCACCTGAGGCGGAGATCGTGGTTTGCTGTTGGAACAGCGTTCCCACGCTGGTGTCGGTCGTTGTGCCATTCCCGTTCCCATCAAATCCCACTCCGGTCGCCAATTGGTGTAACGCTTCGATCATGACCGCACGGCCGTCTCCGACGCCTGGGTTTCCACGAGCCAAGGCCGCATCGAGCGCGGCGTTAAACTGCGGTGTGTCGGTGGTGATGATTGGCTGATTGAGAATCAAGGGACGCCCAATCTGCGCCCGGCCGTTGTGATACCCTTCAAAGCGACCGATTCCAAATCCCAAGCTGACTCCTGGCAGCGCGGCGATCAACGTTGAGACGACTGTGGGAAACTCCGCTTGCAATGAGGGAAAGACCCGGCCGAAACTCGCCCGGTCATCCGACAATAAAAACACATCGACCGGCGGAACGGTGGGCGTCGGATCGTTGTCCACAATCCGGCCGTCGCCGGTGTTGTCGAACACGATGCTTGACGCCGCCGGCACGGCGATCGTCAAGAGCACGTTCTCCTCGACCGATTCGTCGTCCGTGTCGTTTAGGACCGTCACCGAAACCGTCGCGCTCGTTTGCCCCGGTGCGAAGACGATGCTGCCGGACGTATCGAGGTAATCCAGGCCAGCAATCGCCGTTCCCGTCTGCGTTGTCGTGTCAAACGTCACCGTCAATGACGTCAGCAGAGGAATGGACAACGAGATGACGAAATTGAGAGTCGTGGTCCCCGTGTCCCCTTCATCAACGCGCGCGTCGGACACCGAGACCGTGATCGCTCGCGAATCGAGCACATCGTTTCCCACTCCGCCGTCGAGCGAATCGGGGCCGCCGCGGCTGATGACCGTGTCGTTGCCGCCTTGGCCTTGCATTGTGTCTCGCCCGGTGCCGCTGTTGCCCTGGTCCGCAAAATCGTCGTTCAAGAAATCGTTCCCAGCGCCGCCGAAGATGTTGTCGTTGCCGGCACCTCCTTCGAGCATGTCGTTGTCCGCTTGCCCATTCACGAGGTCATCGCCGTCGCCGCCGCCAGCCGAATCCTGGCCATCGCCACCGAGCAAACTGTCATTTCCCGCGCCGCCATCGAGCGTGTCATTTCCCGCTTGCCCATTGAGCGTGTCGTTGCCAATACCACCAACGAGACTGTCGTTGAGTTCACCGCCAAGGATCGAATCGTCGTCGTCGCCACCGGAGATGGTGTCGGTGCCGCCGTCGCCGTTGAGTGTGTCGTTGCCCGCTTCACCGAGCAAAGAATCTTCGCCGTTGCCGGCGAAGACGCTATCGTCACCGGCTCCACAACTGACCGTGTCATTGCCGTTGCCCGACAGAATCGTGTCGTTGCCGTTGCCGCCGTCGAGCGTGTCGCGACCATCGCCGCCGATGAAGCTGTCGTTGCCGTCGGCTCCAGCCAGCGAATCATTGCCGTTGCCGCCGTCGAGCGTGTCGTTGCCACCGCCACCAAACACCGTGTCATTGCCGTCGCCGGCTTTCACAGAGTCGCCGAAGTCGGGTGAGCCGGTGATCACATCGTCGCCGTCGCTTGTGTTGACGCTGATGCTCGTCAGCGAGGTGAACTGAACCGCCGTCGCGCCGCTCAAGTCGACGACATTTGCGCTGTCGCTGCCGGCAATCAGGATTGCCGTCACCGCTGATGCATCCACGGAGGGAGCGATCGGCAGGCGACCATTCTGATCGAGCACTTCAACCTGCCCGCTGACGTTGGCTCGAACGATGATCGTGTCCGGCCCGTCGGCGACGATGTCGAGTGTCATCCCGGTTACAACCGAACCGGTGAGCAACGTGGAGACAGACAACATCGCCCGCGCTTCGAGCGCCTCGGCCGGTGTGTCCGCGACCCGACGCGACGTGCGAACAGTTCGCGATGACGCGATGAACCCGCGTGCAGCCGTGCGAAGGTCATCACGATTTCGAAGTCCGCCAGCACGGCTTCCAGAGCCGTGGCACTCGGCATAACCGACACAACGCGAGCGCAATGACTGCAACCACGACCTGAGAGCCATGTCGTGCTCCTTGGGGCTGAGTTGGTAGCCCTGCCTTCAGACGGCGCCTTTCGCGATGGCTCGCGGAACAGCGCCGGCTGAAGCCGGGACTACGAACAGGGGCTGGGCTGTCGGCATGGATCAGCGCGCGGTCGCCATGTCTCACGACCGTCCTCGTCCGAATTCCTTGGAAATTCGGAAGAACTAACGATCGACGATCACTCGCACCTTGATGAGAAAACGTTCCCTGCCGTCTTCAATACAAACGGCAAAACACTGCCCAAAACTTGCTCAGAATTGCGTCTGCCAGAACGACTGCGACTCGAGGCTCAACTGCCAGAACGCGAGCAACCGCGCTGATCCAAGAGTGCGTCAGAGCGGGTACGGCTCGAACCATCGGAGCCGCTCGCATGACCCGAACAATCGCACCGTGGGACGGATTGCCAACCCGTCCCACGCGGATGATTGCCGGACCGGCGGACAGTCGGCGGAAATCCAGACTTGGAAGAGAACCACCAACTGGTGACAATGGCTCCCGCTCCACTGCCCGCAGGAGCACGAAGGATCTTTCCATGCTGACGACGCCTCAGACCTTTCGAGCGATCTATCAAGACGGTGTCTTCGTCCCGGAAACTCCATGTGATCTTCCGGCCGGAACCGCAGTTGAACTCGATGTGCGCCGTGCGACAGTGATTCGTCCGCCAGTGACCGATCCGGAAGAGCGCGGACGCCTCCTGAGCAAGGTCGTTCAAAGCATGCGTGCGAACCCGCTCCCCGCACACGCGGCACGCTTCAGCCGCGAGGAGTTGCATGAACGCCGTTGACACGAACGTCTTGCTCTATGCTCACGACCCACGCGATGCCCGCAAACAGGCGATCGCTCAGACGCTCGTCGAATCGTTGACCGAAGCCGTTCTGCCGTGGCAGGTCGCGTGTGAGTTTCTGTCAGCCAGCCGGAAGCTTCAGGCTCAAGGCTTCTCGTTTGCGGAAGCGTTGGAGGAAATCCGAACTCTGCGGCAAGTCTGGTCAACGCTGCTGCCGGATTGGACCGCGATCGACAAAGCCGATGACCTGATGCAGCGATACAGCTTGTCTTGGTGGGATTCCCTCCTGATCGCATCGTGCCTGCTGGCCGGAGTTCGCACTCTCTATTCGGAAGATTACGACGCGTATGCCGCCATCGACGGGATGGAACTCCGAAACCCTTTCGCACGCAATTCGTAAGCTCGGCAGTCGCCCAACAGCGTGTCGTTGCCATCACCCGCCCTAATCGTGTCAAGTCGACGACGTTCGCGCTGTCGCTGCCGGAGGCGAGGGGTCAGGCATCGGCCCGGTACTCATTCGCCCGCCGGTTTCCCTTCGAGTAATGAGGCGATCCATTCGCGGAACAACTCGACGGCCTCACGGTCGATGATCGAGGTGGCCAACTGTGGCATTTGGCCGGTGCCACGGCGGTCGAGGCGCGACAGCAGCACGGAGCGTTCGGGATGACCCGGAGCGATCAAGCGGGCGTCCGGTAGATTGAACTTGTGGTGTAACGGCGCGGCGTCGACGAGTTGGGCTTTGCTCAGCGGCGTGTGGACGTCGAGTTGCATTTGCGCGTTGCCGCCGCCGGCTTCGACGTGGCAGATCGCGCAGTTTGAATGCAGGTACGCGCGCGCCCGCGCCGTCAAATCGGCTTTGTGATCGTAGGGGTCGGCGAGTCGTGGAAGCTTGTCGGGCGACATGGCCAAGAGTCCTGACGATCGTGACGACCGCTGGTCGCGAGTCGCCGTCTTGGCCTTGACGGTCTCATCGACTTCCTTGTCCGACAGCCCTGTCGCGCGGGCCTCATCTCGAATCGCGGCCACATGCTCGGTATGCCAGTTCATCGGTTTGAGGAGGCCCAGGTGTTCGAGCACCCGCAATTGACTGTCGATCACGCCGCCGTAGTCGTGATTGCGGTTGAACTGGACGGTGCTCAAACCCAACACGTAGTTCGCGGCTCGGCTGTGGCAAATCATGCACTCCGTGCGGCTGGGATACCGCCACGTTTGCGTCCGCGCGCCGCCGTTCGCCTGCGGATCGCGAATCGCGAACTCGCGGTCCTTGCCGACGGACTCGACAAGCAAGCCGTCGGTTTGCTCGTCGTTCCATTCGTACGAAACGCCGAACCATTCCCCTTGCCGCTTCATCAGGAATCGCGTTTCGATCCAGCGTCGCGATTGCGGATTTCCGGCCTCCGTTTCGAGGCCGAACGACTTCACGAGAACTGCATCATCCGGCAAGTTCCAACCGCGAGTCGCCGTCATCTCGATGCGCATGTCTTCGCCCGGCTTGTGCGGGATCGCGAGCCAGCGAGCCTTGAAGGCTCCGTCGGACCACAACGGTGCGTTGACCGAGTACGGGATTAAGCCCGGCTGCATCGCATGCTCTTTGACCGACGCGAACAAGCCGCTGTCGCTCAGCTTGCGAGGAAATTGTTCGATCGGAGCATCCGCCGACGGAGGCGGATTAGGTTCGAGGTAGTAAAGATTTCCTTTGTCGTCTCCTTGGTGGTCAAGCACCAGCAGTTCGCCGTGCGAGTCGAGGCAGAAATGCGTGATGTGAAACGGCGTGTCGACCAGTTCGCGATGCCAGAGAATCTTCTGACCGTCGTGCTTCACGCCCCAAACCTTGCCGGTCGAGTGATCGCCGTAGATGTAAGCTCCGCGCAGTTCGGGCAACTTCTCGCCGTGATAGACGACTCCGCCGGTCAGCGAACGAGATTCGCTGTGCGAGTGCTCGACGGTCGGCTTCACGAACGGAGTCGGGCCGGGCTTGCGATCGAGATAAAAAGGATGACTGCCTTCCATCACGCTCCAGCCGTAGTTAGCTCCGCGCTCGACCAGGAAGGCCTGCTCCCACAGATCCTGTCCGTTGTTGCCAACCCAGATATGGCCGGTCTTCGGGTCACACGTGATCCGCCACGGATTGCGAAAGCCATAGGCCCACGTTTCTGGCCGAACGTCCTTCATTCCGACAAACGGATTGTCCTTCGGCACCGAGTACATCTTGCCGGGCTCGGGGTGATTGACGTCGATTCGCAGTACCTTAGCGAGCAGGTGATCGAGCCCCTGCCCAGTGAGGTTCGTGTCGGAATCCGACGTACCGTCACCCGAAGTCACGTATAGCAGGCCGTCGTTGCCAAACACCATGTCGCCGCCGTTGTGGCCGTTCGATTCCCACTCGAGGATGACCGTCGCGGACTTCGGATCGAATTCCAATGACCGGGGGTCCATCTGATATCGCGTGATTTTGACCGTCTTCTCCTTGCCGTCTTTGAATCGCTGCGCCGATTGCGGCACAAAGCCCGGTGAGGCGGGACCGGCCGACCCCATGTACAGATAGCCGTTCTCAGCGAACTTAGGGTGGAAGGTCACGTTGTACGCGGTCACCTCCGGCAGTTCCAAAAGCGTCTCGAACGACTCGGCGTTCGGATCGTCTTTGAAACGAATCAGTGCCGACGGCGTGTATGGCTTCGGTTGAATGCCGGCCAGCAGCCAATTGCTGCCCGGGACGTTGGCCGCGAAGATCGGGAAGTTGATCTTTAGCTTTGGGTACGCCTTCTTCGTGCGATACGGCGACGGCGGATCGGGCGAGCCGACGACGCGTGACGTCGTCAACGGCGGCAACGTGTCGATGCCGAACGGTCGCTCGGCTCGCTTGGCATCGCGGCCGATGAACTTGAGT
>CAZPUJ010000238.1:0-11392 GCA_964589725.1 uncultured Planctomycetaceae bacterium
ACGTAGCCGAGTCGCTCCGCGACTCGGATTCTGTCCGGAGTTGGAATTCGGTTTTGAATTGGTCTTGGCGTCGGGAGTCGAGGGCTCGTTGGAATCCGAGTCGCGGAGCGACTCGGCTACATATTTCAACCACGGCGAATCCGGCGGGTACGTTACATGCGAGAAGTTGAAGACGCCGTTGAGTCCGTACAGCCAGCCGTCCGGTCCCCACGTCAGCGAGTTCGGTAGCTCATGAGTGTCCGTGCGGCCGAAGCCGGTGACGACGACTTGTGGCGGGCCGTCCGGCCTGCCGTCTCGATCGGCATCCGGCACGAACAAGATGTCCGGCGAGTTCGCGATCCACACGCCGCCGTGTCCGACCGCAATGCCGCTGGGAATGTTCAAGCCGTCGAGGAAGACTGTGAACTTGTCCATCTTCCCGTCGCCGTCGGTGTCTTCCAGGATCTTCACTCGATCCTTGCCCAGCCCCGGAGCCTTGCGCGGATACTCCAGCGACTCGGTGATCCAGAATCGTCCACGCTCATCAATCGTCATCGCAACCGGATTGACGATGTCCGGCTCGCAGGCAACGACCTCGACCGAGAAGCCATCGGGGACGGTCATCTTCTGGATGGCCTCCGCCGGCGAGAGCGCCGGCCCCGGCGGCTTGTCTTGAGCGTGCGGGACGGCTTCCTTTTTCGGAGCTTGAGCCGATAACTCGGTGGTCGTGCAGATGAGTGACAGCAGACAGCTCAATCCCAGCAGGTGACGCATCGCGGGCCTTTCGATCCAGAAGTTACGAACGGAAGGCCGGACATGATGCGGATCGCAGGGCAGGGCGCGAATTGAGACGCACTGCGATGCGGCCTGCCTTCAGCCATCCAACACCACGCCCAGGGCCGTCCGCTTGGTTTGTGCCTCGCGAACTTTCGTCGCAATGCGACTCAACACCTGTTGAGCACGTCGCTCGGCGTTTTGCTGGGAATTTAAATAGGCGTTGTTCATCTTCGTCTGCAAGGTCATGAGCATCTTGCGGTAGAACTCGAAGGTGTTCAAAGCTTGCTCCATCCCGTCGAATCTGAGACGCGGGACGATGAATTGCTGATGGATCTGGTCGACCCATTTTCGCTGTCCGGCCAAACTAGTATCGCCAATGTCGTAGTCTTTGACACAACTCCGCATCCGATTGTCAGCGTCGCGCAACCAGCGGCGGGCGTCGAGCCAGTCCTGCTTGTCCTGGTTGTTCGAATACAAACGTTCGTCCGGAGACAAGTCCCGGTTGA
The DNA here is from genome assembly GCA_964589725.1 of uncultured Planctomycetaceae bacterium. GTDB lineage: Bacteria > Planctomycetota > Planctomycetia > Planctomycetales > Planctomycetaceae > CAYSHJ01. The sequence goes on from CAZPUJ010000238.1 coordinate 1,263, forward strand.
GCCCCTTGAGCCTGCCCGACATGTCGACGAGCACCTTTCTGAGTCGTTCCAGATTGCTTTCAATTTCGAGGACCGTGTTCCACTCGACATCGATCCGGTCGAATAATTCCGAAAGATGTTTGTCTTCCACGGCTGCAGGTGGAATCATCGGTTGCATTGGGCTGAGCATTGGGCCAAGCTGAGGGACGCCGACGTAAACAGTGATACCGGGATCCGCGCCGGGCACGGGTAAGGGGATCACCTGATCCAAAAGAGGCGATGTGCCATTCAGGGACTGATAGGTCAACCCATAGAGTTGCCACATCGACACGTCTGTGGGATCGACTCCGGCCGACTGCAGGAGTTTTCGCATCGTCAAGCTCTGAGAGGCGGTTCGCCAAGTTTCATCGGGAACCAGGACAATCAGACCTTGAGGCAGTTGGAATGGCTTGGCCCAGATCCAGACAAAGCAATGAGGAGCATCCGCCAATGTCACCTGTTCCCACGATTGCGAAGGAGGACGCCCGGCAAAACCTGCTCGCGCGACGGAAGAAACACTCTCGCTCTGCAAACCAGATTGCTGCATGGAATGCCTCCCTTACTTCAAAAGGGTTTTGTCTCCCTTCGCCCGAAACTTCGGAGCGACATCGGACCGCAAAAGGCGAACTCACCGAGAACGCATCTTACGGATCAAACCTTTGTCGAGCGAGGGAAAATCCGGCGTGTCGCACCTCGCGGACTCGCTATCAGAAAGCCGTCTTGGGCCAATGCGTCTGAGCCGATTATAAGTCGGTTCTAAGTGCGAACCGATTGGCGAAGCGGCAACAGTCTGTGCCGCGGCGGAGTGCCAAGATGGAAGTGTCGACCTTTCGAGAAATGCGGCGGGGCTCTTTTCGCGATGCGACCATCGGGGAGCAGACCAATGCTTGCAGAAGTCCCCGCCGGAAAGAACTGACGCTCGGGAAACGGTGTGCATTCGCCGTGATTCCGTTGGTGACTTTGTTGCTTCTCGCCGAATTGGTGATTCGCTGTTTCGTGTCGGACTTCGAGATCGCCTGGCGATTTCGCCAGATTGAACAGATCATCGTGTTCCTGGGCAGCCAGCCGAGACAGAGCATTTTCGAGCCGGACCCCAATTGCTTCTGGCGGTTGAAACCAAACATCATTGCTCCGTCAGAGCGCGGGACGTGGTGGGGCGGCGTGATGTCCAACAGTCAGCGGATGCGCAGCCGCGAAGTCTCAGTGGCGGAAGCGAACAATCGCTTCCGAGTGCTGTGCTTCGGAGACAGCACGACTTTCGGGTTTGGAGTGGACTTCGCCGATGCCTGGCCGAATCAGTTGCAGACGCTTTTCGACAAAGAACTGCCCAACCCCGATCACCAGATCAACACACTAGCCCGAAGCGCGAGCGAGGGACCGCATCACGACGAGGCGATCAATCCCTCGCTGGCGCGTCGGGCTAGTCTTGCCACCACTTCCCATGCTGTGGAGGTGCTCAACGCCGGCATCCCCGGCCACACCTCGTATCAGGGACGACAACGGCTCGCGGCGGAATTAGCGAAATGGCGTCCGCATCTCGCGGTCATCACTTTCGGCAACAATGATGGCTGGCGCTGGGACGGCTTAGCTGACAAGGAACACGCGCAGCTCGCGAGACCTTCGGCAGCGACCTCGTGGTTCGACCACAGTCGAGCTTGGCGTTGGCTGCATTCCCAGCGTATGCAGTCGGCTCACCAGCAAGCCGCGCACGAGGAATCTCGCTGGGCCGAGCAGGTGAGTTGGAACTACATCGAACCGAACGCGACCTGGACGCCGCGTGTGAGCTTGTCTGACTTCGCCGACAACCTGCACGCGATGATCGATGTCTGCCGACGACAGGATTGCGAAGTCGTCTTGATTGTCTGGCCCGATCAACGCCAATTACTCGACCAGCCGACGTGGCGTCTGCCGTATCAAGTAGCGATGCGGCAAGTTGCTCGCGAGGCCGACGTACCGTGCGTGGACCTCGTGCCGCTCTTCGAGGCGACTGGCCGCTGGGCGGTCGAGAGATTCCTGCCGCGCGATGTCATTCATGTGGACCGCGCGGGCAATCAGTTGGTCGCAAGGGCAGTTGCGGCCCACGTTCGCCGACTGATGGCTCAATGACGGGTGTCGGATGCGTCTCGCATTCGTGCCGACGCGAGACGCCTCGGTCACAGACCCAATGACTCGTGGGGAGACTGGACGTGGAGGTCTCAGGGTTTAGACTCCCACGATCCCGTCAATGCACTCTCCCGGAAGGATCAGACGATGCTGACCAGCGCCGTTCGCTTCGGCCCCAAGAGTCACGGCCGACTCGTCACCGACGACGAGTTGGAACACGCCGAGTATCGTCCCGGCTACGACTACGAGGTCATCTTCGGGAGGTTGTACGTGTCGCCCGCTCCGAATCCAGAACATGACGTCGTTGCCAGGATTGAAGCTGCGTATTTCGCCGCCGGCTCGCGCGCCCGCCAAGCGTTCCCGTCGGCGAAAGTCGTGAGCGACGAAGCACACTCGGCGTCCCAAGGATGATGCCTCGATGGGTCTGTTGCTCGGAATGGACGAAGCCGGATACGGGCCGAATCTGGGTCCGTTGGTCGTGACGGTCACGGTTTGGGAAGTGCCCGGCGCACCTCGCGAATTTGATTTGTGGGCCGCAATGGCGGACGTCGCCCAGCAGGCGCCGACCAAAGAGCCGCTCAAATTGCAAGTCGCAGACTCGAAGCAGGTTTACTCGCCGGGGAAGGGACTGGCGGCGTTGGAGAAGTCGGTGCTGAGCGCGCTGCGGATGATGGGGCACTTGCCAAGGACGTTGGCAGAGCTGGCAAAGACATTGGAGATGCTAAACCGAATTTCAAGACTCGGATTTCAAAACTCGGATTTCGAATCGTCGCCCGCAGCCGAAGAAGGTCGGACGCCTACGTCCGACTTAACGGACGTGGGCGTCGGTTCTACGGACGCATTGTCGCCGTGGCTCGTCGATCGTGATCTCGTGCTGCCGACCGAAGTCGATGCGTCCTTGATTGGCGATATCGCGACGAACTGGCTCGACTGCTGCCGTCGATCCGGTGTTAAACTCAAGGCCATTCGCAGCGAGATCGTGCAGCCGGAGCAATTCAACTTGCTGGTGCGAGAGTGCGACAACAAAGCTCTCGCGCTGTCGCGGATCAGTTTGAAATTGCTATGCTCGGTCTGGAACCCGGACGACGAACAGCCGACGCTCGTGATTTGCGACAAGCACGGCGGCCGGAATCGTTACGACGATCTGTTGGCCGAGGTGCTCGACGACCGCATGATCTTCGCCGTCGGCGAGTCACGCGAGCGAAGTGTGTACCGAGTTGGCTCAAGTGAGCTGAGATTTCAGATGAAGGCTGAAGCCAACTTTCCGGTCGCGCTGGCCTCACTGGTGTGCAAGTACGTCCGCGAACTTTCGATGGAGGTCTTCAATCAGTTCTGGATCAAGCGTGTCCCCGGTCTCAAGCCGACCGCTGGCTATCCGGTTGACGCCGCCCGGTTCAAGAAAGACATCGTCGAGGCTCAGGCTCGGCTCGCGATTTCGGACGACGTTTTGTGGCGCGAACGATAGATTTGGACTGCGGCGGTAGGAACCGCCGCTCTTCAAAACGGTTCGTGCCGCGCCGCCGCACTCGATTCGTACGTCGCCCTGGAAATCAGGGCGTCTTGAAAAACGACGACTCAGATTGTCGCACTTCACATGTCCGACCCCATCGCCAACCGCCGTGATTTCCTTGCTGGACGTGCTCTGCGCGATGAGATCGTCGCTGTTGGCCAAGCAACGGGCGATGCGATTCTCGGCGACGCCGACGAACCGCGTCGCGAACCAACTAGCGGGGCGACGATTCGGTTGGTGACTTCCGCGATGGCGACAGACTTCGCCGTGATCCTCAATGCGATTCGCGAGAATGATCCTCGGCAGCCGCTGCGCTGGGCCAGCGAGGCCTTGGATGCCGTGCATCTGCTCGAAGACCAGATGAGCATCTATCGGCCGAGCACTGAACTATCGCGGCTCAACCAAATCGCGGCGTCTCGGCCGGTGCAGGTTGAGGAACGCTTGTTCGAGCTGCTGTGCCGTGCTCGCGAGATCTGGCGTGAGACCGACGGCTGCTTCGATCCGACGTCTGGCTCGCTGATCGCTCTGTGGCGGCAGTGCCGGCAAGAGGTGCGTCTGCCGACTGGAGTGGAGTTGGCCGGGCGGCTGTCGCTGGCCGGGATGCAACACGTCACGTTTCCCGCGATTGACGTCACGCACAGGCGAGCGGGGGGAGTTAGCCCCCCGGTTGGTGGCGCGTCGACAGACTCCCATGCAACCGGGGGGCTAACGCCCCCCGCTCACCAAGAGTCATCGGTTGACACGTCCATATCGTTCGATAGGCCTGGTATCGAAGTCAACCTTGGCAGTATCGGCAAGGGATACGCCTTGGACCGCGTGGCGGAGATTCTCGTCGAGCACGACCTCACCGAATGCCTGATTCAGGGTGGACACAGCAGCGTGCTCGCGCGAGGCGGACACAACGGCTTGCTTGGCTGGCCAGTCGGATTACGGAATCCGCTGCTGCCGCAACGGCGGCTCGGCACGATCTTGCTGCGCGATCAAGCGCTCGCGACCAGCGGCACGGCCGTACAACATTTTCGCTTCGAGGGGAAACGATACGGCCACATCCTCGACCCGCGCACAGGCTGGCCGGTCGATGACATGCTGTCGGTCACGGTGCTCGCCCCAACCGCCGCCGAGGCCGACGCACTCTCCACCGCGTTCTTCGTCGGGGGAGTCGAATTAGCCGAAAGATATTGCTCTAATCACGCCGCAGTTTCGGCTTTGCTCATCCCGCCTCCGGCCAAAAGCGGGAGGTTGGAGCCGATCAATCTTGGCGTCCCAGCCGACGTCCTGTTTTGGAATGACGAATGACTGACTCGAAAAAATCTTGTGGTGTCGCCATCGCCCTAATTGTCGCTCTGCGCCTCTCGATCGGCTGGCAGTTTTTGTACGAAGGCTTGTGGAAGTTTGAGACGTTGCAAACGTCGACGCCGTGGTCGGCCGAGGGATATCTCAAGAACGCTCAAGGGCCGTTTCGGCAGACGTTTCGCAAGATGACGGGCGATCCCGATGACCTGAATTGGCTGGACCGAGACACGGTTGCGGCCAAGTGGGACACCTGGGCCGCGCGGTTTGAAGCTCATTACGTCTTGGACGACGTGCAGAAGAAAGATTTGACTCGGCTACTGAACGGCGCATCGGACTTTCGCGTCGAATTGGCCGCTCTGCCGGCGGGCGTCTCGATCCCGAAGGGCTTGGCGAAGGTCGCGATATTCGACGGAAAGTCGAAGCGGTTGATCTGTCCCGGCAGCAACCGCATGTTGCTTGCCGAGCGGGATGAATTACTGAATCTGGCGAAGCTGAACGAGTCAGCGGCGGCCGAACAGCAAGAGTCGGTGAAGAAATATCGCGATGCAGTCAACCGACTTTACAAGAACGCGACCGATCCGAAGAACATCGGTGTCAAAGAGAAGCTCGGAGCAACGCTGATCGGCAACCCGGAAATTGCCGGGCGTGAGTACCCGCAGCACAAAGGGACCATTGACGAGAAGCGGCTGGGCGATATCGAAATCTATCGCAACAACCTGCAACGCTACGAAGAGAACCTCGCCAAAGCGAACAAGCAATCGGCGATGCAGTTCCCGCGCGAGCACTTGCAGAAGCAGTGGAACGAACTGCAACAACTCCGAGGAAAACTGGTCGGCCCGGTGAAGGCGTTAGAGGCGGAACTGAAAGTCTCGGCGCAAAAACTGCTGACGCCAGAGCAACTTGCTCGCGGCCCGGTGCGTCTGCCGTCCATGCCGGTTGACCGCATTAACCAGCAAACGATGTGGGGCCTGACAATCCTCGGTGCGCTGCTGCTCGTCGGCTGCTGCACGCGATTCGCCGCGTTCGGCGGAGCGGTGATGCTGACGATGTTCTACCTCTCGATGCCCCCGTGGCCCGGCGTCCCCGAGGCTCCCGGCCCGGAGCACAGCTTCATTGTCAACAAGAACTTTATCGAAATCATCGCTCTGCTGGCCATCGCAGCGCTGCCGACCGGCCAATGGTTCGGCCTCGACCGGTTGTGTTCGAAATTCTGCGGCCGAAAAAAGACGAGTTGCTGTGATCCAAGCCCCGCGAATTCATGTGGATCAGCAACGCCATCAAAGTCGAAATGAAGACACTTTGACACGAAGAAGCACACTGAGACAATACTGATGACTGACCACGGATCACTGGCGGTCTGAAAACTGACAAAGGAGAAAATCATGCAACTCACTCCAGAGCAGAAACAACTTGGCAAGGACAACTTTAACGAGGCGGTCGGGTTCAGCCGGCGGGAATTCCTCACGGGAGCGGCAGCGGCCGGGACGGGACTCGGAGCGTATTACTTCGGCTACGAGAAGCTGAAGGGGGAGCCGGTGCGAGTTGGCTTTATTGGCACCGGCGATGAAGGCTCGGTACTGCTGACGCAGCATCCGCCCGAATATATGGACATCATCGCCGTCGCGGATATCCGGCCGACCAACTTAATGCGCGCACTGCACGGCGACGGCAACGACGACCGAGTCGGCCTCATCAAGAAGCTCGGCGAGAAGAAGGCGACGGCGATCACACTCTACGATGACCACCGCAAACTGCTGGATGACCCGCGTGTCGAGGCGGTTGTCATTGCCGTGCCGTTGGTCGGACACAAGCCGCTGGTGATGGAGGCGCTCGCCAAGGGCAAACATGTGCTAACGGAAAAGCTGATGGCCAAGACGATCCCCGAATGCAAAGAAATGATCAAGGAGGCCAAGTCGCGAAACCTGCTGCTGGCGGTCGGGCATCAGCGACACTACAGCGTGCTGTACGAGAACGCTTACAGCATCATCAAGGATGGGCTGCTGGGCGACATCAAGCACATCCGCGCTCAGTGGCATCGCAACAACAGCTTCCCCGGCCGCGACTCGTGGAACAAAAAGATTGATCCGCAGGACATGGCCGCGCTCAAGGACAAGATCAAGGAGTATGGTTACGACTCCGTTGAGCAGCTCGTCAACTGGCGCATCTACAACAGCACCGGTGGCGGCTTGATGGCCGAACTCGGCAGTCACCAGCTCGATGCCAGCAGCATCTTTCTTGGCAAGGTCAAGCCGATCGCTTGCAGCGGTTACGGCGGCAAGAATTTCTATGGCGTGAAGGGAGTCGGTTCGGACGACAAACAGAAGGACAAACGCGAGATCGACGACCACGTCTATGTCACCTTCGAGTTTCCCGGCCCACACTACGAGGCGAAGGACAATCCGGACGACGTGGCGATTGTGACTTACTCGTCCCTCAACACGAACCGCCTGGAACCGTACGGCGAGACGGTCTTTGGCAGCCGAGCCACCTTGATGGTCCAAACGGAACAGCAAGCGTTGCTCTACAAAGAAGCCAGCCCGGACACGGGCGGCGGTGGCGTCGAGCAGCGGCTTTACGTCATCAACGGCAACGACGGCGGCCCGGTTCTCTCGGCCAGTGCCAGTCTCGCCCCCACCGCCGGAGCCGCATCGGCTGGAGCGACTGTTGAGAAAATCAGCCGTGGGTACACCGAAGAGATGGAGCATTTTTGCCATTGCGTCCGCAACAAGATTTACGCCGGTCCGAAGGACGGCGGCCTGCGCTGCAACGGCACTGTCGCGATGGCCGACGCTATCATGGCTCTGACTTCGAACCTGGCGATGAAGTACAGGAAACGGATTGTCTTCAAGCCTGAATGGTTCGACCCGGACAGCGACGCTGTGCCGGAGACAGATAAGGACGTCATCGGCTGAATGGCGTTTGTTGGAGTTCGTCAGAATCTGATGCCGAATTGCCTCGTCTTCCGCCCCGACCCCGACCGCCGAGTAAGCACCGATGTTGTCAAAGACTGTGTTGGCTCTCCTGACGCTGCTAATTGCCTCGCATACTCCGACATTCACGTTCGCTGCTGACGTTGTGATTGACACTCCGATGTCGCCGCCGGCATGGGCACTTCTCGAACGGGATTTGTTCAAAGCCAACACGATCGCGTGCCAGGAATTCTTCCGTCGGTACTTCGACGAGCGCGGCTATCTGGAATGCGTCGAGCGTTGGGGCGGGGATGACGGGCCGGATGATGCCATTGAAAACGTCAACGACTGGCCGCTGTTACACATGCTCGGCGGGCCGGACGTGGTGCGCGAACTGTACCTCAAAGCCTGGGAAGGGCACTTGCGGCAGTACACGGCGGCGAAGACGACGCATGTCGAATTCGCTCGCGACGGCATGTATTACCAAGAGTTCCCCGTGATGATGGACTGGCTCCACAACGGTGAGGGGCTGACCGTCTTCAATCTGCAAGGGCTGTCGGATCCGCGGCCAGACAAGTTCAAACACCGAGTCCGACGCTTCGCGGACCTTTACGTCCCGTCGCCCGACAATCCGACCGCGAAAACGGCGAACGCGAACTACGACGCCGAACGAAAACTCATCCGCAGCATGTTCAACGGCAGTCGCGGGCCGCTGCTCCGCAAGGCCACGGCTCTGGATTGGGCGGGCGATCCGATCGAGGTTGAAGGCCGCTTCAGGCCCGGTCACGGCGAGCGAACTTACGACGAGATGCTCAAGCATTTCGAAGAGTACAACGACATCCTGGGTGATCATCCGCAGAATTTGTTGACGACGTCGTTGGCGTTCAATGCGTTTGCGCTCACGCACGACGAGCATTACAAACGTTGGCTGCTGGAGTACGTCGATGCGTGGTCAGACCGAGCGGCGGCAAACAACGGCATTCTGCCGTCAAACATCGGCCGCGACGGCCAGATCGGCGGCGAAGTCGGCGGCAAGTGGTACGGCGGTGTCTATGGCTGGGGTTTCACCGTGACCGATCCGGTGACCGGCCAGAAGGTCCACCGCAATACGGTGCGGTTAGGTGTGACTGGTTTCGGAAACGCCTTGCTGCTGACGGGCGATCAAAAGTACGTCGATGTTTGGCGTAAACAGATCGACGCCGTGAACGCCAATGCCAAAATTGTCGAGGGAAAGAAATACACGCCGCACATGTTCGGCGACGAGGGTTGGTTTGACTACAAACCCGGCCCGTGGAACTTTGGAGCGGTCGAGGTCGCGTACTGGTCGATGCGCGACGACGACATCGCTCGCGTGCGTGGTGAACCGGGGATCGCATTCTGGTCCGGGCGTCGTCCGACTTACCCGGAACTCGCATTGCGTTCCGATCTGGAACAAGTCCGCTCGCGCGTCGCGGCCTTGCGTGCAGACACGTCCACACCGGACACTCGTCTTTCCGACGACGCGATGCATCTCAATCCCTGTTCGGTCGAAAGCCTGATTCGATTGACGCTGGGTGGTCTGCATCCCGGCAAAGTCGGTTCTCCGCTGCACGCTCGCCTGCGATACTTCGACGCCGAACGGCAGGGTCCCGGATTGCCGGAGGACGTCGCGGCTCTGGTGGATAAGCTGACGGCTGATGAAGTTGGTGTGATTCTGGTCAACGTCAGTCAGACGGATCCGCATACGGTCATCGTGCAGACCGGCGCGTACGGCGAGCATCAGTGTGAGTCGGTCACGCGCAACGAGCAAACCATTCCGGTGAACGACCGCCGCTTGACCGTCCGCCTCCAGCCCGGCTGTGGCGAACGACTGACGCTTCGCACGAAGCGTTATCAAAACATGGTCCGCTTCGATTGAGTCTGCCGGGGCCGCGGTCACAATGTGGATTCCGTGTAGGACGGATTGCCAAACCGTCCTGCCAAAAAACTCCGCGCCGCCGAAAGTTGAATGTCACGATGGGACGTTGGCCCGATCACACTCGATCGCAGTTTGTGACTTACGGCGTGTTGTTTGTGCTGTTCCCGCTGCTCTGCTGGCTGGCGTGGTGGTTCGTGAAAAGGTAATCCGTGGCTGACGCAGCCGGCATCGGACGCTGGCGGCGTCAGCCACGAAAAAGAAAGTTTGCCGTGACGAAAGCTTCGAAAGCTCCGCTGCTGATCATTTTCATCACCGTCTTCATTGATCTGCTGGGCTTCGGCATCGTGATGCCGTTGTTGCCCCGGTACGGCAAGTTCTTTGGTGCGGACAAATTCACGCT
>CAZPUJ010000239.1:0-2835 GCA_964589725.1 uncultured Planctomycetaceae bacterium
ACCCACCGCGCCGACAACGCGTTTCAAAACCTCGCTGAAGAACTGCTGCGGCGGCATGTTCGAGCGGGACTGTTCCTCAATCTCCCGCGCGAGTTGAATGATTCGCTGGCGGACCTTTTCGACATTGTCACCCGATTCGCCAGTCGACATGGGAGGGCTCACCGGAGGGGAGGCGGACTGTTTGCTCTGATTCGACATGCTTGAAGATCCTGGCCGCTGTCGCAAGTTCTTTCGCAAAGGCCGGGTTGTATCGGTTGTTGTGGAACAGCGGCAAGAGCAAAGATTCGAAACGATAGGCTCGCGCGGACGACTCAAATCATCGGAATTTCGTGGCCGACGCTGCCAGCGTCCGCAGCCAACGCAGGCCATTTCGCTGAGAACAAAACGCCATCTGCCGTCGCAGCGTTCGCTCGCCAGTGATCGAGATTCAGCCCGCCGACGATCAGGCTGCCGACGTGCGCATTCGACAACACGAAGCGAATCGCATCCGCGGCTGGCAGATGTCCGGACGACAACCCTTTCTTCACGACGACACCAACATTTCGTTCTGCCGCCGAGGAGATGACATCGGTGTGCGACGTGTCTTGCAGGTGATACTCGACCATCACCGCATCGGCCCAAGCAAGCGCGGCTGCCGCGCCGGCTGGCGTCTTGCCGGAAAACCCCAGACTCCGCACATAGCCTGCGTATTTCAGTTTCTGCAAGGTCGGTACAAGGTCCGTCTGCTGCTGAATCGTCAGGTCGTCGCCGTTCGAGTGGACGAACAGGATGTCAATGACCTCGGTCTTCAGTCGTCGCAGACTCTCGGCAACGCTGGCTCGCACGGCGAGGCCCGAGAAATCGTAAGTTGATTCGCTGTTGATGAACCGTTCACCCACTTTTGTCGACAGCACGAACTCACTGCGCCGCTGCGACAGGAAGCGACCGATCCGCTCCTCGCTCAAGCCGTACGCCGGAGCGGTGTCGATTAGATTCACGCCCAAATCCAAAACGCCATTGAGTAGCCGCTCGACGGTCGCCTCGTCCGGCAGATCGTACGGCTGCGGATACTTGAACTTCTCGTTGCGCCCGATCTTGAACGCGCCAAAACCAAGAGGCGTGACGCGCAAGCCGGTTTGTCCGAACGGTCGCGACTGCATCCCCTGTCCTCCGGACTCAAGCCGCGTTCGGCAACGACACCGGACGTGTCCAATTCGCAATTGCGTCATCACTCAGCCACCGCGCGGCCGTCTCCCACGGCGGCAACGCTACATCCGGCCGCGGCCATGCCCGAAATGCGTCTGCGTCCGCCGTTTTTCCCGCAACGTCAGCGGTTATTTCCCCTCCTTCCGAAGGGGGGGCCAGGGGGGGTACGAGCGCTTCGCACAACTCCGCCACCAACTGCGGTACCAACGCCAACTTCGTCGGCCACGCGGTCAGGCAATTTCCCTCGCGGCAAATTTGCACCGTCTCGGGCCGCTTGCCGCCTAACTTGCGACCTTCGGCGCGATCGACTCGGTACGTGCTCCATTCCACCGACGACAGATCGATTCGCGGCAGCACTGTCAGCAGTTCGTCGCGAGCAATCTTCAACAAGCTCACGTCGTCGAGAGCCACTCCATCCTCGGCAAGTTGCCCGCCAACTTGCCACACAGTTCGGCCAGCCGAATCGACATCTGATGTGATCGTGACGCGCGTCTTCGCTCCGTCCACACAGTGTCCCTGAAATTGCGGCAGCAGACCTCGCAGCATCACCATGTGTAATGGCCGCCGTTGCATCGCCTCGTCCGACAGTCCGACGCTCCAACGTAATGCTCCGTTGCCGGCGCCCGCCGTGAAGACAACACAACGCGGGTGAAGTTCGATGTCGCTGTTCACGCCAGCCGGACGCGCAAGCGAGGGGCCGAGACGCGGTGCCCTCGCTGACGCGTCGGGTTGGTGTGTTTCGAGCGATTCGTCCGCAGAGTTGGCTCGCAGCCGAATCGTGCTGACATGCCCCGGACCATGAACCCGAAAGTCAACGTGCTCCCGCTCGACCTTCAGCAGCCGGTCCCGATTCCGCTTCGCCAACTCTTCGATGAAGCTGACGGCCGAGATCACTTGCTCCGGCAATCGAGCCACCGTTCCCGGACAGCCTCGCAATAACTCCGGCCGTTCGTCCGCCGCGACTGTTTGCGGAGCGACTCTCAAACCGAAACGAGCGCCGAGCAATCCAAGTCGCGAAGTGAGCGAATCCGTTCGCCACAGGAAACAACTGTCCGAGCGACGTCGCACTCCGCTGAGATTCGGTTCGCGGAGGCCGTCCAAGCAGTCACGCCAAATCGCGGGCATCTCGCGGATACTGGTGGCGGACTTCGTGATTATCCCTTGCAACGTGTACTTCAACCCGCCGTGGATGATGCCTTGAGCCGCGACCGTTTGGCCGGTCCCCAAAGCGTTCGCTTCCAACAGCACCACGGTTTGACCGCGGCGCGCAAGTTCATCCAGCAACCACAGCCCGGCCGCTCCGCCACCGAAGATCACGACATCCATGTCCATGAAATCCGTCTCCTGTCTCGCGAGGCGTGCGGTTCGATACCAAGCGCGGCCATCCGTGAGACATTCTAGCGAGCGGGATATAGCCGGTCGTGGTGAGTGCGAGAAGACGAATCCTCGGTGACAGGCAGCGAAACCTAATCCAAGAAACGTCGCAGCACATTGGCGGTGATGCGTGAGACGTGATCGTCGATCGGCACGCTGCTGGGCCAGCAGATCGAGCCGACAGAGAAGACCGCGCCATTGTTGGGCGTATCGAAGATGGTCATCTCCGCCCCTCCATCGTCGGGGTTCAGGCCCTTGGCCAGCAGATGCACGTTC
>CAZPUJ010000240.1:0-15039 GCA_964589725.1 uncultured Planctomycetaceae bacterium
GGTGGATCGAGCCGGGCTACACGGCGTCGCTCACGGTGCTCAACCTTTCGCGTCCGCACACGATTCGCCGGGAGGAGCTGTTCACGAAATGCGGTTGGTCACCGTTTGAGGATGTCACGTTCCCCGGCTCCGTCGAGGCGATCATGCTGCGTGGCGAATGGCACTCCGTGGCCCAGGCGGCTCGTCGTAGCTGAATTCGCCAGAATTCAGACGGTAGCCGACTGACTCACTGAATTCTGGCGAATTCAGCTACGACGACGAGCCGATCGCCTCGAGTGCCGACTGTGCGGCGGCGCGAACGGCCGGATACTTGTCCGTCGCGCGAGCTCTGATGGCTTCGCGGGCACGCTCGGCGGCGGGTCCGATCGAGGCGAGGGCTTCGAGCGCGGCGAGTCGCACGCTGCCCCGGTCGTCTTGTAGTTGCTTGATCAGTGCAGGTACGGCCGCGGCACTGGCGGGGCCGATGTGACCGAGCGCTCGTGCGGTTGCTTCGCGCACACCCCAGTCTTTGTCATTGAAGAGTTCGATCAACTTGGGGACGGCTGCGGCGGCATTCGGACCGATTTGGCCAAGAGCTGTCGCACAGGCGGTTCGGACCGCACGGTCGATGTCTTCCAACTGCGCCGCCAGCGCGGGCACCGCAACCTTCGCGTCGGGACCAATCGCGCCCAACATTCGCGCGATCGATTCGCGAATGTCGCTCTCAAAGTGATTCAACTGAGCGACCAGCTTCGGCACGAAAATTCGCGACAGCGAGCCGATCCTGTGAAGAGCCTCGGCGACGGCGTCGCGAACTCCTTGGTCGCGATGGGCAGCCTGATCGACGATGGCCGGCAAGGCGTCTTTCGCCAACTGGCCGATGCCGCCAAGCGATCGCACCGCAACTTCGACGACGCGTGGCTCGACGTCTTTCAGCCAGTTGGTGAGTGCAGGAATCACCTCGACCGCGCCGGGACCGATCCGGCCGAGAGCTTCAGCGACTCGCAGCTTCACGCTCACTTGCGGATCGTTCAATCGAGCGATCAGCGCCGGGACCGCCGGCCGCGCATCCTTGCCAAGCAACCCCAGTGCCTCCGCCGCTCCGGCCCGCTCCGTCGGCACGTGGCTTTCCAGCCGAGCCAGCAACGGTGCGACGGCCGATGTGCCAACCGTTCGTAGCGACGCGGTGGCCGCTTCCACGATTTTCGGAACACCACACGCTCGCGCTTTCACCAACGCCAGTATGACACCGGCTCCGCTGGCCGAACCGAGAGCATTCGCCGCGTGCACACGCACCTTCGGCGGTAGCCAGGTTTGCGAAAGCACGATTCGCCAGATCAGACTCATCAGCCACATCCTTCGACCGCCGACGGCGATTCATTTTGGAGTTTCGTCGTTGGCGACCGAGCGGCACAATCGCCGGTCGCTGCCCGTTCGTCAACCGATGGCTGTCGCGCGATTTGGGCTACATCTTGCGACACGAGATAGCTACTTTGTGGGGTAGGCCGGATGTCTTTTAGAGTCTGCGGTTGTCAATTATGCGCGTCGTGCGCGCAATTGGTTCCCTCTCCCCCGCCGCGGGAGAGAGGGTTAGGGTGAGGGGCCGAACGGTCAAACGGCATCTAAAGAGAGCCCCCTCACCCCGGCCCTCTCCCCCGATGCGGGGGAGAGGGAGCAAGGTTGCGGGGGAAGCCCGCGTTAGGAAAGAGTTCGTTCCCTCGAATTACCGGAGCCTGCCGATGTGCCCGTGGCGATGTGTTTCTCAGCGCGTGATGGGACTGCTCGTCCTTGCGGGTTGGCTGCCGGTTCTGGCCCGAAGTGACCAGCCGAAGCCTGTCGACGATCCGACCTCGAACGGGCGTTACGAACTCCGCGAAGATCACGACCCGAATGGTATCGGCAAGTTTTATCTTGAGCGGGAGATCGCTCACGTGATGGGTTTCGGCCCGGGTGGGCAGGGAGCCGAATGGCTTGAACGGGCAGTCCGCGAGAAGGAAGAAAAGCTCTCGCTGCTGATCAAGTCATTGGACCTGAAGCCCGGTATGGTCGTCGCCGACATCGGTGCTGGCAGCGGAGTAATCAGCGTGTTGATGGCCGAAAAGATTCTCCCCGGTGGCCGAGTGCTGGCCGTCGACGTGCAGCAAGAAATGCTCGACCGCCTGCGCGATAACTTGAAAAAGTTGAAGATCACGAATGTCGAGCCGGTCAAAGGAGCCATCAAGTCCACGGGCCTCAAGCCGGCGTCCGTCGACCTGGCCATCATGGTCGACGTGTACCACGAACTGGAGTTCCCGTACGAGATGATGCTCGACATCTCGAAGTCCCTGAAGCCCGGCGGCCGTTGCGCGTTCGTGGAGTATCGGAAAGAAGACCCCGACGTCCCGATCAAGCTCGTCCACAAGATGACCCAGGAGCAGGTCAAGAAAGAAATGAACTTCCCGGAGTTTCACCTGAAGTGGACCAAAACCATCGGCGTCCTGCCGTGGCAGCACATCGTTGTCTTCGAGAAGCAGTCTAGCGCAGAGAGATGAGCGGTTGAAACAAACCCCGCCACCCCGCCGGGGTGCGAATTAGCTGACACTAACGAATTCCATCTATTTGTCTTGGTCCCCGTCCAGCTCGCCTGGATGGATCCAAAGATGGAGTGCTAACACGGCAACAACTCGCCGCCGCAGACCCCATCCAGCTCGTCTGGATGGTGAAGCAGATTCTTTGGCGTTCGCCGCACCGTGATCGTTTTCACCATCCGCACGAGGCGGATGGGGTTTGAGGACAGGGATGCTTGTTGCTCTATAGCTCACCATCGTTCGCTCCATCCAGGCAAGCTGGATGGGGGCTGAAATCCTCGCACCTGGATTTCGTGAGTGTCAGTGAATTTGCAGCGACAGCAACCGGGTTTATCGCTTCGCTCAACCCCCGCTAATGGCGATGACTTCTTCAGAGTCCATGCACTCTGACCATAGTTGCAAGCCGCCATTCAAACAAGCCCCTCGCTGCCTCTCGCGAGACACGATCGTTCGAACAATTTGATTCGAGATCGACCGCACGCAGCCGAAGACGGCAGGAACCTCACTTATTCGCCGCACTCACAAAGTGGCACCACCGGCTTGAAATCCTGAGCGTCTCAGGACATTTTGCCGACAACACACACATTCGTCGCACTCGGCCCAGACGTGCTAGCATGGCCGGATGGGGGAGCGTCGAGCGAGCTGAGCACAGGCGCTTGAACCCGAGGCCGTCAACTCGCTCCTCCGGAACGAGTCATGCCGTAGCACCAGGGAGAGATCATGCGCCGCCATCGCCGGGTTCTTTTGGCTCTCCTCATCTTCATGACCTTGGTTAGCGTGGTTCTCCTCGTCTTCATGACCTTGGTTAGCGTCACTCGGACCGACGCAACTCCGCGGCTCAGGGCCTCCTGGAAGGAGAAGGATGCGCGGGTCGTCGTCTTCTCGCCCGACGGCCGGTCTCTGGTGTCGTCCGGTGCGGAGGGTTATCGGTTGCGGGATGCGGGCACAGGCCAGGTTCGGGCGGTCTTGAGCGCGCCCCCCACAATCCTGCTCAGCAAGCCGGTGTTCACGCCGGACAGCCGACTGCTCTTTGCCCAAGTGATGTCGGATCGTTCCCTGCCCTTGATTGTGCATAATGTCAAAGCTTGGGACGTGGCATCGGGTCAGCCCCGGGGCTCGTTCCCCGACGTCGCCGAGCACCTGGACGAAGGGAGCTTCGAGCTCTCCGAGGACGGCCGTTTGCTGGCTTTCGTGGACAACTCCGAGCGGCTGCCCGCGCAGGTGACGACGTCGAAGATACTCATCGAGCGCGGACGTCACTTCGACATCTCGCGCAACACGAACCCCGGTCTGCCCCGCGTGAAGATCTGGGACATCCCGGCTTGGAAGGAGATCGCCGTGGTGGACGGCGGCCGACCCCTCTTCTTCTCCCCGGACGGTAAGATCCTTGCCACGGGCGACCGGAATTGGAGGACGCCGGTGGCCAAGCTCTGGGACACAAAGGGCGGTCGGCTCCGTTCGGAACTCAAGGACCGGACGCCGGGTCTCTGGCCCATCGTCTTCTCCCCCGACGGCCGGTTCGTGGCCTCGTGCGAGCACGGGGAGAAATCCCTCTGGGAGCTCACCGACGGCCGCAGGTGGGCGATTGAGACCGAGGGGACGGGCTTGTCTTCACGGGGGCCGGTGTTCAGCCCGGATGGCAAGCGACTCTTCCCGAATGGGCTCCCCTCTATGAACCCGCAGATCGGCCAACGGGAAGAGTATTACTGTTTCGACCTCACCACGCTGCCGCCGAGTCGGCTTGATCTGGGGCCCGGCGAAGTGATCATCTCTCCGGACGGGGGTCGATACGCCGCCGTTCAAGGGGAGAGGGGCACGGATAAACCCCGCGCCGTGGCGCTGCACGACCTGCCCTCGCTGCGCGAGAGCGGTCGCTTCGACGTGACGGGCTTGAGCGGGGCCGCGTTCTCCCCGGACGGCCGATGGCTCGTCCTCCTGACGGTTCGGAGCGAGGTGACCGCGCGACCAGTTCCGTGGAGCGCGACAATCAGGAGATGGCTCGCCCTCTTGGAGGGCCGGGACGAGCGTTTCGACCCCGGCTCGGAGACGCGATACCTCTTGGAGATCCAGTTGCTCGACCCGGCCACGGCCCGCGTGCTGTTCACGATTCCGTCACCCGGGCAGACTTGGGGGAACTACGGTTGGAAGTTCTCCCCCGACGGAAAAACGCTGGCCGTTTATTACCGGACAGGGAGTCACATCTACGGGGAAGGTGATCCGGATCCCTCCGACCGGCCGATGAACGTCGAGATCTGGGAGATACCGCCTCGATGACCTTCACCGGGCCGCCGAAGGCTTGTTCGTGTTCCGCTCGTTCCTCGAAGCTCCGCTTCGCGAGTCCAAAGCCGGTCGAAGTCAGGTCCGCCAACGACACCATCATTCGCGAAGCGGAGCTTGGGGACCAGCGGATCAGCCGCGCCGCATCACACAAACACGCAGTTACTTTGCCTCATACAGCGGCGTCAGTCGATCGAGTGCCTTCTCGAACTGCGGGAGCAGTTTTTTGTAGAGCTTGGTGTGTTCGGCGGTCGGTTCGACGCGGTCGGTCAGTTGGACGTATTGTGGCAGGAAGTCGTCAAGCGCGAGTGGTTCGCCGCCTTCACGGCGGCACATGAACCAGGCAAGGTAGGCGGCGCCGCGAGTCGCGGCTTCGTCGGCGTTTTGAGGTTTCGCGACGGGGACTCCGAACACGTCGGCGATGATCTTCGGCCACAGCGAATTCCGCGAGCCGCCACCGCTCACCACAATTTGATCAAGCGACTTCAAGCCCATTTCGCCAAAGCCGACTCGCAACGTCAGACCCGTGGCTTCGAGACTCGCGCGCGCGAACACTCCGGCCTTCAGCGCGGCTGCGTCGGAGACGATCTCGCCGTTCGCGCCGTGCTTGCGGTCGCGGAAACCAAGGAACGATGCAAACGCGCTCGGTTGTTTGAAGACACCCTCGCCCTTGTAGAACGGCAAGGCCAGCAGGCCGTCGCAGCCGGGAGGAACTTTCTCGGCTTCGGCCGTCAGCCAGTTGCGGATGTCGTCTCTTGATGTGATTTGCGGGAGTGTCATGATTCCCGTCTCGCCGACTGGCCATCGACGCATGTCAGCCTGCGAAGTGTTCTGACCAAACGACTGCGCGCATTCGAGGAAGCAATCAACCAGTTCGTCGTACACGACACAGCCGCTGGTCATGCAGGTCATGAGGAGATGCCGGTTGTCGGCCGTGCGGAACGAATCGACCAAGCCGCGCTTCTTCAGCACCGGCTGGCTTCCGACGGCATTGAACACCACCGAATTCCCCAACGAAATCGACGCTCGCCCGTCCACGCAGCCGGACGCGACCATACCGATCGGTTGATCTCCTTCCGGAAACGAGACCGGCACTCCTTGCGGCAGGCCAAGCAGTTCCGCTCCGCGAGCATTCAGCCGACCGAGCACGTCGCCAGCGGCTCCGACTTTCGGCACTCGCTTGCGCAGCTCCCGATCAACGGTGTCGAGCTTTTTATTTCCGAACGACCCCTTACGATCCAACTGTCCGAACATGCCGCTCCCGTCGCCGGGACCGACACCGAACTCATCGGTCAGTTCGAGCGTGACAAACGTGGACGGCACGCAGACTCGCTTGACCCCCTTCTTCCAGGCTTCGGGATGATGCGCCGCGAACCAGCGAATGCGAGACGCCGTCATCCGCGCAGCAATTGGCTCGCCCAGTTCTTTCGAGAGTTTCTTGCCCTCTTTCTCGCCGCGCGGGTCGTCCCACATGATTGCGCCGGACAGCAGTTTACCTTCGCCATCGAGCGCCGGCTGATTGTTCGCGTCGAGCACGACGAGCGCGTGCATGTGCCCGCCGATCCCGATGCCGACGACCGAGTCGGCGTCGAAGTTCGTGACCTGGCGCAGCTCGGCCATGGCGACGGGAATCGCCTTGATCCAGTCGCGCGGGTCTTGTTCCTTCCAGTTTGGGTCGGCGAGGTCTTGGAGGTTGCCGTAACCTGCGCCGCCGAAGCCTTCCATATGGTTCTCGTGCGGGTTGAACAGCCCGACCGTCAGGCCGCCGGTTCCAAAATCAAACGCCAACACTCGCGCGCGTGAATCGCTGCTGCCGATCATGAGTTGCCTCGTCAATGAAAGCCGTCAGAGGTCGTAGCGACGGGGTCGGAACCCCTTCTCGGATGTTAGCCGCGGCTCGGAGGATGGGACAGCTTTGGAGCACGGCGACTCGTCGCAGTTAAGAGTCTTCGGTTGCAATTTATGCGCGCCGTGCGCGCAATTTGTCCCCTCTCCCCTGCCGCGGGGGAGAGGGATAGGGTGAGGGGCCGAGCGCTCCACCGGCCCACGAACCCCCTCACCCCAACCCTCTCCCCCGATGCGGGGGAGAGGGAGCAAGGTTGCAATCGACGTGCTGAATTCTGGCGAATTGAGCTACCATGGGGACGCTATGCGGAAGCTCATCATCGGCTGCGGTTATCTTGGCGAACGCGTTGCTCGCGAGTGGAAGGGACTTGGCGATGATGTCTGCGTGTTGACTCGATCGGCGGAGCATGCGCGCCGCTTCGAAACCCTCGGCCTCACACCGATCGTGGGGGATGTGTTGCAGGCGAACTCCCTGAAGCAACTGCCGTATGTCGACACCGTACTCTACGCCGTTGGGTTTGATCGAAACAGCGGGCAGTCGAAGCGCGCGGTCTCTGTCGACGGTCTACGAAATGTGTTGAGCCTGATCGCTTCAAGATGCCGGCGGTTGATCCACATCTCTAGCACGAGCGTGTACGAGCAGAACGATGGCTCGTTCGTGGATGAGGCGTCGCCGACGGAACCGATCGAAGAGAGCGGCCGCATTTGTTTGGAGGCCGAATCGGTCGTGTGGCGGTTCTTCGAGCGAGCGCTCATCCCTCTCCCTCGGGGAGAGGGTGGCCGCAGGCCGGGTGAGGGTGTCGGGGTGGTGGAGGATTGTGTTGAGAACCGGCATCAACCGTTGATCGAATCCCTCACCCTAGCCCTCTCCCAGGGGGAGAGGGGACCGGACAAGAAATCTGCGGCGATTGTGTTGCGGCTCGCGGGGCTGTATGGGCCGGGGCGATTTTTGACTCGAATCGAGCAGCTTCAACGCGGCGAGCCGTTGTCCGGGAATCCGGCCGCGTGGCTGAACTTGATCCACGTCGACGATGCCGTTCAAGCGGTACTCGCGGCGGAACAGCGAGGCCACTGCGGCGAGACTTATTTGGTCTGCGATGACCGACCGTTGCCACGAATCGAGTACTACTCGGCGCTGGCGGCACGAGTCGGTGCTCCACCGCCGCGGTTTGCGGAGTTGGCAGCCGACGCGCCGGAGCGGCAGCAACTCAACAAGCGGTGCGTGAATCGCCGGCTGCGCGAGGAATTGGATATGCGGCTTCAATACCCGACGGTCAGCGAAGGACTGATTCGCCTGCACGACGCGTCGCGATGACCGGAGCCGACTCGACGCGGATGAAGTACCAACGGTCCTGCGGTGAGTCACTGACGTAGATGTCTTGCGGAATCGCGCTGACGAATTTGCCCGCCGGCAGCGAGATCCAGCCGACGCGGCCCTTTTTGTCGATAACTCGATAGGTGCCGGCGGCGATTCCCTCAGGCAATTGGCAGTGAGAGAAGTCTGTTTCGGAGGAGACCGCGACCGCGTCGCCAAGTTGAGCGACGATCATCGGTTGTTGGACTTCGTCGACAACCGACGGTCGCTCGGGCAGTCGCTGTGTATTCGACGCCAACCTGGGAACGGCAGTCGGCGGCCGGTCGGAATTCCAGGCGGCGGCGAACAAACCGATGAACCCGATCAGGAAGAACACGCGAGCAGCCATGATGTCGGTCTGATTGGAGGTTGAAGATTTGAGATCTGAAGATTTGAGATCGGACTCGTCGACAGGGTCGCATTGGCGAAACTGGTGGGGTTCTGCGGTCGGCAGCGAGGCAGCCGTTTGGCGAACTGATCCTGTCAGGCGTCGCAATCGAGCCGAGAACGTCCGACTTGCGCGACACGCGGAATGTGCCGATCGGAAGGCAACAGGCTGGTTCGACGGCGTTCCTCACGGTCGCTACGCTGAACCTAATCCGAATGACCGATTCGCCACACAAGCCCGACGCGCCAGAGGGATCATGGGGAAAACTCCCTCGCTGGCGCGTCGGGCTTGTGTGGCTTACTTCTGGGAACGAGATCAGTGGCATCAGATACTTATGAAGTGCATCCGGTCGACAGCCCGCTTTGTGGAATGGTGCGACCGCCGGGGTCAAAGAGCCTCACGAATCGAGCGCTTGTGGTCGCGGCTTTGGCTGGTGGCGAATCACGATTGACGAATGTACTCGACAGCCAAGACACGCAAGTGATGCTCGAAAGCTGGCGTCGATTGGGCGTGTTAGTCGAGCATGACCCGGTCGCGAACACAGTCCACCTCGTCGGCGGTGGCGGACGTTTTCCGGCTCCTGAGGCCCAACTGTACTTGGAAAACAGCGGCACGAGCATTCGATTCCTCACAGCGGCTTGTACCGTCGGCGAAGGACGCTTTCGCCTCGACGGCAATGCACGCATGCGGCAGCGGCCGATCCTTGATCTCGTGACGGCGTTGAACTCGTTGGGGGCGAACGTGTGCTGCGCGACCGACAGTGGTTGCCCACCGGTGGATGTCGTGGCGAGTGGATTGCCGGGTGGTCAAGCCTCCCTCGCGGGAAACATTTCCAGTCAATACCTCAGCGCGCTGCTGCTGGCCGCGCCGTGTGCGAAGTCGGCGATCGAATTGCACGTCATCGGCGAACTCGTCTCAGAACCGTACATCGACATGACGCTCGGCGTGATGGAGCGATTCGGTGCGACGGTGGATCGCGGCTCAGCAGCGATTGACTCTCGAGTCGCAATTCTCAAAGTGCCTCCGACCGGCTACGTCGGCACCGAGTACGACATCGAGCCGGACGCTTCCGCCGCAAGCTACTTCTTCGCGGCCGCCGCGATCACCAGAGGCGAGATCACGGTGCTTGGGCTTGGCCGTTCGTCGATGCAAGGCGACCTGAAATTCGTTGAGGCCCTCGCTGCGATGGGCTGTGAGGTAATGATCCGTGAAGATCGCACGACGGTGCGCGGCGGACCGCTCAAAGGGATCGACATCGACATGAACGCGGTCAGTGACACGGCTCAAACGCTGGCCGCGGTCGCTGTGTTCGCCGACGGGCCGACAACGATTCGCAACATCGCGCATGTCCGTCACAAGGAGACCGACCGCATCGCCGCCGTCGTCACCGAGCTGCGACGACTGGGCTTGCACGCCGACGAGCAACCGGACGGCCTGACGATTCATCCCGGCACGCCACAGTCGACGACTGTTGCCACATATGACGATCACCGCATGGCCATGAGTTTCTCGCTGGTCGGCTTGCGAGCGTCGGGCATTCGGATCGCGAATCCGAATTGTACGGTGAAGACTTATCCGCGTTTCTTTGAAGATCTCGAAAGGCTGTGCGGACGCCGATGAAGAAACGACCGTCACCGCCCAATCGAGATCGTTCATCGCAGAGTCGTCGGCCCGCGCCGCATCGGACGTCTGTGCCTTCGAGGCCGTCGCTGCCGATCGGCAAGTCGGCTCGGCAGGTCGCGCTCGCGGCGTTGCTGGAACACTCCTTACCCCCCCTGGCCCCTTCTCCGGAAGGGGGGGACATGGAAATGGACGGCGGGGCAAGGTCGACGGACGAATTCATCAACGACCGTTTGTCGCGATTGCTCAGCCAAGCGGAACTGCCGCCGATTGAGCGTCGATTCGCCACCGAGTTGACGTACGGCGTCGTGCGTCGACAAGCGACGCTCGACACGCTGGTGCAAATAGCTGTCTCGCGACCGCGAGATAAAGTTCAAGCCGAATTGTGGACGTTGTTGCGTCTGGGCGCGTATCAGCTCGCGCTATGTGATGGTGTCCCATCGCACGCGGCGGTCGATGAGACGGTCGAGCTAGCGCGATGGATCGGGCGACCGGAGTGGGTCTCGTTTGCGAACGGCGTGTTGCGATCGATCGGTCGGCTGCTGGTCTCGACTCCGGTTCGCGAGCCTGCGGCCAATTCGCTGCCGACGACACAGGGCCGCTACCGGCGTTTGAATCAGCCGGTGTTCGCGGATCCCGAACAGCGGCCACAGAATTACGTGTCTCAGGCGTTCAGCTTGCCGTCGTGGCTTGTCGAGCGTTGGGGTTCGCGTTTCGATTTCGTTGAGCTATGCCGATTGGGATTCTGGTTCAATACGCCACCGTCGCTCTGCCTGCGAGTTAACCGCTTGCGGACTGATCGAGAGGCCGTCATGGCCGCGTTCGCCACTGCCGGTGTCGCGACTCGCCTCGGCGAGTTGCCCACGTCGATTTGGCTTTCTGATTCGTCCCCTCTCCCCGCCGGGGAGAGGGATCGCGGAAGTCTGAAGACTCCCGAGGACAAGACATTCGATGGCCACAAACCAATCGCTTCGGCACGTGTTGACCGTCTGCCGGGCTTCGCCGATGGTTGGTTTGTCGTGCAGGATGAGTCGGCTCAGCGAGCGTCGGAACTGCTCGCACCCCAGCCGGGTGAAACGGTGCTCGACTTATGTGCGGCTCCCGGCACGAAAACGACGCACCTCGCCGAGTTGATGCACAACACGGGCCGCATCGTGGCCGCGGACACGCGTGACGAGCGACTGCAACTGGTCGAGGACAATTGCCGCCGGTTGGGCATCTCCATCGTTGAGACAAAAGTGGTTTCCTTCGAAGGGACGGACATTCCGCTCGGTCCGTTCGATGCGATTCTGATTGATGCCCCCTGCTCGAACACGGGAGTGCTCGGCAAACGGCCGGAGGCTCGTTGGCGCATCGAACCGGACGACATTGAAGAACTGTCGCGCCTTCAAATTCGTTTGCTGCTCGCCGCCAGCGACCGCGTGCGTCCGGGCGGCCGCATCGTGTATTCGACGTGCAGCATCGAGCCGGAAGAGAATACTGCTGTGATCGAAGCGGTTTGCCACTTCCGACCGTCGCTGAAGGTCGTCGAGACGCGCGAGCTGATTCCCGGCCGTTCGGCCGACGGCGGATTTCAATGCTTGGTGGTGTGCGCCACGTCATCTGAATCCGCTGTCGCTACAGCCCGCGACCGTGTCTGATTAGACTTCAAACAACGCCCCCACTGAGCTTGCCTCAGTGGCTCGCGGGTTTTTGCACTACTTACACAATGTCTTCGAGTGAATCCAACGTAGTGCAAAAACCCGTAAACCGCCGACGCAAGGTCGGCGGGGTCGCTTGATTGAGGATTAGACTGCTGACCTCGCAATACCGCCAACCGCTCACCCAACGATTTTCGACGTGGAGGAAACCCGATGCGATCGCGACGAGACATTCTGACGTGGCTGTGTACCGGTTCTCTGGGGCTGTTCATGTTCGCGGCGTCGACCGCGTCCGCTCAGGACAAGCCGCTGGTGCCGGACAAGAATTTGGAAACGGCGCTCAAAGCCGAACTGAAGAAGAAGGCGGAAGAACCGCTCAAGGAAGAAGATCTCAAGAATGTCTTCTTCCTGGAATCCAAGAAGAAAGAAATCGCCGACCTGACCGGGTTGGAGAAGTGTCCGAACCTCGCGCTCATCAATTTGTCGGGCAACAAGATCGTGAACCTCACCCCGCTGGCCGGGCTGAGCAACCTGCAATCGCTCGACTTGTCCAAGAACCAAATCGCGGACATCGCCCCGCTGGCGAAGCTTGAAAAATTGCAATACCTGCAATTGGAAGAGAACCAAATCGAAAAAGTGGATGCGCTGGCGGGCCTGAAAAAAAGTCTGACGAGCTTGTATCTCACCAAGAACAAGATCACTTCGGTCGAGCCGCTGGCCGGACTGGAAAAGTTGGTGATGTTGTATCTGGGGCACAACCAGATCGAGGACATCAGTCCGCTAAAGGGTGTGAAGTGGGTCAAGAATCTCAACGTGCAGAACAACAAGATCAAAGATCTCTCGGCCTTGTCTGGCTACACCGAGTTGAGTTTCACATTCCTTGGCGGAAACCAAATCGCTGATCTCGCTCCGCTGGTCGCGATGGCCAAAGCCGACGCTGAAGGTCCACAACGCTTCGCCCCCTACTGGCGGCTATACCTCGCCGAGAACCCACTCAGCGACGCCGCGAAGGCTCAGGTCGAGGAACTGAAAAAGCTCGGCGTGCGGATTGACCCGAAGTAGGACCGGGTCAGCCGCCGACGTGATGACGGGGATATTTAGAGTCTACTCGTCCGACGCGGGCGAAGCGTTGGCGGAGTCGGCCTGTTTCGTTGGTCGTGCCAAGAAGTGCGGCGCATCGACGGCGATCGGCGGGACGCAGACTTCCTCGGCGAGATGCAGGCTGCGGGGCATGTTGGCAGGGTCATCGGGGACTCGGCGGATGTCGGCGCCCAGGTAATTCAGCTTGCGTTCGAGCTGATCGTAGCCGCGGTCGAGGTGATAGATGCGCTTTACGACCGTCTCGCCGTCGGCGGCGAGACCGGCGAGCACCAAGGCGGCGCTGGCTCGCAGGTCGGACGCCATCACGCAGGCGCCGCTCAGTTGAGTGACGCCGCTGATGATGGCGCTCGGGCCTTCGCGACGAATGCACGCACCCAATCGTACCAGTTCCGAAGCGTGCATGAAGCGGTCGGGAAAGACTTTGTCCGTGACGACACTGATTCCGCGCGCGAGACACAACAAGGCCATGAATTGAGCCTGCACGTCGGTCGGCAAGCCGGGATAAGGCAGTGCAGTCGCGTCGACCGATCGTAACTCAAGCGGAGCATCGACGCGGATCACGGAGTCATCGGTCATGTCTCCGGCGGTCATGCCTCCGGCGAGCGGGGGGCGTAAGCCCCCTGATGCGTTTGACGGTCCATCGGTGTCGTGTCCATGTTCGAAGCCATCAGGGGCCTGCCGGCCCCCGCTCGCCGTGTTCGTTTCCTCCGTGTTCGTTTCCAGTGATCCGATGAGCGCATCGATCTGATTCAGGCGTCCGACCGGCGTTGACGTGGTGTCGGTCAGTTCAACGCGGACGCCGATCTCGCGCAATTTCTCGACGACGGCGGTCAGGTGATTCAGGCGAACGTTTTCAATCTCAATACAGCCGCCGGAGATCGCGGCGGCGAGCATCAGCGTTGCGGCCTCGATGCGATCCGGGATGATCGTGTGTTCGACGCCGGTCAGACGTTCGACTCCCTCGATGTGTAAGAACGGCGTTCCCAAACCGTCGATCTTCGCCCCCATCGCGTTCAGCAAGTTGCCGAGATCGACCACTTCCGGCTCGCATGCGGCGGCCTCGATGATCGTTTCTCCTTCGGCCAGCGTGGCGGCGCACATCACGTTGCATGTGCCGGTGACGGTGCTACCGAATGGCCCGCCGAGATAAATATGGTTGCCGTGCAACCGCTTGACCTCTGCGACGACGTAACCGCGCTCGACGCGAATGTCGGCACCGAGTGCTCGCAGACCTTTGAGATGCAGCTCGATCGGTCGATCGCCGATGTTGCAGCCACCGGGCAGCGAAACGCACGCTCGACCGCGCCGCGCGAGCAGCGGGCCGAGCACGCAGAAACTGGCTCGCATCTTGCGGACCAATTCGTAATCGGCCACGAACGGGCGCGAGTCGATCACTCGCATCGCCAGTGACCGATCCGCGCGGCGTTCGATCTGCAGGCCCAACGTCCGCAACAGCTCGATGAGCGTTTGCACGTCAACCAAATCGGGCACGTCGCGGAGCACCGTCTCACTATCGGCTAGTAGCGCGGCCGCCATGATCGGCAATGCCGAGTTCTTCGCTCCGCCAACACGCACTCGTCCCGCCAGTGGCCGTCCGCCGCGAATCACGAACATGTCCATCCGTGGACCCTCGCTGAAGTCAGGCAATTGCAAATTGCAAATTGACAATTGCAAATTGGCAATTTACGGCCCGATTTCGGTGGCCTTCTAGCTTTTTCGGGCGGCTCGGACAACCCGAGGTTTCTTGGCCAAGTCCTTCAGGACGGTGATGCCTTCGTAGCGGCCGTCCTGGATCAGAAGTTGCGTGACGGTGTCGGCTTGTTCACAGCCGATCTCAAGCAGCAAGTGGCCGCCGGACGCGAGAAAACTCGGAGCCTCGGTCACCAACCGTCGAATGACGCTCAGCCCGTCCGGGCCACCATCAAGGGCGGATCTCGGCTCGTGCAAACGGATGTCCGGCGAAAGCGTCTCGATCTCAGCGGCCACGATATACGGCGGGTTACTGGCGATCAGCTCGAACGTCTCGCCCTCGGTCAACGGGGCGAAGAGGTCGCCCTGCACAAACCGAACTCGGTTGGCGACGCGGAGTGTCTCGGCATTCTGTCCAGCGATCGCCAAAGCGGTGACGGACAGATCGGTCGCCGTCACCTGAGCCGACGGAGCATTCACAGCGATCGAGATCGCGATGCATCCGGAGCCGGTGCCGACATCCAACACTCGCGGTTGCGGCAAAGGCTTGATCACGTCGAGGGCATCGACGACCAGCGT
>CAZPUJ010000241.1:0-2850 GCA_964589725.1 uncultured Planctomycetaceae bacterium
GGCCGTATGCCAGCATCAATTTCGTGACCTCGCACGACGGGTTCAGCCTGCAAGACCTCGTGAGCTACAACCACAAGCACAACGACGCGAATGGCGAAGGCAACCGCGACGGCGAGAACCACAACATCAGTTGGAACTGCGGTGTCGAAGGCGCGACCGACGACCCGCAGATCGTAGAGCTGCGCGAGCGTCAAAAGCGAAATTTTCTGACGACGCTGTTGCTCTCGCAGGGCGTGCCGATGATTCGCGGCGGGGACGAACTGAGCCACACACAGCACGGTAACAATAACGCTTATTGCCAGGACAGCGAAATCAGTTGGCTGAACTGGGAGCTTTCACCGTGGCAGCAGGAGTTCTTGGAATTCGCTCGTCGCGTCGTGGGTGTGTGGCGCGACAACCCGGTGTTTCAGCGACGGCATTTTTTCCAAGGCCGCTCGATTCGCGGCAGCGAAGTCCGTGACATCACGTGGCTGACTCCGAACGGCAAAGAGATGACCGATGCCGACTGGCACTCGGAAACAGCGCGGTGCGTTGGCATGCGACTGGCTGGCGACTTGATCGACGAAGTCGATGAGCATGGTCGGCAGATCACCGGCGCGACGATGTTGATGCTTTTGAATTCTTCGCCGACGGACGTGGTTTTCGTGTTGCCGGCTCTGCCGAGTCAATCGTTCTGGTGGCCGGTGCTTGACACAGCGAGGCCAAAGTCCAAAGCCGTTCACTGGCCAGGCGGAGCATCGTTTTCGTTGGCCGCGCGATCGCTCGCCGTCTTCGAGCACAAGCAGGCATGGACTCAGCGGCTGTGGCGGCGGCGATCAAATTCCGTCGCTCGACCGACGCCCCCGTCCTGACTGTTCATTTCTTACCAGCGGGCCTCAAGACCCACGTTCGCACCGTGAAGGAACACACCTCCGCCAGTGCTCACGGCGGTTCCGCTGTCGGCACTGAAGCTGAAGTCGAGTTGGTTGGGAGCCAGCGCGAGTCCTTCCATCCAGAGGACGTTATAGCCAGCCCGGATCTTCCAGACGTCGGTGAGATAATAGGCGACCGAGGCGTTGATATCTCCGACGAAGCTCGTGACGCTTTGACTCGACGACGTGTTGCGGAGAACCGTCGTGTTGCCATTGTCGCCGACGAACTGCCGCTGGTTCGCGGCGTTTCCAAAGAGCCCGACCTTCCCCGTTGAATCGAATCCCCAACGGCAGCTCCGATGTGTCAGCCGTAAGCCGAGTTGACCACCAAAGAGGTGATTTTCGGCGTCGATCCGGTAATCGCTTTGCGTGCCATCATTGTCTATTGAGTTGATATTGAATGTTTCATCCAAGTTGACGTAGCGGAAGCCGGCGAGCATCGCCACGCCGCCGCATTGACGCGAGCCGCACAAGTAGCTCACGCCGTTGGCTTCGACATTGTTCACCTGCGTGCAGTAAGCGATCGCCATATCGTCCGCATTGTCGAAGTCGGTCGCCGGCCCGACAAGATCGGGTGGAATATCAAGGCTATTGCTGCCGCGAATCGTCGCCCCAGCCGTCCAGTCAAACACGCCGAAGTACGAGAATTCCAAAGCGCTGTAGTCGTCGAACGCGCGCCCCAACAAGTTTCGGCGGCCGACCGCGCCGTCCAAACTCAAATCGCTGGTCGAAAACAAAACCGCTTGGCTGGCGTCGTCCAACACGACAGGCTGGTTGGCATTCTGGTTGTCTCGTTGCATGAACAACGCTTCGGCTTGGACGTACCAACACGAACCGGCACAGCAACACGAGCAGTTGCCACCGCAGTTGCCACCGCAGTTGCCCGCAGTCAGCCACGGAGCTTCGGCGTCACACTGACTCGAACGGGCGGCGACTCGGCAAGGTTCCGTCTGGGTGCAATAATCGCCCTGGGAGAACACATTGCAGACCGAAGGTTCGGCTGAGACCTGAGCCACATTTCCCAAGGGCCGTGACTGTTCTTGTGCCACCACGATGGACTCTTGTGCCACCACGATGGACGCGAACAAGGCTAGTCCTGCGAAGCCAACCGTAATGCCGCAGGAACGTCTCACCGGAGAACTCCCCTTCTTTTTGTTTTACTGTGACAGATCGATGAGACGTGCCGTGCAACGGCACTCTGAGAAAACTGTCGGGCGACCCAGACTTCTCATTCTTCTGGAGCGTTACAAGCGGCATAGTCGCACTGACCGTCACTGGTTAAACATTCGGACCAATGGCTTCCGCTAATTCAAGAAAGATGAGCAAATCTCCGCAGAATTTTAGAATTAAGCCGATTGCGCTCGTGCGAATTCCGGCCATAACGGCTCGATCGAACTTCTCAGCCATTCAGTCCGGTTCGGCCCAGCAGGTCGCGCAGCAACTCGACGGGGACGCCGATCGACCAGGCGGCGGCGACGGCGGGGAGTAGATGCTCGCGCGCGGCGGGTGATTTCTTGTCGATTCCTTTGAGCGACAGGAAGAACGCGTTGGGGCCGGTGGCGAGCACGAGGCTGTCTTTCAGGAAGAAGGCGACTCGGCCGCCACGGGCTTGGTGGTCGCTCAAGCCGAGCGTCTCTCCGGCGAGGGAACAAAGCACGACATGACCGCGGCAGGCGGAGCTCCACAATTCCACGTGCGGCGATTCGGACGGCAGGATCGCGGCTCCTTCGGGCGGGACGGCTCGCACGAGTGGCAAGACTCCATCGGCGGAGGGAGAAATGGCGGCGGACGCGCTGGTACAATCATTGGCACTGACGACGGCGACGTCGCAACGGTCGCATCCGAGTCCGACAGCGAGGGCTTCCGTCGGATCGGACTCAAAGACTGCGGCCTCGACTTCCGGGTGTAGTAACAGCGAGTGAACGCGGTCACGGTTCGA
>CAZPUJ010000242.1:0-6694 GCA_964589725.1 uncultured Planctomycetaceae bacterium
CTGCCCACTTCTGCGGCTTCTGATCCGCAGGTGTGTTTGGATCGTTCGCGAACGCCAGGAACTGCCCCAACGTCAGTTCGCGATTGCTCAAATACACCGGACGCGTGAATTCGACGCTAGGGATTTTCGGTTGCAAGATTCCACGGAACGCCGCCAAGGCATGCAGCGATTCCAAGTCGGGATCGCTCGCCATGTGCTGGAAATTCTTGTGGCCATGCTGCACCGCCGCTTGTAGCAGTGATATCGCCCGTTGCACATAGCCCCGCGTGACGCCGTCGTCCGGCGCACGAGCGGCCAGCACCGCATAGACGCACGCCCCGTCGTACAACCACGTGGGATCGGTCTCATGCTCTTTCATCCGTTGATCCAACGCCGCACGCTCCGCCTTCCCGTCACCCAAGAAACTCGCAACCACCACTTGCACGTAAGCCTTCGTCGACGTCTCGTCCTGGACCAGTTCCTCGAACTTCTGCAAATCCTCGCGGGCCGACTCCGCATGGTTCTGACGAGCGTGCGCGATTGCTCGGAATTGATAGGCGAGGACATTCGCCGGCTCCTTCTCGATCACCCGCGTCAGATCGGCGATCGCCTGCTCGTCATGCTGCAAATGGAAATGGGCGACTCCGCGGCCGAACAACGTCTGCGGATCATCTGGTTTCTGTTTCAACGCCGCTTCCAACGCGGCCAACTGCGGCTCGTACTGCGCCTGCGCACTGATCGGCTGCAACGCCTGCGGAGCCTCGCCGATCCGATACTTGCCGGAGGGGATTTCGACGAACGTCATGCCGACGGAGTTGGTGTACCAGCGGCGTGATAAGGACATCCCGCCCCCCTGCTTGCCAGGGGGGTTCACACGTTTCTGCACTACCGAATCCGCCTTACCCTCGGCGTAGTGCGGAAACGTTTGAACCGCTGGGGCAAGCCCAGCGGCGGTGTGGACGCTCACATCTGGCAACGCGACATTCCATTGCCGGAGCGTCCAGTCCAATGCGCTGTGGCTGCCGCCGTCCGGAGCGTTGACGAACAACTCTTGCAGCACCGACGACAGCGCGTCGAAGTCGCTGATGGTCTGTTTCGGAAAACGTCCGAGCGCCGCAACCACGCCGGAGCGAAGTGGCTCATCGGTCGTCGTCGCCAAAACGTCACGCACGGCAGACAGGTCCGCCGGCCAATCCTTCAGCCGCAGCGTGAAGGCCGTCCGCTCGGTCGGGTCCGAGCCGAGTTGCAACATCGGACTGACCAAGCTCGGATCGCCGAGATACAACGCCAACGCGGCATAACGGACCTTGATGGTCAGCCGCTCGGAGCGTGTGGCCTCGTCGCTCAAGTCGATGGCTTTTATTCGGTCGCCGATTTTTGCGGTGATGTCGCTGACCGCGGAATTTCTGGCGATCCGGTGGGCGTCAGCCCCCGAACGTTGATCGTCAACGGCAACCGCGCCGGAAGTCCGGGGGCTGACGCCCACCGGCTCGCCAAGACTTGCGGTGTTTGCGATCTGCCGCAGTGCCACGACCATGTTTTTGGCTTCACCGCCGTCGGCTATCGGGACGTTGTCCAGAATCGCGTCGATGAGGACCGGTTTCACGGAGATGTCGCCGAACGCCGCCAGCGCGTAGGCCGCGTGCAGACGATGCAACAGTTTGGCTTGCGGGTCAGCCACCATCGACCGGAGCTTGGGAATCGCCAGCGGACGCAGCGGTTCGAGCGTCTCGATGTAGACGATGACTCCAGTCGCCGGCGACTGGGCCAAATCGTTGATGCGAGTCGTCGTCGTCTTGTTGTCAGTGACCCGTTGACGCTCGGCTAAATAACGTTCGATCCCGAAGACCGTCGCGACCAAAAGCGCAAGCAGCGAACCCCAGCGCAGCAGATGATGCCGAGTTGCCGCGCGCATCATTCGTCGTTGCTCGACGGTTCGTTTGCGGCTTGGGACGCCGCACACGATCGACGTGTACTCCAACAACGACGGCATGTGCCGCCGCTCACGAGTACGATGCCATTGCGCGGAACGTTCTTCCAATCGCAACGCCGCCCGGCCGCGCCAAGTTTCCTTTTGCTTCTTCGTCAACCACGCGCGAATGCTGGGAACGAGGTAGTCGTGAGCGAGCTGGTAGGCGGATTGACAATTTGAAATCTGAGATTTCAGATTTGAAATCGCAGCACGCTTGTCATCGTCGACTCGACTCTCAACGGTCGACTCCTCGTCGGCCACCGGCGTCATCAGCCGTAAGTCCTGATCGAGGATGCGGAGCACATCGGCGAAGCGGCGGGGTTCGCGCGCGAGGCCGGCGGCGTCTTGCAGTTGCTTGACCGACACCCGATGGCCTTTGATGTCGGTGCCGGTGTCAGGCAACAGCGCCTTCAAGATGCCGCGCACGGATTTGTCATGAGTCCGATACGCCATCGGCGCGTTCGATGCGCCGAAGGTTTCTTCCAGAAACGTGACGCCCACCCCCTCGACCCCGCCGATCGCTTTGAGAGTCTGCGGCGTCCACGGTTTCGACTTGAGCATTTCGGCGAAGAGCGCGAGACGCACGCTGATGATCTTGCCTTCCTCGGTTAACGCGGCGACGGCTTGGTCGAGGAAGGCGTGGTAGGTCGTCGCATTGCCTCCGCCCTGAGCTTGCCTCAGGGGCTCGCGGGTTTCTGCACTACCGGGCGCGGCAGGAGTTCCGTAGTGCAGAAACCCGCGAGCCACCGAGGCAAGCTCGGTGGGGGCGCGATCGAAGGCGACTCCGAAGGCATCGAGGACTTTGCGGGCGTGTGGTGGGTCGAACAGATCGGCCATCGCGCAGTTGCGGCCTTGAAGCAGCGGGATTTCCAGTTCCTCCAAGAAGCGGCTGATGGCCAGCCAAAAGTCATCGCGGACCAGAATCAGGCACTGCAATCGCTCGCCGTCGCATTGCCGCAGGGCGGCGGGGAGTTCCAGATTTGTCTGCCCGCGTTTGGCGTGCAGCCATTGCTCGAATTGATCGAGGACGATCAGTGCTTTCTTGCCGCTGGGCAAGCCGACGCCGCGCCGCAAGTTTTTCAACAACAGCGTCAGCGACAGGTCGTCACCAAATTCCGGACAGGCACGGCGGATCGCTCGCGACAAACGCAATTCGGTGTCGTCGCCGGTGGCTTCGAGGTAAATCGGGACGATGTGCTCGGCGAGATGCGGGATCAAACCGGCCTTCACCAGGCTCGACTTGCCGCAGCCAGACGGGCCGTACAACACGCCCGCCGAGAATGTGACTTCGAGATCGTGCGACTCGATCCGCGTCTTCAAAAAGCGAATGCTTTCCGGCAGGCCGTCACGGTCGCGCGGGCCGGGGAGCAAATCGAGAAAGAAACTGGCGTCGCCGGCGTCAAACGAACGAAGTCCTTTGGGCACGATCTTCAGCGGTTCGCGGTCCGAGATCACTTGCGGCGTGGTTGCGGCACCCGGCGTCGGAGTGAGCGGCGGTGTGGCGAGTTCCCGCGCGGGGGGCACTTGAATCCGAATCGACGCGGCCTCTTGCGCGGCGGGATTCGCGGCGAAGTGACGCAAGTCGTCAGCGATGTCGCGGGCGGTCGTGTAGCGTTCCGGTTTGCGCTTGGCGAGCGCTTTCAGACAGATGCGTTCCAGCTCTTTTGGCACTTGATCGTTGATCTGCCGCGGCGGACGCGGGTCCAACGTCTTGACCAATTCCAAAAGCTGCACGTTGCGTTCGCGTGCCGGCAGTTTTTCGCTGGCCCGAAACGGCCGCACTCCAGCGAGCAATTCATAAAGCACGACGCCCAGACTGAAGATGTCGGTCTGACCATCGACGCGGTGCCCTTCTCCCGCCGCTTGTTCGGGACTCATGTACGCCGGCGTGCCCAGAATCTCTGGCGCGGGATCGAGTCCCTGCCCTTCTTTGAGCGCGAGTCCGAAGTCGGCGAGATACGGCTTGCCACTCATCTCCACCAGAATGTTCGCGGGTTTGATGTCACGATGAAAAATTCCCTTGAGATGCGTCGCGTGCAGAGCTTCCGCGACAGCGGCGATCAGCCGCGCAACGGTGAGAAAATCAGGCCGCGCACGTTGCACCCATTCGGCCAGCGTGCCGCCTTCAACATACTTCGTGACGAGGAACACGGGGAACTCGTCGGTGTGCCCAATGTCGTAGATCGGCACGACTCCGGGATGTTCCAGCTTCGCCAGCTTCTGCGCCTCTTCGCGATACTCCGCCAACTGCGCCGCGGCGAGCCGCCTGGGAACTTTGATCGCCACGCGACGATTCAATTCCTCGTCCACCGCCAAATACACCGCGCCAAAACCGCCGTGCCCCAAGCGTCGTTCAACGCGATACCGCCCAATCAACTTGACCGATTCGGCCGGCGCGGAAAGATCGACGCTTGCGGCCGGCGCGGGCTGAGGCAACAAATTCGCTGGCAAAGCAAGTGGCTCCGCGATGGCTCCGCCAGCGATCGGAGGTTGGGCCATGTCCGCGTCACTCGGCGACTCGACGCGCGTCGATTCAAACTTCGGCTGTTCCGACGCGGACATTACGTTCCTCACCAATGCGTCAATGATTCCCGGTATCGAGTTGTCGCGAGCGATTATCAGACCGCCGATGTCGCGATTCAACAGTTCGCGCGATTCAGTTCATCGTCGAGCGCCAGTTGTGAGCGCTCGTCGTCCCGTCTTGAGGCGGTTTTCAGCCGTCGATGACGCCAATCGATCCGCCCGACTGAAACGCTCCGTAGTTTCTCTCAAAAGACTCGAAGAGCTTTCGGGCCGAGGTGTCGTAAGCCGTGGGATCGACCCATGCTCGGCGAGGTTGCAACAGGTCGTCGGGAACGCCAGGGCATTGCGTGACGACGTGCAGGCCGAAGATGGGTTCCGTCGCCGCCGGGGCAGACTTCAATGTGCCGGAGTGAATGGCGTCGATGATGGCTCGCGTGTACGGAAGCTTCATGCGGCTGCCGATGCCGGGCGGGCCGCCGGTCCAGCCGGTGTTGACGAGCCAGACTTGGGCGTTGTGCTTTCGAACTTTCTCGGCGAGAAGTTCGGCGTACTTGTTCGGATGCCAGACGAGGAATGGGCCGCCGAAGCAGGGGCTGAATGTGGCTTGCGGTTCGGTCACTCCCATCTCGGTGCCGGCGACTTTCGCGGTGTAGCCGATGACGAAGTGGAATATCGCTTGTTCGGGAGTCAGTTTCGACACCGGCGGCAGGACGCCGAACGCATCGCAGGTGAGAAAGATCACGTCGGAGGGATGCCCCGCGACGCAAGGAATCTTCGCTGCGGGCATGTGCTGGATCGGATACGCTCCGCGAGTGTTTTGCGTGATGCTGGCATCGTCGAAGTCGACGTTGTGACGAGCATCGTCGTAGACGACATTTTCCAGCACGGCTCCGTATCGCAGAGCTTGGAAAATTTCCGGTTCACGTTCTCGCGATAGGTAAATCGCCTTGGCGTAACAGCCCCCTTCGACGTTGAAGATGCCATCGTCGCTCCAGCAGTGTTCGTCGTCGCCGATGAGCTGCCGGCTGGGGTCGGCGGAGAGAGTCGTCTTGCCGGTGCCAGACAGTCCGAACAGGATCGACGACTTGCCGGTCCGCGGATCGCTCGTCGCCGAGCAGTGCATCGACAACACGCCGCGCGCGGGCATCAGATAGTTCATGATTGTGAAAATGCCCTTCTTCATCTCGCCGGCGTACTCGGTGCCGAGGATCACGAGTTCGCCCAACTCGAAGGAGAGGCCCACACTGGTGCTGGAGGTCATGCCGGTGGTGTAGCGATTGGCGGGAAACCGACCGGCGTTGTAGATCACGAAGTCCGGATCACCGAAGTTCGCCAGTTCAATGTCGTTCGGCGGGATCAGCATGTTGTGCATAAACAGCGCGTGGTACGCGCGCGAGCAGACGACGCGGACCTTCATCCGATACTTCGGATCCCAACCCGCGAAGGCGTCGATGACGTACAGCCGGTCGCGCGTGTTGAGGTAATCCTTGGCCCGCTCGCGATTGATCATGAAGGTCGCTTCGTCGAGCGGAAAATTCACTGGCCCCCACCAGATGTTGCCCTCCGACTGCGGATGCCGCACGACTCGCTTGTCCTTGGGCGAGCGTCCTGTCTTCTCGCCGGAGTAGGCGATCAACGCGCCGGAGTCCGCGATCGTAGTCCCCAGGTCGTGACGGATGGCCTCCTCATACAGCGTCGCCGGAGAAGGATTCCGCAGGACGTGCTTGGCAGTGATTCCATGCATCGACAGATCAAACGCTGGCGACATCGCGGGTTCTCGGCAGGTCGAGGCGGTGTGAACGATTTCGGCGAGCACACGGACCAGCATGATCGTGGCAACTCGCGCTGAGAACGTCCACCTTTGACGGTTTTCCGCTGGCCACGCATTCGCAATCTAACGAATCCTACAGGGGACGTTCGGCCGTCTGGTCCCCTCGCCCCCCGATGCGGGGGGCGAGGGTTAGGGTGAGGGGGGTTTTCGAGGTCGATACGTGGTCGCCATCGAGTGAACATCTCGGTAACAGGTTGCATGGAGCTCGGGGACCTCAGCAACCATTGCCCCCTCACCCTAGCCCTCTCCCCCGATGCGGGGGCGAGGGGACCGGAAAGTGATGTGTGCGCTGTCGTGCTAAGAACTTCCGGGCTCAGTTCGTGCGCACCTGAATGCGGCGCGGTTCGGCTTTGGCTGCTCGCGGCAGCGCAACTTCCAGCACTCCATTA
>CAZPUJ010000243.1:0-2954 GCA_964589725.1 uncultured Planctomycetaceae bacterium
CAACGGCCAGCGACTGAGGAACACTCGTCCGCGCAGGCTCCAATACGTGTCGGCCATCGCGTAGACGGCACCCAGCGACAAGATGCCGTTGAGCACCAATTGGTTGCTCAACCATTCGGCCGAAAGAATGCGTGCGGCCGATGACTCCGGGCGGACGTTGACGAGGGCATACCCCACCGCGAGACCGAACCAACGAATCCGCAGCGTGATCGCTTCGGCCGAAAGCTCAAAGCTGAAATTGTCGCGAGGAGAATCGGCAGACACGTTTCAAAGTCCTCGGTCTCGTGGCACAGGCGTCCACCCCGGTGATTCGCATTCGGCGAGCCGTCTTGCCGTCGAGGCTTCGGCATGAGTCACGGTTTGTAGGAGGAGCACTCATGCCCGTCCATGCGTCGGAAAGTCTTCGACTTGGCGTGAGTCGCGTCTCTCCGGATCAGCCACTCGTCAACAACGAAGTGCGAGTCAATCAACGCTTGCAGAATCGGACTGCCGGATGACGGCCTGAGCGTCAACGTGTCCGTGGATGAGAACGGATAGACTTGCGACTCGCCTTCCATCTTGGCGAAGAACAATCGTCCCGACGTGGCCTTCCCGCGTGTGCATCCCGGCAGAAAGACCGGCCCGTTCCAACCTTCAACTCCGCAACGAATCGGTTCTCGCGCTCGGCGCGGGTCTCCCGACCCCGCCGCATGGCGGGAGTCGACCGACATCACGGCACTGAAAACGGTTTGACCCTCCAGGCCGAGTCGCATCGTAGCCGGCAACCCGACATCCACGTCGATCATCCCGTGGCGGTACGGCGTGGAAAACCAAGTCCGCTCCGACCACGCGAAGAACCGCGACGAGTTGAATGCCTGAACCAAGAACGCCGCGTCCGATCCCTCGCTCGCTGGTTGGTTTGGGTGGCACGTCCCTGAGTCATCGAAGGGCGTGGCCCGTTGAATCGCGGTTTTCCACGCCCTTGTCAGGGCGTGCCACCCAAATCGAGAACCAAACTGCCCCGCGTCCGATCCCTCGCTCGCGTCAGGCCGGCGAACGAAAAAGGAAAAGCTCAGTTCCCGAAACCGCACGCCGAAGAACTTCGAGTCGCACGCCACCACCAACACTCGCGCCCGGCTCGCATGTTCCACCGGAGTCAAACCCTCGACCCTGAGCCGCTCCGCCCAATACCCCAAGTCCGCCGAGCCAAGCAGCGAGACTTCGCGCACATGAGCAAGTTCCGCGACGTATTTCACAATCCTTGCTCTCCGCGCCGAGCGCGTGTTCGCGACATCTCGACTCCAACGGATCATTTCATCCTGCGACGATGCAGTCGCTGAACCCGAGTCGCCAACTCTTTTTTCAGTGGGGTGCTGACCCCAAAGGACGATTGGATGTTCGTGCTCCACGCGATGACATGAACATGATTAAAAACCTTCCCAACAAACATCCGGGTATCATGGCGTCCAAGGCCTTTGATCGGGGCAACGTCCCGAATCTCGACTGTGATGATGCGTCGCAATTGACGCAACACACCCATTCCGTTGACCAACAGCAGTCGAATGTTTTCGTTGCGGAGTTGCTCGATCAGAAACGGGGCATCGGCATCGAGCAACCGCTTTCGTTGCACGAGCGGCAGGTTGCCCCAGGTTGGGTCAGTCGCCCACTGAACCAGATCAAGGTGACACGCGGAACGGTCGTAATAAGACGCGCCGCAGGCATTCACCATTGGTTCGAGTTCGTCGAACCAATCGCGGTAGGGATTCCGGTCCGGCTGGAAGTACTCGTTACAGTCGTCGAATACCTGTTCGATGATTCTTCGAGGCGCGATTGGGAGGTCGGAACGTTTAAGCGACCGATGCGTCGCAAGGCGGCGCGCCGAACCGTCAAGTTCTTTGCCTTTGTCATCAAGAAATTCGAGGCGACTGGGATTAAGTCCAAGCGTTGCCACTTCAGCGGTCAGCGCGTTGCCGAATGACACCACGGGTGTTGATCCCCGGACGACGCGCGAATTCGTCGGCACCGGTTGGCGGATGCGTTGTTCGATGTAACTTGGGATTTGTTTCTTCATCGAGATCCCTCGCCTATACGGCATCGCTCGGTCGCTGCCGTTTCTCTCGCTGTTCTTCCACTCTTCGCTTCAACTCGGCCTCGAAGCCGCGATCGACGGGTTGGTAGTACGTTCGCTCGACGCCGAGGTAGTCTTGATCGACCCAGCCCTCCGGCGCGTCGTGAGCGTACTGATAGCCTTCGCCGTGGCCGAGTCGTTTCGCTCCGGGATAGTGGCTGTCGCGAAGATGCGTCGGGACCGGCAGGACTCGCTTGGTGCGGACGTCGTCCAGCGCGGCATCGACGGCCGTGTAACTGGCATTCGACTTCGGAGCGGTCGCAAGGTACGTCACCGCCTGAGCGAGATTGATGCGGCATTCCGGCAGCCCAACGAACTCGGTCGCGTTCGCGGCCGCCATCGCGACGACCAGCGCCTGCGGGTCCGCGTTGCCAATGTCCTCCGACGCCGCGATCACGATCCGCCGAGCAATGAACCGCGGATCTTCGCCCGCTTCGAGCATTCGCGCCAGCCAGTAAATCGCGGCGTCGGGATCGCTGCCGCGAATGCTCTTGATGAACGCGCTGGCCGCGTCGTAGTGCTCGTCGTCGCCGTATTGCACGGCTTTCTTTTGGATGGATTCTTGAGCGATGAGCAGATCGACCGTCGCAATTGTCTTTTGGCTAGCGGGGGGCGTTAGCCCCCCGGTCGAATCGGAGCTTGAATTCGACGTGACCGGGGGGCTAACGCCCCCCGCTAGCCTGGACGTGGTGGGAGCAACACTCAACACCGCGATCTCCAGCGCGTTGAGCGCTCGTCGCGCGTCGCCGTCGCAGACCTCGGACAGAAATGACAACGCCTCGTCCGTGACCGCGACCGCGTGTTGGCCAAGACCGCGTTCGCGATCGGACAACGCCCGCTGCATCAG
>CAZPUJ010000244.1:0-8632 GCA_964589725.1 uncultured Planctomycetaceae bacterium
TTGAAGAAATACCAATCCCATCCGCGCGGTTCCAAGAAGCCAAAGCCCCAACGCCACTACTCGGGGAACGGAAAGCATGTCGCAACCGCGAGAATCCTCTGTCGCCAAACGTAACAAAACACCACGTTCACAGGGCTGGGCTACATGGCTTACTCGCGCGAGGCCATCGAGAAACTTCTGCCGCATTTGGAGCGGGGCCTGCCGCTGACAAGCCGCGACGAGAAGCCGTCGGCGTTGTCCGAAGCGGGTTATCTCCGTGCCGACCAGCGAGTCCCGCATCAACGTGACGACCTGCCGTTGGTTCCCGACGACATCGTCAATCCGCTGGTGCGACAAGCGTTGTTCGAGGTTCGCAAAGTCGTCAACGCGGTCATTCGCGAGTACGGCAAGTCAGCCGCCATTCACATCGAATTGGCTCGCGAAGTGAAAGGAACCAGTTTCACCCGCGCGAAGGATTCCGCCCGTATGAGAGAACGGGAGCGACTACGCGACGAAGCGGCCGAGCAGATTCGCAATTGGGGCTACAAAGTTTCGCATGACGCGATTGAGCGGTATCGCCTGTGGAAAGAACAAGGCGAGATTTGCCTCTACTCCGGCAGGCCGATCAGTCCTCATCAATTGCTCGGCGGTGAAGTGGACGTCGATCACATCCTGCCGTACTCCAAGAGCCTCGATAATTCGCTGGCCAACAAAGTCGTTGCGTTCCGCTCGGAGAACGAACGCAAAGGACAACGCACGCCTCACGAATGGTTGGCCGAAACGGAGCCGGCAAAGTTCGAGGCGATCTTGCAACGTGCGGCCAAACTTCCCATCGACATCCGCAATGGCAAGCGGTTGAAGCTGCAACAACCGACGGTTGAGTTGGATCAGTTTCTGAATCGGCAACTCACCGACACCGCCTACATCACCAGCAAGGTGTTGGAGTACGTCCGCTGCCTGGGCTGTGACATCGTCGCGAGCAAAGGGCAATGCACTTATGAACTGCGCCACATGTGGGGACTCGACGGCGTGCTCCGCGATGATGGCTTGGAACTCAAAAACCGCGAAGACCACCGCCATCATGCAGTCGATGCGCTGGTGATCGCGCTCACGAACCGAAAGCGGCTCCAGGAACTCGCCCGAGTGCGTGGCACCGATCAACAACTCGCTCCGCCGTGGAACGGCTTCCGTCATGATGCCCAGCAGTTGGTCAACACAATCCTCGTTTCGCACCGAGTCGCTCGAAAAGTCGCCGGCGCGCTGCACGAAGAAACGATTTACGGCCCAACGTCGAAACTTCACCGTGCTACCGAAGCCGAGCGCCCCCACGCAAGCGGCTGGGTCGAGAAAGAAAAGGAGTTCGTGTATCGCAAGCCCTTGGAGTCGCTCACGATGGCCATGATTGAAGACATTCGTGACCCACAAGTGAAGTCGTTGGTGATCGCTCGGCTCAAAGAAAAAGGGATCGACCCAGAAACGGCGAAGAAGATTCCGAAAGAAGTTTGGACCGAACCACTGTTGATGGCTCGCAAAGTCGGCCGCACTTCGTCGCAGCCCAACGTCGTCAAGAAAGTTCGGTTACTCAAACGCGACCAATCCATTCGGCCGATTCGACAAGGGGCAGCATTCGTCAAACCCGGCAACACACATCACATCGTCCTCTTTGATTTGCCCGGCAGCACTCCAACGAAACCGAAACGTGATCTTGTCGCCGTCAGCATGATTGACGCCATCGAACGGGTGAAACGCAGACAACCGGTAGTCCAACGAACTCACCCAACGATTCCAGACGCCAAGTTCATGATGTCGCTCAGCCAGAACGAAATGGTCCTTCTGAAACATAATGGCATCGAGATGTTGTGTCGATTTGATACCGCTGCCGCAACCAGTCAGCAAATGTGGTTTCGGCTGCATACTTTTGCGGGCATGTCGGCGGACAAACGTGGTCGTCCCAGCAAAATGCCCAACACTTTCGACGGCATCAAAGTGACGGTCGATGTCCTCGGTCGTATTCGCCGAGCAAGCGACTAAAAAAATCGGTTCTTCTGGGTCTGGAGTGGCTGATGCACCTTGCCACAGAAGCCCTGTGCCAATTCCACGGTGGATTTTGGGAAGGCATCACTCCGATGTCCAATGGTTGAAGTCTGCGGTCGGAGGCCGGTGCTGCTGGGAAGAAACCTGCCAATTGCGTGTCAGGCGCTGGCAGAGACTTCTCGGCCAGAGAAATCCTTCGGGCTCCATTGGACATCGGAGCAATGCCTTAAAAATCCATCTTCCAAAAGCACAGACAGTTTCAACCAGCCACTCCAGACCCAGAAGAACTAAAAAAGTTCGTGACGTTTCTGGCAGAGAGATGTAGGCTGTCAGCCGATTTTCAAGGAGCCTCGTCCGCACGGAGGCGATTCCGATCCACCTTGGTGAGGAACGCCGCGATGATCAAACGGACGATCGAGATTTCGCGCGAGCCGGCGCATTTATCGTTGCGGCTTGGGCAGTTGGTCTTGGAGCGGGAGAACCAGCCGGTCTCCACGATTCCTTGCGAAGACTTGGGGATGGTGGTCGTCGATCACCCGCAGGTCTCGTACACGCACTCGGCATTGGCGGCACTGGTCGAGCACGATGCCGTGGTCGTCGTCTGCGGCAAGAATCATCTTCCCGCTGGGTTACTGTTGCCGATGTCGGATCACTCCGAAGTGGTCTGGCGACTGCACGATCAGATTGCCGTGTCGAAGCCGCTGCGAAAACAACTGTGGCGGCAAATCGTGCAGGCGAAAATTCGCGCTCAGGCGGCCAACTTGTCGAACGGCAGTCCCGGACGGACACGACTGTTGGAATTGGCTCGGACTGTGAAGTCGGGCGATGTCACGAACCACGAGGCTCAGGCGGCTCGCGTGTTCTGGTCGGCGTGGTTGCCTGATGATGAGCAAACGAGTGGCGATCTCAAACCCCCGAAAGTAACCCGAAGCGTGAGCGAGGGCGTCGGGACATCCCGCGTGGAATCGTCCTCGCTCACGCTTCGGGTTACTTCTGAAACCACGACTCGGCAGCGGTTCCCGTTTCGTCGCAACGCGGATGGGGAGGACGAAATCAATATTCTGTTGAACTACGGCTATTCGATTGTGCGAGCCGCCGTCGCGCGGGCCATCGTCATGGCCGGGCTGCATCCCGCGTTCGGATTACAGCACTGCAACCGCAGTAATTTGTTTTGTTTGGCCGACGATCTGATGGAGCCGTTGCGCCCGCTCGTGGACGCCCGCGTGCGCGAACTCGTGCGACTCAGCCAAACGGAGTTATCGCCGATCACGAAGGCGGCGCTGCTGCAATTGCTAACCCAAGAAGCAACCACCGGCAGCGAAGCGGGGCCGTTGATGGTGACGTTGCACCGCTACGTCGCCTCGCTGGTGAAGTGCTACGCCGGCGAGAGCGAGCAATTGGAAATCCCAGAATACGTCCAATCGCCGTTCGATCCAAAGTCCGTCGAATCGGCATCGCCGTCAACAAACCGCTCGTGGGCCGCATCGCGTCGCCGCTCACGACCGGCGGTCGTGTCGAGCGAACTCGCAAACCGGCCGTTTTAAGCGCTCGCACGGAGCCGTTTTGAGTCCCGCCAGGGACGTCAGATAGTAGCCCAGCACGTCAGTGCTGGGGAAAGGTTCGAAGCAGAAATGTGAAGTCCCGATAGGGACGACAGAAGCCGGCCGTTGATCTCTGTCGTCCCTGACGGGACTTCAATCACCAAATCATCCGCATCCCCAGCACTCAAGTGCTGGGCTATTTTCGGGAGTCCCTGACGGGACAAAGAC
The DNA here is from genome assembly GCA_964589725.1 of uncultured Planctomycetaceae bacterium. GTDB lineage: Bacteria > Planctomycetota > Planctomycetia > Planctomycetales > Planctomycetaceae > CAYSHJ01. The sequence goes on from CAZPUJ010000244.1 coordinate 3,783, forward strand.
AAACCCAAACCGTCCGATTGAGAAAGCCGCCCGGTGACTCTCGAAACAATTGAATCGCGGAGCGACTCGCCGACTTTTCGCAACTTCGAGCAACCATCATGCAACTCAGCGGGTATCGTTCCATGTGGGTCGTCACAATGTTTGATTTGCCGACGGATACGAAGGAGTCTCGCCGTGACTACACGAACTTTCGCAAAATGCTGTTGGAAGATGGCTTCACGCAGACGCAGTACTCGATCTACAGCCGGCACTGTGCCAGCGAAGAAAACGCCGCCGTCCACATTCAGCGAGTGGAGCGAAACGTGCCGCCGGACGGTGAGGTGCGAATCCTCACCGTCACGGACCGGCAGTTCGAACGCATGCGCATCTTTTGGGGAAAAATGCGCATGTCGCCCTCCGAGGCACCGAAACAACTCGAACTTTTCGGCATGGTTCAAAGCTCAGCCGCGTAGGGTAGCAGGTCATCCGGTGTCATTGACGTGCCAGCCTCGCCATAAGACTCATTGCTCCAATGGGTTATTTACAAAGGTCCACATGGCTTTGGCGGATCGGGCTGCTACCCTACCTTGAACCAGGCCAACTTTTCTGAACTCAGTCGCCCACAAGTCCGGTCCGACTCAGCGGTTCAGCCGAGAAGAGTGTAACCAACCCTGACCTGAGAGCAGTCCGCAACAAGACTATCCACGGAATGACGGGCACTCATAGTGAGCTTCCCCTCGATTTGTGGACAGTGAATTCAGCCTGTTATGGCCCCGGCTGTGTGGCGAGTTTCGAAGTCGGCTGGGGTGAGATAGTCCAGGGTCGAGTGGCGGCGATGCTGGTTGTAGAAATTTGAGATGTATTCCACGATGGCTTGCTCGGCTTCGTCGCGGGTTGTGAAGCGGCGCTGTTGCAGCAGTTCTTGCTTCAGTGTGCCGAAGAAGCTTTCCATCACGGCGTTGTCCCAGCAATTTCCTTTGCGGCTCATGCTGCAAACGATGCCGTGTTTCGTGAGGACGTTTTGAAAGTCGTGGCAGGCGTATTGGCTGCCACGGTCGCTGTGATGCAATAGACCGGGTTGCGGGCGTCGTGCTGTGAGAGCCATCTGCAAAGCGGCGACGACAAGTTCGCTGGTACGTTGATTGCCAAGTGACCAACCGACGGCTCGGCGCGAGAAGAGGTCCAAGACCGCAACCAAATACAGCCAGCCTTCCCTGGTCGGAATACCCATAATGTCGCTGACCCACGCTTGATTCGGCCGCGATGGGGAAAATCTTCGATCCAACAAGTTCTCGGCCACGGGCAGGGTGTGATTCGAATCGGTCGTGAGTTGGAATTTGCGTCGGATCGTGGCTTGCAGTCCTGCTCGACGCATGATCTTGGCCACGGTCTTCTGGCAGCAGATGACTCCGCGAGCCACAAGTTCGGCGTGGACTCGTGGGCTTCCGTAGGTGCCGTGGCTTTCCTCAAAGATGACCATGATCTCCTGGCCTAACTGCTCACGTCGCTGCGTCCACTGATTCGGCGGCCGAGTTCGCCATGCGTAGAACCCGCTCGGAGACACTCCCAGGACGCGACACATCACCGTCACTGGCCAAGTCCGATGATGTTCCTGAATAAAGCCGAACCGTTGGACCGCGTCCCACTGAAGTAACCCACTACCGGCACGCAGGATGTCCGAATCCATTCTCAATCGGTGGAGTTCTTGGCGAGGGGAGGACATGGTCACGGTCACTTGCATCAGAAGTCACAGAAGGCGGATCGAGGCATTGACCGTCGATTGATTCAGAACTTCACGCGAATTTCAGCGGCAGATTGCCGATCGACCAGAATGTTGCCCGGCTTGATGTCGCGATGCACCATACCAAGCTGATGCGCCGCCGCGACTCCCGCCAAGACTTGCTCGGCGATGGCCAGGGTCTCGTCCTCGCTCAGCCGCATGCGTCGCGCGAGCAGTTCAGCCAGCGATTCACCGTCGACGAGTCGCACGGCGAAGAAATGCACCGCCGACAGCGGTCATCCTTCCACCGCCGGAGTTTCGTCCTCCCCGATGAAAAAAATTTCGACAGTGTTCGGATGCACGAGCTTCGCGACGGCGGACGCCTCAACGTTGAATCGCTTGACCATTTCCTCCTGCCGAGAGAACTCGGCGGAGCGCATGCGTGTGGAGCTGAGCGGGATCGTCGATTACCGTGAGGCTGACGACTCCGCCTATCTGCGGCGTTTGCTAGACCTCCAACCAATTCTGAACTCCCGCAAATACATCGTCTGGCGACTCACCATCGTCGTCCGTTGAGCGAACGGAATCGAGCGGCATGCGATCTTCGGAGATTTCGGAGTCTTGACCGTCCGTTTTCGAGATTCCATTTCGTCGCGGAAGTTCCACGGGTTGGTCACTCGACCAGGCAGACGATGCGATAAGACTCTGCAGTTGGGTCAAGCCGCGAGAGGCATCGAGACTCGTTGCCGGTCGCTCGGCCGGTTGACTGTCGAACGACAGTCCGCCGACATGCTCAGCTTCAAAGCCGTGAGCATGGTCGTGTTGGAGCGCCGACTCCGCGGAATACTCTCCGGGATTCGCATCGGCGATGATGGGGTTAAGTTCCGAGGGACGCAGTTCGAATCCAGATTGAGCTGCGGGCAGCCGAACGCCATCGTCGTTATTGATGGTTCCGTCCGCCGTGGAAGTTCCCAACGTCCCACCACTCGGGTTACTTAGCGTCACACGGAACTTCTCGTTGGACTCTTTGACGCTGTCGGCCTTAACCTGAATCGTCAGCGTCTGGCTGGCTACTCCGTTGCCGAGGGTGACCGTTCCACCGGGAAAGACGCCGTCGAAAAAATCGTCGGCTTTGGCGGCGGTCTTTGATCCGCCGATGCCGCTGACGGTGTAATTCACCGATGCCGTGGCGGAAGTGCTGCCCGTTCGCGACACCGTGAACGTGAATGGCGTGGACGTGGCTGACGGAGGCGTCCCCTCGCTCTTGTTGGCACTGGCCGCGACGATGCTGATCGTGGGGGCGACATCGTTGTCTTGGATTGTCGCTTGACCCTGACTGTCGGCAATCGTCGCTCCCATCCCGTTGCTCAGGTTGACGAAAAAGTTCTCGGAGCTTTCCACCGTCGCGTCATCGACAATCGACACGACGACTGTCTGAGTAGTGGCAACTCCAGAAATGAACGTGAGCGTTCCGCTCGTCGCGCCGAAATCCGAGGGGCTTGTGGCCGAGCCATTGGCTGTGGCGAAGTCGACGGTCACGGGTGCGACGACCGTGCCGCTCACCGACACCGTGAACGTCGCCGTGCCACTCGATTCGTTGACTGTCACATTGTTGATCGTGAATTGCGGCAGTTGTCCTGGATCGACGACAGTGCCGGTGATTGTGTAGCGACCGATGCTCGCGTAATCCGAGTAGCCGGTCGGTGGGTTGGTCGTCGGATTGCCCACGCCGATTCCGTCAACCGACAGGTAATACTGCCCAGCCGCTAACGTCTGCGAAAAGCTGGCGCTCAGTAACGTCGACGGATTCGACGAAGCAATCAGAGTCCCTGCGTCGTTGTACAGATCCGCCTTGATGTCGATATTCGGACCGGGCGTGAACGGAGCCAGATTCAGCGTGACGATTCCGGCCCCCGTGGTGAACGTGAAGAAGTCGGCGTCCGTCGAGCGTTCAATGCTCCCCGCGCCGCTGACGCTGGAACCGGACGCACTCAAGGCGCTGGCAGTGAAGATCGTGCTGCCGTGGTCATCTGTCCGATAGCCGAACCCGTTGTAACTGGTGATGATCGCCAGATCGTCGGGCCCCTTGCCGTAGTTGGCTCCGCTACCGGCATTGTTCGAGCCGAAGTATTCGCCCCGGTCCCATTGCGTGATGTTGGCGTAATAACCGACCCCCATGATCGGAGCCCATTCGGTCGGACTCCCATCAATGCCGTGGCCGGTGTAATAGCTCGCTGTGCTGGTCCCGTCGTGAGACAATCCCAAGCTGTGACCCACTTCGTGACTGGCCGCCTCGGCAACCCCAACGATTGACGTGTTGTAAACCCACACCGGCGTATCGCTGCTCCAATTGAAGCTGTCGATGTACGCAATCCCGCCCGCGCCGGAACCCTCGGTGTCCGCCGTGATCACCACGCGGATGCCCCACTGGGTGTCTCCACTACCGGATTTTCGTAGCGCTTCGATGCCGGGATCAACAGTCGTCACGTTGACGTTGAACGGGATGAAATCCTCGGAAACCCGCTTCCAAGCTTCCTGAATATTCGCCAACTCAGTGCTGCTGAATGATGCAGGATTGGCATTGGTGTCATATGGCGGCGAATCGATCGATGGGTTCGCGAAGTAGCTGTTCCATTCAGTGTTCTCGGTGACGTGCCCGTTGAAGTCGAGATAAATCGTCTGGTTGGCGCCGGGCAGACTGCTGTAAGCGGGCACAACCGGCGAGCCGTAATGCGTCAGCAAGCAGCGTGGTTCGAGCAATTCAACGGCGTTCGGCTGGGCACGGCGGCGTTGCAACCCACGGTTCGAAAAGATCCGCCAACGAAGCATAGCTTTCATCGAGATGTCCTTGGAACTAATAGGTGTGAGAATGTCACCGCGAACAGACCGGTGGTGTGGCGATTGTGCTACTGTGACGGTTTCCAACTTTGAAGACTTGGGCAAACACCCCACAGCATGGAAAACTGCGCAACATGAAATCCGTCCCGGAGAACTCAATCTACCAGTTGATATCAGTAGCGTCCGGCTAATGATTCCGCCGGTTGATTGAACTTCTTGTTTTGTAGTGGATTACGTTGAATGACAAGCGCGCACGATTTGAACTCGAAACGCAAAAATGCGAAACAATTTCTGACGACCGGCAATTCCGCCG